>JBKPSC010000302.1:0-14006 GCA_046734915.1 Acidobacteriota bacterium | reverse complement strand
GAGGGTGAAGGGCTGTGTGGGAGACGACAGCTCGCCCGGCACATCGCTCTTCGGCACGGGTCTCTCCTCGAACGGATGCAACGGCTTGCCGCTCTTCTCGTCGATGATCCACATCATGCCTTGCTTGGTGGTCTGGACGATGACTTTGACCTTCCTGCCGTCCTTGGTGATTTCGACGGGCACGGGCGCCGCCATCGTGTCCTGGTCGAAGATGTCGTGATGATGGTTCTGGAACCCCCACTTGATCTTGCCGGTCATGGCATCGAGCGCGAAGGTGGAGTTGGCGCCGATGTTGGCGCCGGGACGCCAGATGCCCACCAGATCGGGACTGCCAGAGTCGGTCGGGGTGTAGACGGTGCCGGTCTTCTCGTCGAGCGCCATGATGCCCCAGGTGCCGCTGCCCACGACATTCTGCGTGTCGGGGCCCCAGCTGTCCGCGCCAGGCTGGCCGGGACCGGGAATCAGACGGGTCGTCCATACCAGCTTGCCGGTGCGCAGGTCGATGGCATGGGGGTCGGCAGGTTGCGCCGGTACCGGCAGGAAGCCAGAGGCACCCGAGACGACGATGAGATTCTTGTAGATGATCGGCGGCGAAGCCGCCCACACCCCACCGCCGCCTTTCGGATCGGCGGGGTTCGGCAGGCCGATGTCGTAGCCGGTGGTCGGCCAGTCGGTGGAGAGCTCACCGGTCTTCGGATTCAGGCCGTACATGTTGCGGCCCCACAGTGCCACGATCCGCGGCTTCATCTTGCCGTCGCCGGCCCAGTAAGCGAACCCGCGCCGATCCAACCGGCCGGTGGGCGCCTTGTGACGCCAGATTTCCGTGCCGGACTCGGGCTCCAGCGCGACAACATCGCTGGTGTTGGCTTCGGACACGATCAGCAGGCCATCGATGAGGAGCGGCGTGATCTGCCAGGAGCGACCGAATGTGCCCGGGTCCCAAACCCACGCGGGCTTCAGCTGCGAAACATTGGCCGCGGTGATCTGGGTGAGTGGCGAGAAGTGGGTGCGGGCTGCGTCGCCACCCCAGTCCTTCCAGTCGGTGGCCTTTCCCGTTTGCCCGGCGGCGCCGAGCATCGAAGCCGCCATCGCAGCCGCGCAGGCTGTCGCCGTCAGGCCGATCAAGGCTCTCTTTCCAAACGACTGGCGCTTCATGATGTGGATGTCCTTCCCCGGCACCATCGGAACGACGCGTTCGAGTGGGGTCATTCTACCGCCCCTGGCGCAGCTCGCCAGGCAGGTCGTAGCGCTCGCAGAAGCCGAGCACGACCGAGCGCAGTCGAACATCGAGGGCATTCAAGGCGGCAGTGGCGATATGTAGGGGAACGCCACCATAGTGCGCCTCGGCGACAGCGCCGGTGATGCAGGCGAGCGTGTCGGCATCGCCACCGAGAGAGATCGCCTTGCGCACGGCGTCTTCGTAATCGTGTGATTCGAGAACGGCAATCAGCGCCGCCGGCACCGTTCGCTGACAAGACTCATCGAACCGGTAGGCAGGGCGAAGGTCGTCGAGCGCGGGACTCAAGTCGTAGCCAAACGTCGCTTCGAGCCGCTTCTTCATCCCGCGCTTTGTCTCGCCGCACCTGGCCATGAAGACCGCCGCCGCGGTGGCCTGAGCGCCTTTGACTCCTTCCGGATGATTGTGAGTCACCGCAGCGCTCCGCTCCGCTTCTGCGAGAACGGCCTCCATGGTCTCGAAGGCGTAGCCAACGGCCGGCACCCTCATTGCCGATCCGTTCCCGTAGCTGTTGTACGGCCGGCGGTCATTGCCGGTACCCCATTCGAGAAAGCGAAGTCCGTAGCCTGCGTTCGGATAGGCGACGAAGTAGCGATGGAACGTGTCAGCGTAGTCGAGCCCGTGCAGAAGACAATCCGCCACCGCTGTGGCCAGCACGGTGTCATCCGTAAAATGAGACTCGGGAACGAACAGCTCGAAGTCCGTCGACTTCGTGCCGCTGAATTCGTGGACCGATCCGATGATGTCCCCGGCAATGGCCCCTAGCACTCGAACTCCAGCCCTAGCTCCGAGTCCCGAGCCTCCGGTGGCCTAGAACTGCACCCCGAAGTTGATGCCGTAGGTACGCGGTCGGCCCATCTCGCCGACGAATCCCGACGGCGCCAAGCCTGGATAGGCGAAAGCAATCGGGATGTAGCGCGTGTCGAAGGCGTTCCGAATCCACCCCTCCACGAAGATCGGTCCGCGCTGCACGCCCGCGCGCGCGTTGGTCAGTGAGTAGGCGTCCTGTCCCGCCGTGTTCGCATCGTCGTACTCGTACGAGCCGACGAGCGCCACTTCGCCGCGGCCATAGACCGCCAGGTTGCCTGCCACGTCACGGCGGTACCTGGCGCCGAACGTCGCCGTGTAACCTGGGGTGCTCGGCAAGTCGTTGCCGGCGACGTTCACACCGCTCGACACGCTGCCGTCCTTGAACTGGCCATCCGTCACGCCCAAGACGCCGAAGATCTCGAGGCCCTCGGCGGCGCGGCCGGTCAACTCGGCCTCGAAGCCGGCGCTGCGCGCGCTGCCGACGTTGGCCACGTAGAACTGCGCCGGCACCTGCGGGTTGGGCAGGTTCAACTGCATATCGTCCCAGTCGATATAGAAGACCGCGGCGTTGGCGAGGAGGCGACCGCCCGCCCACGACGTCTTGATGCCGCCTTCGACCTGAATGGTGTGTTCCTCGTCGAACGACTCGGCGCCTGGCGGCGACGCCGGGTTGAAGCCGCCGGCTTTGTATCCGCTGCCGAGCGAGGCGTACAGCATGCGATCCGGACGGAGGCGGTAGGCCGCGGAGATTTGTGGCGAGACGTTCGAGAAGCCGCGGTCTCCGACGACGTGATTCGACGGGAAGAGCGCCGGCACCAGGTACGTGTCGAGGACGGCTTCCTTGCTTTCGTGATCGAAGCGTGCGCCGAGCGTCACGTCCATCCGCTCGCGAAGCGTGAGTGTGGCCTGTCCGTAGATGCCGACGCCAGCATCGTCGAGCGCCGCTGTCGGCGAGTGCTGCTGCACCGGCGTCGGCACGAACTGCGAGAACACGAATGGCGAATACGTGTTGACGGCATCCTGATCGTATCCCTGGCTGAAGAAAAACACGCCGCCCTGCCATCGCAGTGTTGCCACGTCAGACAGGCGGATCGGCGTGGCCGCCGAAGCCATACGCACTTCCTGCGTGAACTGCGTCGCGTCTTCGGCGTTGTCGCGAATGATCAGCGGCAGCGGCGAGTAGTCGAGATCGGTCTGGTCCTTGGTACGCCAATGCACCACGCCGGTGATCGAGGAAAACGTGAGGCGAGTGCCGGTGTGGCGGGCCAGGAAGGTACCCGAGACCAGGTCGCGATCCGTCGAGCCGATGAAGTCGCGCTGCGTGTGAAACGGGTTGGCCTCGAGGCTGTTCAGATCCGTCAGTGCGTAATCGCCATCGCGCGCGCGCTCGCCACCGACGATGAATCGCGTTTCCCAGTTGGCCGCAGGAGTCCACAGCAGCTGGGCCTTGCCGAAGATGTTGTCGCGGTTGTCGATGTCGGTGCCGTACAAGTCGTTGGTCGTGAACCCGTCGCGAAGGCTTCGGCCGGCAGCGATGCTGATGGCGCTCGTCGCGCTCACCGGGCCCGAGACATTGCCGCGGACCTCGACCGAGTCGTAGTTGCCAATCGGCGCCGAAGCCGTCCCGGTCCACTTGCTCAGCGATGGACGCGTGCTCGAGACATTGACGATGCCGCCGAGGGCGTTCCGCCCGAAGAGCGCGCTCTGCCCGCCGCGGACGAATTCGACCTGCTCCACGTCCACCAGCTCGACGCTCGAGGCGTTAGTGTGAAGCATCGGCACGCCGTCGACGTACGTCGTGATTGCTGGATTGCCCGGCCCCGAGCTGAGGCCGCGGAAGTGCGGGAAACTGAGCTTGCGCGCCTGGAAATCCGAGAAGAACGTATTCGGCGCGAAGATGCCGGCGTCGCTGATGGACGTCAGATTCTCACCGGCCAATGTGTCGCTGCCGACCGTCGTGATGCTGATCGGGAGTTTCTGCGGGTCGGCCGGCTCTTTTTGAGCCGTGACGACCACCGGCGGAACTGTGATCCGCAGCGGCTCGGGCGCCTGCGCGCTGACCGCCGCCTGCGCCAGAAGGGCCATAGCGAGCGCGGCCAAGCTTGCTCTCGAAAAAGTCGCGTTCGGTGTCTTGGTCATCACTCAACGTCCACGGAAGAACTGTTTTTGAGGCGGCGGCTTAGGATACCCGGAAAGCGTCGCTCACAGCGGATTGGTTGGAAACAGGCGCCGCAGGATGGGTGTCGTCGCGATCGTGGTGGCCAGGGCCATCAGCACCAACATCGTGAATAGCGTCGGCGAGACCACGCCGAGATCGAGTCCGACGTTCAGCACGATGAGCTCCATGAGGCCCCGTGTGTTCATGAGAATGCCGAGTCCCGCCGCGTAGCGCCAGTCGAGGCCGCTCCAGCGCGCCGCGACGAGCGTGCCGCCGAACTTGCCGGCGGTCGCCACGACAATGATGAGCGCGACGATCGCCCACTCGAATACGCCGGAGACGAGGCTGATCTCGGTCCGCATGCCGGTGAACGCAAAGAACGCCGGAAGGATCAACACCGTCACCAGGTCCTCGAGGCTTTGAATCAACGTCCGGGCCAGCGCGCTGTCCCGCGGAATCACCGCGCCAAGCAGGAACGCGCCGAAGATGGCGTGCACGCCAATCGCTTCGGTGACCAGCGCCGCCACGAGCACCGATGTGAGTGTCGCCGCCAACAAGCCGCGCGAGGGCGCCGCCCCGCCGCTCGCCGGAGCCAGCCGGTGGAAGGCCGGCCGCACCACGATGAACATGAACGCGATGAAGCCGGCCGTTAGCAGCCCCACGGACAGCGCGCCGCCTGCTGTGGCGCTCACCACTCCCACGACGAACGCCAACAGGCACCACGCAGTCACATCGTCGACCGCAGCGCAGGTGAGGGCGAGAGCCCCCAGCCGGGTGTTCGTCATGGCTCGTTCGGAGAGAATCCGCGCCAGAACGGGGAAGGCCGTGATCGACATGGCGACGCCGAGGAAAAGCGCGAAGTGCGTGAACGGAACCTGGCTCGGCGACAGCAGCGGATAGAGGTACAAGGCGAGCGCCGAACCGAGCGTGAAGGGGAGCGCGATGCTGGCGTGAGACGTCCATGCCGTGGCGCGGAACTGGCCGCGCAGGAGCTCGGCATCCAGATCCAGACCGACCAGAAACATGTAGAAGATGACGCCGAGCTGTGCCAGCAGTCCGAGGAAAGGCGCGACTTCTGCCGGCAGCACGTACTGCATGGCTTGCGGAGAAATGCGTCCGAGAAACGACGGGCCGAGAAGAATGCCGGCGATGACCTGTCCGATGACGACTGGCTGCTGGAATGTCCGGAACACGCGGCCGAGCGCCTGGCCGGCGACGACGACCGCGGTCAGCGCCAGCAGCAGATGCCACATGGTGTCCGGCGTGGCCGTGCGGCCGTTCGCCATCGGGGGCGCAGACGCGGGCAGCGCCGCGAGTCCCTCGCCGAAATACCGGATGACGAAGAACAGCGCGACGGTGGCGGCGAGCATCAGCCCGTAGGCGAGCGGCGCCCACCCTTGATTGACAACCAACGACCCGCGACCGGCAGCCAGCGATTTCAGGGCTTTCGTCCTTCGGGAAGCGTGAGCTCGTTGTGCTTTTCGGCTGCGAGGTGAGCGGGCGTGCCTGCATGCCACATCGGAATCGGCTTCTTGCCTTCTGGATACAGCGATTCGAGCGGCCCCCAGACCTGGTCCACGCGACTGGTGAACAGGTCGCCGATGAGGAGGTCGGTCAACGTTCCGCGATGCTCGGGGTAGCGGCGAACCATGCTGCCGAAGTTGAAGCCATCGTAATACTCGCAAACCAGGCGCCGCATGCGGTCCACGCCTTCGTTGAACACCTGGCCCCACTTGCCCAGCTGCGCCGCTGAAGTGTCCCCCGCCGCGAGGCCGTCGATGATCGCGTCCGCCGCGAGTTGCCCCGACTTGAGCGCCAGCAGCACCCCTGACGAATACAAGGGATCGAGGAAGCCGAAGGCGTCGCCGACCAGCACCCACCCGTCTCCGGAGACGCGCGTCGAGCGGTACGAGTAATCCTTGGTGGCAAAATGGCCCGTGACCCGGCGCGCCTGGGCCACACGCTCCTGGACCCCAGGACAGCTTGCGACCTCTTCCTCGTAGGTTTGGGCGTAGCCGTCACGCCCTTTGAAGAGATAGTCGAACGGCCCGACCACGCCGACGCTGACCACGTCGTTGTGCAAGGGGATGTACCAGAACCAGCCGTTCTTACTGCCGGTCTGTATGACGAGCGTCGCGCCTTCGTCACGTCCGGTGTCGCGTCTGGCGCCCTCCCAGTAAGTCCAGATCGCCCCCTTGTTCAGCGTCGGATCCCAGACGCGCAGGCGCAGCTTGTTCATCAACAGTCCGTTCTGCCCGCTGGCGTCGACGACCACACGGGCCCGGATCTCCCGGAAGCCCCCATCGGGATCCTTGATGCTGACGCCCACCGCCCGGTCGCCCTCGAACAGCACATCGTGCACGCGGACGCCTTCGTGCGCGTGGACGCCATGCTCGCGGGCGTTCTCGAGCATGAGCAGATCGAACTCGCTGCGTACGACCTGCCAGGTCTGCGAGCATTCGTGCGGCTTGTTGTCCCAGAAGTAGAACGGCGCCGAATTCCTGCCGCTGGAGCTGACAAATTGCACGCTGTACTTCTTGACGAAGTGGCTGCGCTGCATCTTGGGCAGCATGTTCAGCCGCTTCAACACCCAGTAGGTTTCCGGGATGAGCGACTCGCCGATGTGGAACCGCGGGAAGCGCTCCCGCTCGAAAAGCTCGACCTGACAGCCGCCTTGCGCGAGCAGCGTCGAAACCGTCGACCCGGCCGGACCGCCACCGATGACGATCACGTCGGGGTTTGTTCGGATCGGGTGTGACATGCGCGGCGAATCCTCTCTAATCCTCGACTGTGAAGCGGCGGGCCTTCATCTCGAACCGAGGCAGGCTCCCGGCCTCGACCAGCCGCACCGGGACGTTCAGCCCCAGCGCCACGCGCAGTTCGTGAGCGACGCGAGCGGCGAGGCCGTCGGCGTCAGCAGTTCCGGGCAGCGCCTCGATGTCCAGGGTCAGCGCGCGCATCGACCCGGTCCATGACACCGTGGATCGAAATTCACCGACATCGGCGAAGCGTCGCACGACGGATTCGATGCTCGCCGGATAGACGTTGACGCCCCGGATGGCGACCATGTCGTCGACCCGGGCCAGCACGCCGCCTTCGACCCGCGCCCACGTGCGGCCACACGCGCAGGGCTCCAGCCGCCGGACGACCAGATCGCCGGTCCGATAGCGGATGACCGGGCTCGCCGTGCGGCCCAGATTCGTGACCACGAGCTCGCCTTTCTCGCCGTCGGACACAGCCGCATCGGACGTCGGGCTCAGCACTTCGCAAATGTACTCGGCCTCGTTCAGATGAAGGAAGCCCGGGCCTTCGATGCATTCGAAGCTGAGCGGTCCAACTTCGGTCGCCCCGTGGTGATCGATGACCCGCGCGCCCCACAACGACTCGATTCGCTCGCGCGTACCCGGAATGTTGCCCCCCGGTTCGCCGGCGACGATGAGAAGCCTGACCCGACTGTCGGCAAGTGCCGGCCCGGATCCATGCGCGGCCGCGACTTCGGCGAGGCGCAGCGCATAGGTCGGCGTGCAGCAGACGACGGTCACGCCGATGCTCTCGATGATCGCCAGGCGCTGCTGACTCGACATGCCGCCACCGGGCACACAGTGAAGGCCCAGCTGGCAGCCGGCTTCGAATCCAGTCCAGAACCCCAGGAACGGACCGAATGAGAACGGAAAGAACACCCGATCACCGGCGCGAACGCCGGCGGCATGGTAAACGGTCTTCCAGCAGTCGAGCATCCACTGCCAGCTCTCGTTCGTGTCGATCCAACGCAACGGCCGGCCCGACGTCGCCGAGGTCTGACAGTATCGGGTGTAGCGCTCGATCGGTTCGGTGAGGGCCGATCCCCACGGCGGCGACGCCGCCTGATCGGCAATCAATTGCGCCTTGGTCGTGATCGGCAGCTTCGACAGATCGTCGGGAAGCCGCAGCGCGTCCACGCGGACGCCGGCCTCATCCAGCTTGCGGGTATAGAACGCATTGCGTCCGTAGATTCGGGAGATGAGCGCCGTCAGGCGCTCGCCCTGGCGAGCGGACAGCTCCCGCCGATCGAGTTGGTCGAGAGTGGCCATCTACGTCACGTCGCCGACAGCAGCGACTTCGAACCGATCGGCGATCTCCGCCGGAATCGGTGCGGCCTTCATCTCGCCCCCGGGCGCACGGCTGACGCACACGATGGTCAGCGTGCCCGTCGCGACGCGCTCGTCTCCGCGCGTGATCGAGCACGCGTACCCGATGCTTTTTTTCTTGATCGCCACGATCTGGATGGAGATGTCGAACTCGTCTTCGAAGCGCAAGGGCCGATGGAATTCGAAATTGGCCGCGACGCGCGGAAACCCCAAGCCGCCGGCGCTGCGCACGATGCTGAGGCCGGCGGCACGCCACAGGGCATGCTCGGCCTCTTCCATGTAGCGGAAGAAACAGCTGAAGTGCACGATGCCGGCAGCGTCAGTCTCGTGGAACTGAACCCGCCGCCGGATCCGGTGCTCAGAGCAGCGGGAGGATTTCGACAATGTCCCCGACCCGTTTGCCATGAACCGTGACCTGGGTCCGTCGTCCATAGAGCGGCTGCATGTCGCGCATCCAGAAGAATCCCATCATGTCGGCCGCCGGCGTGACCTGCACGAACGCCGTCGGGCGGCTGTGGTACTGCACCTCCGCTTCCACAAAGATGCGCCCGAGCGGCACCTGCTCGCTCAGGATGCGGGCACGGACCCGTGCGCTGAAGAAATCGAGATTGAGCCTGGCCGCGCCCATGGCCACCGGCCGGCCGCTCTCCTGCAACACGAGAAGCACCCGACGGAAATACCAGCGACCTCTCGTATAGCTGGTCAAGACCCGAACCGCTATGGCGCCGCCGAAGTGCCGTTCGAGGGCCGACGTCATGCCGCTTTGCTGGACGAGCAAGTTGCGGCAGGGCGACGGAATGCGTTCGGCGGTCGTCGGCTTCGCGACTGGTGCCACCATCC
Source organism: Acidobacteriota bacterium (assembly GCA_046734915.1). Lineage (GTDB taxonomy): Bacteria > Acidobacteriota > Vicinamibacteria > Vicinamibacterales > CAVVIG01 > VFZL01. Next base: position 4,834 of record JBKPSC010000302.1, on the reverse strand, counting down.
CGGCATGCTTGTAGAGCGCATCCATCGGGTAGAGCAGTCCGCGTCCGGCTGCGAGTCGATCGCTTTCCCGGTGAACCTGTAGGGAACGGGAGGCGGGCATGGAGGTCCTGGCGCGGGAGGACTAGGTGTAGCGGATGCCGCGGTGTTCCGGGCGGAAGAAGCGCGGGAGCAACGTGTCGACGCGGAGCAGGCCCGGTCGCGTGAGCGAAACGATATCTGCGTTCGCCGCGTCCAGATAGCCCTCGTCGGCGAGCGACGCGAGTTGGCCGCGAAACGTATCGAGGATCTCGACGTCGTACTTGTCCCGGAAGTACGCGGGTCTAATGGACCCGAGCTTGAGCTGCAGGACGAGCTCGCGAATCATTCGCTCTTCCTGGCTCGGGCGGTAGGCACGGCTCAACGGAATGTGTCCGGCGAAGACCGTCGTGTTGTAGCGCTCCCAGGTATCGACGTTCTGCATGTGCACGCCGTTGATGTGCCCGAACGACGCGACACCCAGTCCGGCCATGTCGGCGCCTTGCCACAGGCGATCGCGATAGATGAACTTCGTGCGCTGTGGATCCCGGGTCGCCGTGTAGGCGCTGCCGATGTGGTACCCGGCCGCCTCGAGGGCCTCGAAGGCTTCCTGCGTCCACTGCCGTTTCGTCGCCCAGTCGGCGACGGTGTGTGTGAACCGGCCTTCGTGATTCAGCAGGTCGCGGCTGATGGTCGTGTTGAAGGGCAGCTCCATCTGATAGATCGTCACGCTGTCAGGTTGCAGCGCCACCGTCTTGCTGACCGAGTCGTGCCAGTTCTCGCCGGTCTCGCCGAGCATGCCGGCGATGAGATCGATGTTGATCTGGGGAAACCCGAGGGTGCGCGCCTGCTCGTAGGCGCGGAAGATCTCCGGCGACCGGTGCGCTCGGCCGTTCAGTTCGAGCACCTCGTCGCTGAAATTCTCGACGCCGAGGCTGAGGCGTGTCACACCGAGGTCGCGAATGACCGCGAGCTTGCTCTCGGTGAGCGTTCCGGGCTCGCACTCGAAGGTGACCTCTTCGGCGCGGTCCCAGGAAGTAATCGCCTTCAGCTGTGCGACCAGCCCCTGCAGCTGCGCCGTCGACAGGAACGAGGGCGTGCCGCCGCCGAAGTAGACGAAGTTCAGCGGGCGGCCTTCGATAGCCGGCCGGCGTGCGTACAGCTCCCATTCCCGGACGAGGGTGTCCAGATACTGGACGACCTCGTTCGCGTTCTTGTCCGTGTACACGCGGAAATAGCAAAAGTGACACCGCTTCCGGCAGAAGGGCACGTGCAGGTACAGGCCCAGTGGCACGCCGGGCACCGGCCGCGTCTCGAGCGCGGGCCAGGCTTGCCGTGACACGTCTTCCGCCTTCCACACGGAGAACGGCGGGTACGTCGCGACGAAGTAACTGCCGACCTCGGTCTGATCGGCAGGTGCGAGGCGAATGGCTTCAGCCGGAAACGCGCGGGAGCCGTCGCCAGACCCGCCGCCGCTCATGCCGGTCGCGTCCATCAGCTCAGCGTCCACAGGGTCAGGTGGTTCAGATCCTTGATGTAGATGCGGTTGCCCGAGAACACCGCCTCGGCCCACGTCTCGCCTTCGGCAACCTTGTACCTCTTCACGAGCTCGAATGCCGTCTGGCTGTTCTTCACGACGACCAGATCGCCGTCGTCTTCGAGGCTCAGGAGGTAATCGCCGGCGCGGGCGATGGCGCTGTTGCTCGCTTGCCGTCCCGGCGAGACCCACAGCGTTTTGCCGGTCTTGGCGTCGACGCCGAAGTACTGGCCGGCGTTCTTGTTCGTCATGCCGAACAGCATGTCGCCCATCAAGACCATATTGGTCAGACGGAGCGGGATGTCGGCGTTCTCCCAGACGTTCGTCGTCGTCCACCTGGCGCCGTTCTTCGAAGCGGTAAATGCCACGGTGGGCCCGCCGTTGCCCGACACGATGATGGTCTCTCCGTAGAGGATTGGCGTGTTCGAATTGGTCGACACCTGGCTGGGATAGGGACGTTCCCAGAGCAGCGCCCCGCTCGCGAGATCGACGCCGACGACCTTGGCCTGGGTGATCGTGATCACCTGACGCGTGCCGCCGATGTTGGCGATGATGGGCGAGCCGTAACCCGGACCGTCGCCTGGCCAGCTCCAGCGCGCGGTGCCGGTCGAGATGTCGAACGCGGTCAGCGCGCCGCGGTCATGGCCGCCGACGTGGAAGATGACCGTGTTGCCATCGACGATCGGCGAGAACGCGTGAGTGGTGTATAGCGGCACGACGTCGCCGGCCGGCTTCTGCCAGAGCTGCTTGCCGGTCGCGGCGTCCCAGGCCGTCACGACACCGGTCATGCCGATCGACAGCAGCCGTCCGTTCGTGTAGATCGGCGTCGACTTCGGTCCCTGATTGTGCCGGGTGGCGGCACTGTGCATGGTGAACGGCGCGGAGTAGCCGAACCGCCACAGCTCTTTGCCGGTCGCCGCGTCGTGGGCGCTCATGCCCTCGTTGTCGCCGCGGCGCGAGAACACATACACGCGGTCACCGACGACGATCGGACTCGCGTAGCCGGTGCCGACCTCGATCCGCCACTTCTGGACTAATGACTCAGGCCACGTGGCGGGGGCGGCAAAGCCGGGGGCGTTGCCATCGCGCGCCGCGCCGCGGTACTGGGTCCAGTCGGTAGACCCTCGCTGGGCTTCAATGGACCATGTCGCTGCTGTCAGGCACAGCACCACCGCGCCGGCGCGTGAGAGGACGTGCATGTGACACCTCAAAAAAGACTTCCGCCACCACAGAAAGATGTACTTCCGCCCATTCTAGACGAGCACGGCTGACAGCTCCTTTATACGCTGCCCATGCTCCGGGTGTTACAGACGGGGTCCGGTCTGCCGTGTGTGGCCAGTCTCGCTACTGGCCGCTCGGCTTTCGCTGTGGCGGCACGAGCTTGAGCAGCTGTCCCGCGATGGCCTCGTCTGTAAGGAGGTAGAGTGCGCCGTCGGGACCTTGCCGGACGTCCCGCACGCGCGCCCGCTTCGGAAGATCCGTGAGAAGCCGCTCTTCTCCGGTGACTTTCTCGCCGTCGAGTGACAGACGCACGAGATCGTTTGTCTGGTGACCGCCGATGAACAGACTGCCCTTCCACGCCGGGAACAAGTCGCCGGTATAGAAGACCATCCCGCTCGGGCCGATGACGGGATCCCAGTAGTAGAGCGGCTGTTCCATCCCGTCGTGCGCGGTGATGTTGCCGGTGATCGGATCGCCGCGATATTCGATGCCGTAGGCGATGGTCGGCCAGCCGTAGTCCTTGCCCTTGCGGACGACGTTGATTTCGTCGCCGCCGCGCGTGCCGTGCTCGACCTCCCACAGTTCGCCGGTCGTGGGATTGAGAGCGGCGGCCTGGATGTTCCGATGGCCGAGCGAGAAGATTTCGGGTCGTGCACCGGTCTTCCCGACAAACGGGTTGTCCTGCGGAATGGATCCGTCGGGGTTGATGCGTGCGATCTTGCCGAGCATCCCGTCGAGGCGCTGCGCCTGCATCCGGCCCTCGGTGATCGATCGCTCGCCGTGAGTGATGAAGAGCGTGCCATCACGCGCGAAGATGAGGCGGCTGCCGTAGTGCGCAGTGGACGTCAGCGAGGGCGTCTGGTGATAGATCACCTGCGCGTTCTCTACGCGCGCCGGCGGTCCTTCAACGAGCTTGCCTCGCGCGACCGCTGTGTTGTTCGTGCCGTTCTCCCGCGGTTCGGCGTAACTCCAATAGATGAGGCCGTTGCTCGCGAAGTTTGGATCGAGCGCGACATCGAGGAGGCCGCCCTGGCCGCGATTGTCGACAGCCGGCAGTCCGCCGACCACTTGCGGGGCCATCGAGCCGTCGGCCGCCACGATCCGCAAGTAGCCGACGCGCTCGGTCACCAGCATCCTGCCGCCGGGCAGAAACGCCAGCGCCCACGGGTTGCGGAGTCCCTCGACAACGGGGACTACGGTGAATGCGACGTCGAGCTTCCGCTGCGGCGCGCGCGTCTGTCCTCGGAAGGCGGGGACCTGTTTCGGAGCGTTCGGCGGGCGAGGATCCACGCCGGCTTCCTGCGCCGGGAGGCCTGGCGCGAATCCCGGGCCGAAAAGAGCCACCGCGAGACCTCCGGCAAGAGCCAGAAGGACGGGCCTGAATGTCATCATTTCTCTCCGCGCTCATCCTACACCGGCCGGCGCCAGGAGCCTTGTGGCGATGGAAGCCCCGGTCCACGGGCGTTTTCGCCCGCACCCTGGCAGAGCTGCTGGCGTTTCGAGACACGTTCCTGCAAGAATTTCGGGATATGACGTTGCCAGGGGTGGGACGACGCGAATGGGATTGAAACGGAGCTTGCGGGCGGCCAGCCGTTGGCTGATGGCAGGCGCGGCCATCGGCGCCGGCGCCTATGCCGGTTATGCAGCCGTCACCTGGCGCCGGTACGGCAATCCGTCACTCCCCGACGCAGATGAAGACGATCCACTTCTCGATCGCTTCATGCCCGAGTACGACGTCGTCGACCGGCATCAGATCGTGGTGGCCGCGCCGGCAAGCGTGACGCTGGCCGTGGCGTGCGAAATGGATCTCCTGCAGATGCCAGTCGCTCGGGCCATCTTCAAGGGCCGGGAGGTCATTATCGGTGCCGACCCGGACGAGCGGCCGATGCCGCGCGGGCTCCTGCCCGCGGCGTTGTCGCTCGGGTGGGTGGTGCTGGCGGAGATCACCGACCACAAGATCGTGGTGGGCGCGGTGACCAGGCCGTGGGAAGCCAATGTCACGTTCCGCTCTATCGCGGCCGAGGACTTCGTGCCGTTTGCCGAGCCTCGATACGTCAAGAT
>JBKPSC010000301.1:0-8004 GCA_046734915.1 Acidobacteriota bacterium | reverse complement strand
GGCGAGTGGGACGACACCGTCGCGGCTCGACAATCCCATCGTCGGACGCAGGCCCCAGAGGTTGTTGTGCGCCGCCGGAATCCGAATCGAGCCGCATGTGTCCGTGCCCATGCCCGCCGCGCCAAAGCTGGATGCCACCGCAGCGGCCGTGCCACCGCTCGATCCACCGGGATTGCGCGAGCGATCGTAAGGATTGAGCGTCTGTCCGCCGGCTGAACTCACGCTGGTAATGCCAGCCGCGAGCTCGTGCAAGTTGGTCTTGCCGAGAAAGATCGCGCCGGCCTCGCGCAGCTTCCCGATCTGGAACGCGTCGCGGTTGGCCCTGAAACCCTCGAGCGCCAGCGTCCCCGCCGTGGTCGGCATATCGGCGGTGATGAAGTTGTCCTTGATGACAATTGGGATGCCGTGCAGCGGACCGCGGGTGCGGCCGGCCTGACGCTCGCGGTCCAGATTCTCGGCCTCTTCACGGGCCCTCCCGTTCAGGGTGATGAACGCGTTGATCGCGGGCCCTCTCTTGTCGAAGCGATCGATGCGCTCGCGATAGAGATCGACGAGCTGCACGGACGTCACACGGCCCTCCCGCAGCGCCGCCTGCAGGTCGCCGAGATCCTTTTCGACGATGTCGAAGGTCGGTGGCGGCGAGGGCGTCTGCGCGTGCGCGAAAGTGAACGCCAGCAGGGAAGCGGTGAGCGTTGCGGCTCGCATCGAGCGCATGTAGCGGCACGGTATCATCGAGCGGCATGGCGGATCCAGCCGTGATCTCGCGATTTGCCCCGGCGCCGACGGGCTATCTCCACTTAGGGCACGTCGTGAACGCGATCTACGTCTGGGGCGTGACGCAGGCAGCGGGCGGGCGCGTGCTGCTGCGCATCGAGGATCACGATCGTCAGCGAAGCCGTCCGCAGTTCGAAAGAGCGATTCTCGACGACCTGGAGTGGCTGGGATTCGTCCCCGACGCGCCCGGCTTCGAGGCGTTCCGCGGTGGCCCCTGCGCGGGGCGTCAGAGCGATCGCGTCGCGGTCTACGAGAACACGTTGGCGCGCTTGCGCACCGAGGGGCGTCTCTATGCCTGCGCCTGCTCGCGCAGCGCTCTCGCCCGCGCGGATGGACAATCCGAACGCCGGTATCCGGGGACGTGCCGGAACAAGGGGTTGGCCGAAGCGACGGGGCGGGGCACGCGCGTTCGACTGGACTCCAGTGTCGAGACGTTCGATGACCTGCGCCATGGGAAACAGGCGCAGTGTCCCGCTGAGCAGTGCGGCGATCTCCTGGTGCGCGATCGCGACGGTAACTGGACCTATCAGTTCGCCGTGGTCGTCGACGACCTGATGCAAGATGTCAGCGTGGTCATCCGCGGCGACGATCTGCTGCCGTCAACCGGCCGGCAGATTCAGCTCGCGCGCCTGCTCGGCCGCGGCGTGCCGCCGCGGTTTCTCCACCATCCCCTCATCATGAAGTCGGCGACGCAGAAACTGAGCAAGGCCGATCGCGACACGAGCGTGCGCGACCTGCGGGCGAGCGGGCTTTCCCCGGCGCAGGTGATCGGACGTGCGGCGTTCTCGGTGGCGCTGGTGGATTCAGAGCGGCCGCTCGCGGCGGTGGACGTGCGGCAGCTGCCACCGCTCGTCCACCTCGCGCAGGCGCTTACTGGTTAGTCGCGGTCCTCTCGGACGGCCAACCGCTGTCAAGCGGCTTGCTCTTGTCCGGAGTGATCTGGAGATCGGCGCAGTGATGATAGGAGTAGCCGCCCGGGTTGTTGAATGCGTGCTCGGCCATGAACTGGACGATCTGGAGCGTGCACTTCCGGCAGCTGATGTTCGGGACTTGGATGTCGGTTTCGAACGGCGGCATCGGGCTGCTCGGCTTCTCCGAGTGAACGAAGAGGCCGTCGGCCAGCACGGGAATCTGCGGCGGATTCTGAATCTCCGCCGATACCGACCACGGCCCACGCTCGCTGTCTCGCGTCGCCGTCACCGGATCCTTGGGCAGTTCAGTTGGCGAGTTGACTGCGAGGGAGATCCGATAGTGCCCGGGATGGTAGATGGTTTCCTGCAGCTTGATCTGAAGCTTCTGACCGCCGGTGACCTTCGTCACCGCGTAGCTGGGTTTTCCCCAATCGGTGTTGCTGCCGCCACACGGTCCGGCTTTCTGCGGATCGCCGCGCTGATCTTCGATCAGCCACGACGCCGGCTCGAGCAGCTTGAAGTGGGCGTCAGCCGCCGTGGATGCCGCCGCGAGTGCCGCCGCGATTGCCAGAGTGAAACGTTTCGCTTTCGTCATGAAGGGCTCCGTGTCGGCTGGGGCTGCCTCATTGAGCGGAGATGGCCGACGTTCTCCCGCGCAGAACGAACTTCTGAATCTTACCCGTAGCGGTCTTCGGCAGTTCACGTACGAACGTCATAGTGTGCGGGACCTTGAAGTGGGCGATGATGCCGCGGAGAAACGTCCGCAGCTCGGCTTCCGTTACCGCCGCTCCGTCGCGGAGGATGACGAAGGCGCGAGGGGATTCGCCCCACCGCTCGTCGGGCACGCCCACGACGGCTGCTTCCGCGACGCCCGGGTGCCGCAATAGCGCCGCTTCGACTTCGACCGACGAGATGTTCTCGCCGCCGCTGATGATGATGTCCTTGAAGCGGTCGCGAATCTCGATGTAGCGATCAGGGTGGACGACGGCGGCATCGCCGGAGTGGAACCAGCCGTCGCGCATTGCCTCGGCGGTGGCCTTCGCGTCGTTGTAGTAGCCCTCCATCACGACGTTGCCGCGGACGACGATCTCGCCGAGCGTCTTGCCGTCCGGGGGCACCTGCTGACCGTTCTCGTCCACGACCTGGAGTTCACCCGAGGTGATGAGCTCGACGCCCTGGCGCGCTTTGACTGTCGCCCGTTCGGACGGCGACAGCTGCTCGTGTTCGGGCCGTGGCTCGCACACGGTGATGAACGGCGCGGTCTCGGTGAGACCGTAGACCTGCGTCAGCTCCCAATCAAACTCGCCTTCGATTCGCTCGATGGTCGCCGCGGCCGGCGGCGCTCCGGCAGTGAGCAGGCGGATGCCCGGCGGCACCGTGCCGCGGACGTGTTCGGGGCAGTTCGCCAGGGTAATCAGCACCGTCGGGGCCGCGCACAGCGTCGTGACGCGTTCGGTTCGCATCAGATCGAACACTCGCTGTGGTTCGAGCTTCGGCAGACAGATGTGCGTCCCGCCGACCGCCGTGACGGTCCAGGTGAACGTCCAGCCGTTCGCATGGAACATCGGCAGCGTCCACAAGTAGCGGTCGCGGCAGCTCATGTGAAAGTGCAGCAGGGTGCCCACCGAGTTCATGTAAGCGTTGCGGTGGGTGATCATCACGCCTTTGGGGCGTGAGGTCGTCCCGCTGGTGTAGTTGATCGTCAGCAGGTCGCGCTCGTCGATGGCCGGATGCGGCCCGTTCGGAGACGCCGCGCTCAGCAGATCCTCGTACGAGAGCCAGTCCGGCGCTTTCTTGTCGAGGGCGATGAAGTGCTCGACCGTCGTCAGCTGCGAGCGCAGGCGGTCGAGCACCTCGAGGTAGTCACCGTGAGCGCAGAGAATCCGCGCCCCGCTGTGGTTCAGGATGTAAACGAAATCGTCGGCGGCGAGGCGAAAGTTCACCGGCACGAGCACGGCGCCCAGCTGCGGCACCGCATAGAACGATTCGAGCTGCGCGTGCGTGTTGGGTGCGATGTAAGCGATGCAGTCGCCCTTGCGCACCCCCAGGCCGTGCAACGCCGCCGCCGCCCGCTCGCATCGCTCAAAGAACTCGGCGTAGGTCCACCGATCGCTGCCGTCGACGACGGCTTCGCGGCCGGGATACAGGCTGCGCGTGCGGCGCACGAATTCGAGCGGCGTGAGCGGCGTCTGCATCGGGTGCGGCCTGACGGCCGCTCGCGATTCTAGTCCCGGTCCACGCCGTGAATCCACCTCGTTTGCCGCCGCTCGCGCGATGGCTCCGCACACACACTCTCGGCGAGGCCGACCAGCCTGATGAATTCCGCACGGTGGCCGAGCGGATCGGCGCCGCGGAAGCTCTCTGCCGTCCGCCGCGCCTCGGCGAAGCTGGCCGACCCTTTGAACTCGCTGTCGCGAAGCAGCATGCCGAATGAGGCGACCGCGCTGGCGAAGCCAAGCGCCGGCGTCATCGCCAGAGTGGTCGGGATCGCCGTCTCGAGGCGCACGCTGCTGCTCGAATCCGGCTGCTTGTAGCGGACCTTGACCCACATCGTTTCGCTCGTCGCGCGGGTCGACGGGCTGGGAGGCGCCTGATACCGGAGTGAATCGACCGCCGGGCCATCGATGGCGGCTCCGACCGGGACGATCTCGTACAGCGCGGTGACGGAATGGCCGGCACCCAGGTCGCCGGCATCTTTGCGGTCGTCGTTGAAGTCGCGATCCGCGAGCGCCCGGTTCTCGTATCCGATCAACCGATACGCGGACACGGCAGCGGGATTGAACTCGACCTGGATCTTGACGTCCTTCGCCACCGTCACGAGCGTTCCACCGGCTTCCTCGACGAGCACCTTCCGCGCCTCGCTCAAATCGTCGATATAAGCGTAGTTGCCGTTGCCTTTGTCGGCCAGCTGCTCCATCGTCGAGTCCTTGAGGTTCCCGAACCCATAGCCCAGGACCGACAGCGCGATGCCCGACTCACGTTCCCGCTCGATAAGATCGAGGAGCTCGCCTCGCGAAGTGACGCCGACGTTGAAATCGCCATCGGTCGCGAGGATCACGCGGTTGACGCCGCCATCGGCGAAGTGTGCGCGGGCGGTGCGATATGCGAGTCTGATTCCGCCGGCGCCGTTGGTCGATCCGCCCGCTTCCAGCCGGTTCAGCGCGTCGACGATTGTCGCCGTGTCGTCACCTCTGGTCGGCGGCAGGACGAGTCCGGCGCCCCCGGCGTACACCACGATGGCGACGTGATCGCGCGATGTCAGGTTGCGCGCGAGCATCGCGAGCGACGCCTTCACCAGGGGCAGCTTGTTGGCCGCCATCATCGACCCGGAGACGTCGATGAGGAACACGAGATTGCGCGGCGGCATCCGATCCGAGGCGATGCGACGCGCCTGGAGACCGATGAGGGCCAGGCGATAACCGCGGTGCCACGGCGATTCAGCGAGGGCGGTCGTGATCGAGAAGGGATGTTCGGCGCGGGGCTCGGGATAGTCGTACGAGAAGTAGTTGATCAGTTCTTCGATGCGCACGGCGTCCTTCGGTGGCTGGATTCCGCTGTTCAGCAGGCGGCGGATGTTGGCGTAGGACGCTGTGTCGACGTCAATCGAGAAGGTCGACAACGGCGAGCGCGAGGCGTCGCTCCACGTGGATTCGCTGACGTGATCGTACGAGTCGGCATTCGGCAGGGGCGCCCCTGGAATCGGCCCGGGGAGAATGCCCGGCGTTCTGAACCATCGGCCGGCGGTGGCAGCGGGCAGGCCGGCCGCCACGTCGGCGGCGCCAACCTCTTTCACGGGAGGCAGACTTGCCGCCGGGTCGGTGGGTGCTTGAGCGCTGGCCCTCTCGTCGAGCCTGTCCAGGACCAGCGTGAGCGCTTCGCGGCCACGGTCCGTGAGGGTCACGGATCGGCTTGCCACCGTGAACTGGCCCGAGGTCGCCGTGATCTCGTAGCGACCCGCCGGCAGATCGGCGAAGGTAAACGCGCCTGCCGCATCCGTCTTCGTGCGCTTCCCGCCCGTTATCCGGTCAGATTACAACTCAACGTCGGCGCCGGCCAACGGCCGGCCGCCACCGTCCTGCACCACCCCAGTAATCCGGCCCGTTCCTTGACCGGTGAGCGTCGAGGCCGCCAACGCGGCCACCACGATGACCACCGCCAGAACCAGCATCTGCCGCATATCCGTCCTCCCTCGAGCGCCAGGGCGCTTCTGGGGATAGAACGGAACGGGGAGGAAATCTTGCGGGCTCCAGGCTTCGGACTTCGGGCTTCAGGAAATTCTGGCTACGGCCCCTGAAGTCTGGAGCCTGAAGCCTGAAGCCTGTTAGACGTCCCGATTCACCGTTTCCGGCGTAAACGCCGGCACGCAAACGGCCACGTATTCGGCGCCCTCAGCGTCGGGTGAGCTGTAACGCACCCACTCGCCTGGAGCTGTGACGATGGCCTGTCCGGCCTTGACGTCGATGACACCGCGTTCGTGCTCGACGCGGACCGTGCCGCGCAGGACGAGCGTGATCTCCTCGAACGACGGCCGCTGACCGGGTTCCCGCCAGCCGGCCGGCGACGTCATCCTCGCGACGCTGACGCGCGAGTTCCCGGAGTTGACGACGCCGACGTATTCGTCGATGAGCTTTGGCTTGTTGCCGGCGGCCTTGATTCGCGTGGCGGCGGGAATGAGTCGTGGCATGGGCGCACAGTATAGACTCAGGTCATGAGCAGGGTCTGCTCCAACATTCTCGAAGCCATCGGTCACACACCGATGGTGCGCATCAACAGCATCACGAAAGGCGTGGTTGCCGCGACAGTCGTAGCAAAGATCGAGACTTTCAATCCGGGCAACTCGATCAAGGACCGCATGGCGGTGCGGATGATCGAAGACGCCGAACGAGCCGGCGCGCTCAAACCGGGCGGGACGATCATCGAAGGGACCTCTGGCAACACCGGGATGGGCCTGGCCATTGCGGCGGTCGTGAAGGGCTACCGATGCGTCTTCACCACGACCGACAAGCAGTCGAAGGAGAAGATCGACGCGCTCCAGGCGTTTGGCGCCGAGGTCATCGTCTGTCCGACCAACGTGGATCCGGAAGATCCTCGGTCGTACTACTCAGTGTCGTCACGGCTGGAGCGTGAAATCCCCAACTCGTGGAAGGCGAACCAGTACGACAACCTCTCCAATACGGCCGCACACTACGACCTGACCGGACCGGAGATTTGGGAGCAGACCGAAGGGGCGGTAGACCATCTGGTCGTGGGCGTCGGCACCGGCGGCACCGTGTCGGGGGTCGGGCGCTACCTGAAGGAGAAGAAGGCGAGCGTCAAGGTCTGGGGCATCGACACCTACGGATCGGTCTTCAAGAAGTTCAAGGAGACCGGAGTCTTCGACAAGCACGAGATCTATCCGTACATCACCGAAGGCATCGGCGAAGACTTCCTGCCCGCCAACGTCGATTTCTCGGTCGTCGATCACTTCGAGAAGGTCACCGACAAGGATGCGGCGGTGATGACCCGGCGCATCGCTCGCGAGGAGGGCATTTTCGCCGGCAACTCGGCCGGATCCGCGATGGCGGGCGTGCTCCAGCTGCGCGAACACTTCAAGGCCGGCCAGCTCGTGGTCGTCATCTTCCACGACCACGGGTCGCGTTATCTGGGCAAGATGTTCAACGACGACTGGATGCGCGAGAAGGGCTTTCTCGAGAAGAGCGGCCTGACCGCGCGGGAAATGGTGGCGATGGGCCTGTCGGGCGAGCTGTGCTCGCTCGAGTGCAACGAGCCGGTCGAGCACGCAGTCAGGCTCATGAGCGAGCAGGACTTCTCGCAGATCTCGGTGACGCATGACAGGCGTCTCGTCGGATCGCTCAACGAAGCGCGCCTCTACGAGGAGCTCGTCCGCAATCCCGATGTGAAGCGTGCGCCGGTCGAGACCATCATGGAAGAGGCGTTTCCGTTCGTCGACATCTCGACGCCGGTGGACCTGCTGGCGACGATGATCACGCCGCAGAGTCCGGCCGTCCTGGTTCGCGACTTCAAGACCGACAAGACCTTCATCATCACGCGTTCCGATCTCATCAGGGTGCTGTAGCATGGCCGCCTATCTCATCGTCAACGTCGAGGTGCTCGACCCGGTCCGCTATCCGGAGTACATCAAGGCGGTGCCGGCCTCGCTCGCGCGGTATGGCGGCAAGTTCATCGTCAGAGGCGGAAAGGCCGAGGCCCTCGAAGGCACCTATGAGCCGAAACGTGTCGTTGTCATCGAATTCGAAACCGCGGAGCGCGCGCGGCAGTGGTGGAGCAGCCCCGAGTACGCCGAAGCCAAGGCGCTCCG
>JBKPSC010000300.1:0-10480 GCA_046734915.1 Acidobacteriota bacterium | reverse complement strand
ATCGATGGGAATGCAGTGCCCGCCGAGACCGGGTCCCGGATAAAACGGCATGAAGCCGAACGGCTTGGTCTTGGCGGCGTCGATGACTTCCCAGACGTTGATGTCCATCTTGTTCGACATCAACGCGATTTCGTTGACCAGGCCGATGTTGACCGCCCGGAACGTGTTCTCGAGGAGCTTGACCATCTCGGCCACGCGCGTCGAGCTGACCGGCACGACTTTCGACACGACCGAGCCATACAACGCCGAGGCGAGCTCCGTGCTCTCCGGTCCATGGCCACCGACGACCTTCGGAATGCTGCGCGTCGTGTACTGCGCATTGCCGGGATCGACGCGCTCGGGGGAGAAAGCGAGGAAGAAATCCTTGCCCGCCGTCAGCCCCTTTTCTTCGAGCATCGGCTGGACGACTTCGTCGGTCGTGCCTGGGTAGGTCGTGGACTCGAGGATGACGAGCTGACCCTTGCGAATCGTCGCGGCGCACGCTTCGACCGCTTTGACGACGTACGACAGGTCGGGATCCTTCGTTTTGCGGAGAGGGGTAGGGACGCAGATGTCGATGACGTCCATGTCGCCCAGGCGGGCCATCTCGGCCGTCGCCCGGAAGCGACCGGCGTTGACCACCTCGGCAAGCTCGACCTCGGAGACATCGGGGATATAGCTCTTGCCGGTGTTGATCGAGGCGTTCTTCCGCTCGTCGACATCGAAGCCGGTGACGTCGAACCCGGCACGGGCGAATTCGACGGCGAGCGGCAGACCAACGTAGCCCAGTCCAATGATGCCAATTCTGGCGCGGCGGCTGCGGATCCGCTCTAGGGCGTCCGACGACAGCGTGCTCATACCTGTTATGCCTTATGTGATCAACGCACGGAGACGCTCTGGCCGGCCGCGGCGCGGCGCAGACGCTCGAGGTCGGCGTCGACCATCATCTCGATGAGCTGCTTGAAGTCGACCTTCGGCGTCCAGCCCAGTTCCCGCTTCGCCTTCGACGCGTCGCCCAGCAGATGGTCGACTTCCGCCGGACGCAGCAACGACGGGTCCTGGCGGACGTACTTCTGCCAGTCCAGATCGACGTGCGCGAACGCAATCTCCATCAGCTCGCGGACCGAGTGGCTGATGCCGGTGGCGATGACATAGTCGTCGGCGCGGTCCTGCTGGAGCATGAGCCACATCGCCTGGACGTAGTCGCCGGCAAAACCCCAATCGCGGTGCGCGTCCAGGTTGCCGATCGGCAGCGTGTCGGTGAGGCCCAGCTTGATTCGCGCGACGAGGTCGCTGACCTTCCGGGTCACGAACTCCAGCCCGCGCCGCGGCGACTCGTGATTGAACAGCATGCCGGAAACCGCGAACAGGTTATAGCTCTCGCGGTAGTTCACGGTGATGTAATGCGCGAACACCTTCGACACGCCATAGGGGCTGCGCGGATAGAACGGCGTCAGCTCGGTCTGCGGAACCTCGCGCACCTTGCCGAACATCTCGCTCGATGACGCCTGATAGAACCGGATGCCCGTGTCGACCCGCCTGACGGCGTCGAGCATCCTGGTGACCCCCTGCGAGTTGAACTCGCCGGTGAGCATCGGCTGATCCCACGACGCCGGCACGAACGACATCGCCGCCAGGTTGTAGATCTCGTTCGGCCGCACTTCATCGATGACGCGCAGGAGCGACAGCTGATCGAGCAAGTCCGCCGGCCTCAGTGTGATGCGATCCAGCAGATGCTCGATGCGCCACACGTTCGGCGCGCTGAGCCGGCGAACCATGCCGTACACTTCGTAGCCCTTGTCGAGCAGCAGTTCGGCAAGGTACGACCCGTCTTGCCCGGTGATTCCGGTAATCAGTGCGCGCTTGGCCATTGTGTGTGCTGGAAAGTGTCCTCGAGGAAAAACAGACTGTGGAATTGTAGGGGCCGCCTCACGGCGGGGTCAAGCGACGCGAGGCCTCGCGCACGGCCCGGCACAAAGCTGCATGCCACCAACGGGATATGATCGGCCGACGACAGGAGCACGAGCCGTTGGCGGACGCAGTTGACATCGATGTCGCCGTCGTTGGTGCCGGCGTGACCGGCCTCGCCGCTGCATGGACCATCGCGCAGACTGGTCGATCGGTCTGCCTCATCGAGCGTCACCGGCGACCGGGGCTCGACACGAGCACGCACAACAGCGGCGTCATTCACGCCGGGATCTACTATCCGGCGGGCTCGCTCAAGGCCCGACTGTGCGTCGAAGGCCGGCACATGTTGTACGCGTTCTGCGCCACCCACGGCGTCCCCCACAGAAAGTGCGGCAAGCTCATCGTGGCTCGCACGGTCGAGGAGGAGCCGGGTCTCGATGCGCTCGAGAAGGCCGCCTCGGCGAACGGCGTGGAGGGCCTGACGAGGGTCGACGCGGCGTTCGTGCGCCGGCGCGAGCCGGCGGTATCGGCCATCGCCGCGCTCTTCTCGCCCGAATCAGGCATCGTGGATGCGGAAGCCCTGGTGCTCGCGCTCTTGCGTGCCGGACAGGAGGCCGGCGTCATGTTCCTTCCGGGCACGCGACTCGTGGGCGCCGATCGGCACGGTCATGGCATCCGGCTCAGGACCGAACGCGAAGATATCGTCGCCGGGCAGGTCGTGAACGCGGCCGGCCTCTTTGCCGACGAGATCTCGCGCGCACTTGGCGGCGAACGATTCGACATTCATCCGTGCCGCGGCGAGTACGCCGAGCTCGTGCCGGCGAAACGCACGCTCGTCAACGCGCTGGTGTATCCATTGCCGCACGGCCACGGACTGGGCGTTCATCTCATCAAGACCATGAACGGCGCTGTGTGGCTCGGTCCAACGGTCCGCTTTCAGGAACGAAAGGACGACTACGAAGCCGATCGGCTGCCCATCGACGCGTTTGTCGAGCCGGCCCGCCGCCTGTTGCCCGGTGTGACGCTCGAAGATCTCCGGCTGTCGGGCAGCGGCATCCGCGCCAAGCTGCACGGTCCTGAAGAACAGTTCGCCGACTTCCTGATCAGGCGAGACCGGCAGAATCCGGCGGTGGTGCAGGCCTCAGGCATCGAATCGCCCGGCTTGACGTCGTGTCTCGCCGTCGGACGTCTCGTGGCCGATATCGTCGCCGAAAAGCGCGACGGAGCGGAGATCGAGGCCAGAGCGTGACGGATTCCTGATGGACGTCGCAACCAAGCGTGCGGTCTACATCTGGGCGGTCCTCGCGCTCGTCTGTGAGGCTGTGCTCGTGGCCCGCGGATGGCCGGCGCTGCTCACCGCCACCGCCGTCGCCGGCCTGGCCGCGGGAGCGGCGTTCGCGCTGGACCGTCGAGCGATCGGCCTCGTCTTGTTCTGCACCTACCTCTCGCCCGCGATCATCTGGGTCGTTCACGGCGACACCCACCCGTTCTTCAGCGTCATCTGGTTCGCGGCCGTGCTCGGCATCCTGCTGCCAGACGGCGTCCGGAGCGGATGGGCCATTCCGGTGCCCTGGCGGACGCCCCTGGCCTTCTGGGCGCTCGTCGTGGTGGTCGCCGCGCCAATCGTGATCGCGCGCGAGATCGATTTCAACACCGCGCTTCTCGCGCGCGATCCGCTGCCGAGCGCCGCTCTGGGCAGCCTCCCGTCATTCTCGGCCACGTGGATCCTCCACGTCGGCCTGACACAGGTGCTGGGCATTCTCTGGTTCGACTGGCTATTCCAATCGGAGCAGCGCCCGCACGCGTTCATCGCCGGAGCGCTTGCCGCGAGCGCCGGCGTTCTGATGCTGGCGACCATCTATCAGGCGTTTGGCAACATGACGGTGCTGAACACGACGGTCTTCGGCCGGATGGGGCGCGCTTCGGGCACGCTTTTCGACGCCAATCTGACCGGCATGATCGCGGCGATGTGGATCGGCGTCGCGCTTGTGCCGCCGGCACTCACGCGCTCCTCGCCCCGGTTTCTGAGTCTCGCCGGCGCCGTGCTCGGATGGCTGTCCGTGCTCGCCACCGGATCGCGCACCGCTCAGATTGCCGCAGTGATCGTCACGGCCTTCGGCGCCATGTCGGTGCTCGCCCGGACCGGCGTCGGCCTCGGCCGCCTGCTGTGGACGCGGCTCGTTCCGCTCCTCGCCGTTCTGCTTGGCGTCGTGCTGACGCTTGGCATGGCGGACATCGGACCGATCGGACGTCTGTGGCAGACGCTGCCCGATGCCTCGCTGCGCGGCTGGCAGCGATTCGCCTTCGAGCTGTCGGACCGATACGGCTACGGTTCGGCCGCGTGGGCGATGATTCGCGAATTCCCGTGGTTCGGCGTCGGCATTGGCTCGTTTCAAACGCTGCTGCCGTTCTTCTCGCCGGGGCTGACCGCTGACAACGCCCAGAACTGGGCCCGGCATCTCGTCGCCGAGCTCGGCATCCTGGGCGCAGCAGGTGCCCTGGCCTGGACCGTGTTGTTCGCCGCCTATCTTGCCCGCTCCGCTCGACGGATCGTTCCCGCGGCCTGGCCGCTCCTGGGCGTGCTACTCGCCTTCGGCCTGGTGGGCCTGGTCGGAGTGCCCGGGCAGGATCTGACCGTTGCTCTCACGTTCTGGACAGTCGCGTTCTGGTTCGTGTCGCTCGTCGGACCGCCCGCACCGCCGAAGCCCGTGAGGCTGGCGGAATGGTCCGGGGTGTTGGGCCTTCTTCTGGTGTTTGCAATTGGCACCCTCCGCCTCGCTGAAACGGACCTGCGCGCGCCCGTTCGCAGCGAGCGGATCGCCTGGCCGTACACCTACGGGTTCTACTGGCCCGAACGCGACACCGAAGGCAACGAATACCGGTGGGCGCAGCATCGGGCCGTCAGCCTGCTGGACGCCCCGCATCGCCAGATGACGTTGACCGTGCGAGTCCCGCATGCAGGCATCGCCGGGCGGCCGGTCGACTTCAAGGCCTGGATCGACGGCCGCGAAGTCATCTCGGCGACCATCCGCGACGGCCGCGCCGTCAGCGCCGACGTGGAGATCCCCACGGGACGGCCACGGGTCCGTCTCGAAACCTGGGCCAGCCGCGAAGTCGTTCCCGCCGACGAGGGCTTCAATGACGACCGTCATCTGGCGGCGATGGTCGGTTGGACGTTCAGCGGCGAAGACAACCCGTTGGCGCTCGGCCCGACCGATGAGGCCCGTCAGCCGCTGTCGGTGACGCGCCTCGTGTCGAACACGCCGCCACCAGTGCAGGCCGGGATCCCGATCACGTGGACGGCGTTGACGGCCGGCGGGCGGGCGCCGTACTCGTTCCAATTCTGGGTGGTGAGCGGATCGAATCGCACGCTCGCTCGGGACTGGGACACTTCGAACGTCTGGACGTGGACGCCGTTGCTGCCTGGGGATTACTCGGTCGAGGTGTGGGCACGAAACGCCGAATCGACGCGTGCATCGGACGCTCGTCAAGCGGCGGACATGTCGATCCTCGCTCCGTCCACGGTAACGGTCATGGCGCTCCAGCCATCAGCCACGCCACTCGTCGTCGGGCAGCGTGTCACCTGGAACGCCCTCGTTGCCGGCGGCCGAGAGCCGTACTCCTATCAGTACTGGATCTGGGATGGACGGCGCGATTGGCAGATGGTTCGCGACTGGAACGCGGGCAGCAGCTGGGTTTGGACGCCGCCGTTCGCCGGTCGGTTTTCAGTGGCGGTCTGGGTCCGGAACGCAGCTTCCTCTGCCGGTCGCGACGCGTCGTACGTCGCCATTGTCGACGTGAGGAAGCCCTAACGCCTGGCCGCCGCCAGCTCGCGAACGTGGGCGGCCAACGCGACCTGCCACGTCGGCATCGTGACACCTGCCGCCGTGAGCTTGGCGTTCGACAACGCACAGTAGAGCGGACGCGGCGCCGGCATCTTCACGTCCGCGAAGCGGACGATGTCGAATCGCGGGGACACGTCGAGGAGGCGCGCGACCTCGTGCCCGAGCTCGAGCCAGGTGCAGTAGCCGGTATTCACGCAGTGATACAGACCAGGTGTGGCCCTCATTTCGATGAGCGCGAAGGTCGCTCGCGCCGCATCCTGCACGCTCGTCGGCGAGACGGTCCGATCTTCGAAGACCCGCGCCGGCTCCCCGGCGAGAAGCGCGGCGACGATTCCGGCCACGCTTCCTTTTGCTGTCGCGTCGGGAGCGTTTCCGAACAGGCTCTCGACCCGCAGGACGTAAGCACGCGACGCCTCGGCAGCAAACCACTCGCCCATCAGCTTTGACATCGCGTACGTGCTCTGCGGATTCGGTTTGTCGCTCTCGTCGTAGGGTCGCGTGCTGCTGCCGTCGAAGACAAAGTCCGTGCTGTAGTGGACGAAGGCGACCTCGCCAATGGCACGAACGAGGTTGCGCACGGCTAACGCGTTTGCGCGAATGGCTTCGGCCGCTTCGGTCTGAGCGGCATCGACCCGATTGTAGGCCGCGCAGTTGATGACGGCGTCCGGCCGGACATCGGCAACAGCTTTTTGCACGGCGGCGGCGTTGGTGATATCGAGCTCGGCCCGGCCGGGCGCCGCCACGTCATAGCGAGCGGCGCGAGCATGCGCGGCGACGGCCGCGCCAAGCTGCCCGCGGGCGCCGATGACCAGCACCCGCATCACCCGCGCTCCTGTGCCACAAACGCCCGCATCCGGTCGTCGTCGAACACCCCTTCCCAGCGCGCGACCACGGCCGTCGCGATGCAGTTGCCCATCACGTTCACACCGGTACGGCCCATGTCCATCAGCTGATCGATGCCCAGGAGAATCGCGGCGCCTTCGAGCGGCAGACCAAACTGTGTCAGCGTGGCCGTGAGCACGACCAGCGCGGCGCGTGGCACGCCCGCCACGCCCTTGCTGGTCAGCATCAGCGTGAGCATCATCACGATCTGCTGTCCGAACGACAGGTGGACGCCGGCCAGCTGCGCGACAAACAGGCTGGCCAGCGACAGGTACAGCGTCGTGCCGTCCAGGTTGAAGCTGTAGCCGGTCGGCAACACGAACGACACGATGTTCTTGGGGGCGCCGAACCGCTCCATCACGTCAAGCGCCTTGGGGAGAGCCGCTTCGGAGCTCGCCGTCGTGAACGCAATCAGGACCGGCTCGCGAACGGCCGAGGCGAACGCGAGAAACGGCACGCGGATGATGAGCGACACGCCGAAAACGACCAGCAGGACGAAGAGACCGTAGCCGATGTACATCAGCGCGACGAGCTTGCCCAGGGTCACCAGGATGGACAAGCCGTGGCCGCCGATCGTGGCGGCGATGGCCGCGAACACGCCGATTGGCGCGAAGCGCATGACGTAGCCGGTGAACCGGAACATCACCTGAGCTGTGCTCTCGAGG
Source organism: Acidobacteriota bacterium (assembly GCA_046734915.1). Taxonomy (GTDB): domain Bacteria; phylum Acidobacteriota; class Vicinamibacteria; order Vicinamibacterales; family CAVVIG01; genus VFZL01. The sequence goes on along the minus strand of JBKPSC010000300.1, from coordinate 3,201 downwards.
ATGTCGAGCACGGGCTTCGCCTTCGGTCCGACCGCCGCGGCGGCGACGCCGAAGAAGGTCGCGAAGACCACCATCTGCAAGATGTCGCCCCTCGCCATGGCATCGATGACCGACGTCGGAAACAGATGCAGAAAGATGTCCCACGGCCGCTGCTGTGCCGCCGACAGCGCCGTCAACGTGCTCGTGTCGCCGCCGACCGGTAGCGTCAGGCCCGCGCCAGGCTGGAACAGGTTGACGATGGCCAGACCGAGGAACAAGGCGATGGTCGTCGCGATCTCGAAATAGACAATCGCCTTTACCGCGATGCGGCCCATCGCCTTCAGATCACCGGTTCCGGCGATGCCGATGACCAGCGTCGAGAAGAGCAGCGGCGCGATGATCATCCGGATCAGGCGCAGGAATGCCTCGGCCAGCGGCCGGACGCCGACGCCTATGTCCGGCCACAGGTAGCCAACGACGATGCCGAGGAGCAACCCGATGAAGATTTGCGTCGTGACGGCCGGCATTCGGCTCTCGGCGGCCACGGCTGGCGCGGCGGGCGCGTCGTGAACGATCACAGCGGCTCCATCAGGCGCGAGCCCGCGTCGCGCGCTCGGCACTGTCGCCAATCAACATGAAGTCCGCAATCGCCTGTACAACAGCCTGCTGCTGCTCGAGCGTCAGCTCGCCGTAAATCGGCAACGCCAGGGTCTCGCGGGCGGCGCGTTCCGCTTCGGGGAGGTCGCCGGCTTTGTAGCCCAGATCGGCGAAGCACGGCTGCAGGTGAAACGGCACCGGATAGTAGATTTCGTTGCCGATGCCCACGGCGTCGAGGTGCCGCTTGAGGCCGTCGCGGTCAGCCGCGCGGATCACGAACTGATTGAAGATGTGACGGCGATCGCGCGGCTCGATCGGCAGAACGACGCGATCGTGGAGGCCGGCGTCGCGGAAGAGCCGCACATACCTGGCGGCGTTGAGCCGGCGCGCCTCGCTCCACGTCGACAGATGCGGCGCCTTGACGCGAAGGACCGCCGCCTGCAGTGCGTCCATGCGGAAGTTTCCGCCGACCATCTGATGGTGGTATTTCGGCTTCATCCCGTGATCGCGAAGCGTGCGGACCCGCGTGGCAAAGGCCTCGTCGTTGGTGGTCACGAGACCTGCTTCGCCGAAAGCTCCGAGGTTCTTGCTCGGGAAGAACGAAAAACACCCGGCCAGGCCCAACCCGCCGACGGTGCGGTCTTTGTAGGTCGCGCCGATGGCCTGCGCCGCGTCCTCGATGACGCGGACGCCCGACCGCGACGCCTCGTCCAGAATCGCATCCATATCGGCGCTCAAACCGAAGAGATGCACCGGCATGATGGCCTTCGTGCGCGGCGTGATGGCGCGCGCGACGGCTTCTGGATCCACATTGAACGTGGCGGGATCGATGTCGACGAGCACGGGCGTTGCACCGAGTCGGACAATCGAGCCGGCGGTGGCAAAGAACGAATACGTCGACGTCACGACTTCGTCGCCCGGTCCGACGTCGTGTGCCATGAGCGCGACCAGCACCGCGTCGGTGCCGGACGACACCGCGACCGCGTGGCGCACACCGAGCCGCGAGGCGAGATCGGATTCGAGCGCCTCGACCTCCGGTCCCATGATGTAGCGCTGGCTGTCGCAGACGCGGGTGACCGCGGCCAGTATCTCCTCGCGTAGCGCCTCGTACTGCGGCCTGAGATCGAGAAGGGGGACCCGTGTCGGCATGCGCGGCTATTGTACTCGGCGCGTCTTTACCGCCGCGCGAGTCTCTCGTTCGGTCTCGCGCCTTTTGATGGCCTCACGCTTGTCGTAGTCTTTCTTGCCTCGGGCCAGGCCCAGCGCCACCTTCACCCGTCCGTTCTTGAAGTACAGCCGGAGCGGCACGAGCGTCATGCCCTTTTCGATCGTCTTGCCGACCAGCTTCAGGATCTCGTTGCGGTGCAGCAGCAGCTTGCGCGCCCGCAGCGGCTCGTGGTCGGCATAACCGCGATGGCTGTACGGGCTGATGTTGACGTTGTGCAGGAACACCTCGCCCTGCTCCACGCTCGCGTAGCTGTCGCGGAGGTTGACGCGGCCCTCGCGGATGGCCTTGACCTCGGTGCCGAGCAGTGCGACGCCAGCCTCGTAGGTGTCGAGGATGTGGTAGTCGTGGAACGCCTTGCGATTCTCGGCGATGTTGGCCTGCGCGAGTTCTCTCTCACTCTTCGACATAGGTAAGGCGCCTGACTTCGCTGCCGCCGCGTGCTCTCTTCCTTTGACGCCTGCGAGGCTTTCTACCGCGGCGGCGAAGCACTATCCGGCGAGCCGCGCTGCCAGCCGCACTGCGGCGATCATACTGCCTGCGTCGGCCCGGCCCTGACCGGCGATGTCGAAGGCCGTTCCATGGTCGACTGACGTTCGAACGATCGGCAGTCCCAGAGTCACGTTGACGGCCTTGCCGAACGCCACCAGCTTGACCGGAATCAGGCCCTGATCGTGATAGCAGGCGATGACGACGTCGAATTCGCCGCGGGTGGCGCGCAGGAAGATCGTGTCGGCGGGAAATGGCCCCGCGACGTCGATGCCGCGCGCGCGGCAGGCAGCAATCGCCGGCTCGATGGCCAGGGCTTCCTCGCGTCCGAACAGTCCGTGCTCGCTCGCGTGCGGATTCAGGCCAGCTACCGCAAGTCGCGGGCGCGCCACGCCGAACCGGGGGAGCTCCCGTGCGGTCAAATCGATCGTCGCCTCGAGCGACGGCTGTGTCAGGAGGCGCGGAACGTCCGCGAGTGCCACGTGCACGGTGGCGAGTACGACGCGCAGGGCTTCCGACTCGAACATCATCGCCACGTGGCGAGATCCAGTCAGGTGGGCCAGGAGGTCCGTGTGTCCGGCCCACGGCAGACCCGCCAGCCGGAACGCTTCCTTGTTGACCGGCGCCGTCGCAATGGCCTCGACCGACCTGCGCCGGGCGTCATCGACGGCGCGGACGATCACGTCGTAAGCCGCGCGGCCGGCTTCGGCGCTCAACCTTCCGGGCTCGAATCGCGCGGCGTCGGGGGGCGCGTAAATCACCGGATCGCAGACCGACGTGACAGCCGGATCGGCAGCCGCGCGTGCGGCGATTTCGGGGCCGATGCCGGCGGGGTCGCCGACGGTTATGGCGATGCGGGGGAGCACAAAGGATCTGACGCTGGTCGGTTCCGAGTTCTGCGTTCTTGGTTC
>JBKPSC010000299.1:0-17984 GCA_046734915.1 Acidobacteriota bacterium | reverse complement strand
ATCGGCATCATCATGCTGGCCGGCATCGTGGTCAGCAACGGCATCCTGCTGGTGGACTATACGAACGTGCTGCGGCGCCGCGACGGCCTGCCTCTCCGAAAAGCCGTCGAGATGGCCGGCCGCACACGCTTGCGGCCAATTCTGATGACGTCGATTGCCACGGCGCTCGGCCTGGTGCCGATGTCACTCGGCATCGGCGAAGGCAGCGAGTTGCAGGTGCCGTTGGCGCGAGTGGTCATCGGCGGGCTGACCACGTCGCTGCTGATCACCCTCGTGCTGGTGCCGGTGGTTTACACCCTCTTCGAGGAGGGCTGGCGGGGCAGGCACGGGAAAGAGGCGCCCGCAGTAGAAGCCTGAGGCGCCGCCGCGTCAGTTCCGGGTTCTGCGGTGACGGTAGACGTGAACCTTGAACCAGAACCCAGAACTGGGAACCCAGGACCCAGAACCGCAGAACCCGGAACCGACGGGGTTGTTATCCCATTGTTGGCTTCACTGTCTTTTCACACCTTCCTTGTAGACGAACCTGAGACGGCCCCCGTCAAATAGAGTGAGGCTCGAGCCGCGCTCGGGCATGCAGGCGCTCTGATGAAAAAAGCGTTGCTGACTCTACTGGTTCTCGTCGCTGTCGGGGGCGGCGGCTACGCGTACTACAAGTACCGGACGAAGAAGCCCGTGCCGTCGGTGTCGACGGTCGCAGTCACACGTGGCGACATAGCCGACCGCGTCGGGGCCACGGGCACTCTGCAGGCTGTGACCACTGTTCAGGTGGGCACGCAAGTTTCGGGAACCATCCAGAATCTGTACGCGGACTTCAATTCCCTCGTGAAGAAGGGCCAGGTGCTCGCCCGTCTCGACCCCTCACTCTTTCAGACGCAAATCGAGCAGGCACGGGCGAACCTGATCCGCGCTGAGGCCGATGTCGAGCGATTGAAAGTCGCGCTCGATGACGCGAACGTGAAGCTGACGCGCGCCCGCGAGCTGTCAGGCAGACAACTGTTGGCCAAAAGCGATTTAGACGCGGCTGAAACTACGGCGCGGGCGGCCGAAGCGCAGGTGCGTTCCGCCGAGGCGCAGGTCACGCAGGCGCGAGCCTCACTGAGCCAGAACGACGTGAACCTGCAGCACACGGTCATCGCGGCGCCGATCGACGGCCTGGTGATTTCGCGCAACGTCGACGTGGGTCAGACGGTTGCGGCCAGCATGCAGGCGCCGACCCTCTTCATTCTCGCGGCGGACCTGACGAAAATGCAGGTCGTCGCCAATCTCGACGAGTCCGACGTCGGTCGCATTCGACCCGGTCAGCACGTCTCGTTCCGCGTGGACGCCTATCCTACCGACGAGTTCAGCGGCACCGTCGCTCAAGTGCGGTTGCAGCCGATCGTCCAACAGAACGTCGTTACCTATGCGACCGTGATCGACGTGCCGAACCCCGATCTTCGGCTGAAACCTGGAATGACCGCCAACGTCAACGTCGAGATCGCCCGGCGCTCGAATGTCCTGCGCGTTCCGAACACGGCGCTTCGCTTCCGGCCGACGAACGAGATCTTTGCCGCCCTCGGACAGGTCCCACCCGCAGGCCGCGGCGAGCTGGCAGGGGCCGGGCGCGCTGCTGCACCGGCCGGACAGACGCCGACTGCGGCTCCGGCCAAGCCGGCGGCTCCAGCGCCGTCCGAGCCCGGCCGCGAGCGGCGCAATCGAGCGACCGAGTCGATTCCAGTGGCACAATCCGCATCTGAGGAAGGCAGCGCTTCCCAAGCCGGACGCGGCTTCAATCGCGAGCGCGTCATGGAGCGCCTCCAGTCGCTGTCCCCAGAGGACCGCCAGCGGATGCTGGAACGACTGCGCGCACGCGGGTTCGACCCGACCGCCGGAGCCGCCGACCCTCCAGCCGACCCGCCACCGCAGCGCGGGGCCCGCGCCGGCGTGCCGCCGAAGCCGGAAACCTCGCTCTCACAGCAGCATCCACAGGCGACGACCATCGATGCGCTCTTCGGACCGCTGCCGAGCGTCGAGACCGTCGGCCGTGTGTGGGTCTACGTCGACAATCAACTGACATCGATTCGCGTCCGACTAGGCATCAGCGATGGGCAGGCCACTGAGCTGCTGAATGGCGAGGCAATCCACGAGGGCATGGAGCTCGTGACCAACGTCACGACTGGCAACGAAACAGTCCGGCCGGCCACGACCTCGACATTCCCGGGCTTCGGTCAGCCGCAGCGGTTCGGCGGGCCCGGTGGATTCGGCGGCGGCGGTGGTGGCGGTGGCAATCGCGGCGGTGGTGGACGCTGACGGTTCGACGGAGGACTCATGTCACCTGTCATGACGTTCCGCATCGCATTCAAGGCCCTGGGGCGCAACAAGATGCGCACGGGTCTGACGATGCTGGGCATGATCATCGGGGTCGCGGCGGTGATTACCCTCGTCGCGATGGGCAACGGCGCCCAATCGGTCATCGAGGACCAGATCAAAGGTGCCGGAACGAACATGATCACCGTGAACGCCGGCAACTTCACGAGCGGCGGCGTACGCATGGGCTCCGGTGCATCGAGCACGCTGACACCGGAGGACGCCGACGCGATTCGTGACGAAGTGCCCGGCGTGCAGTTCGTCGCCGCCGGCTCATCGACGCGTACTCAGGTGGTCGCCGGCAACCAGAACTGGTTCACGCGCATCCAGGGTACCGACGTCGACCTTCCACTGATACGTGCCTGGGCCACCAAGTCAGGATCGTTCTTCAGCACGCAGGACGTGGCCAGCGCCGCCAAGGTCGCCGTCCTGGGCACGACCGTCACCACGCAGCTCTTCGGACAGGACGCCGACCCGACCGGTCAGGTCATCCGCATCCGCAATCAGCCGTTCAAGGTCGTGGGGGTGATGGCGAGCAAAGGCCAGGGAATGGGCGAGGACATGGACGACCAGATCCTCATCCCGTACACCACGATGATGAAAAAGCTGCTGGGTGTGACCTACATCCAGAACGTCACCGTCTCGGCGGCGTCCGCCGGGCAGACGAGCTCGACCGCCGACGCGATCGCGGTGCTGCTTCGCACGCGGCACAAGATCGTGCCCGGACAGGACGACGACTTCATGATTCGGACGCTGGAGGAAATGGCCGACATCCGCACGCAGGCCATGGGAACGATGACGACGCTGCTCGCAGGCATTGCCGGCGTGTCGCTCATCGTCGGCGGCATCGGGATCATGAACATCATGCTGGTCTCGGTCACCGAGCGGACGCGTGAGATCGGGCTGCGCATGGCCATCGGCGCCAAGGGCCGTGACGTCCTGCTCCAGTTTCTCGTCGAAGCCATCGCGCTCAGTCTGATCGGGGGTGGCGTGGGCATTGCCCTCGGGTTCGGCCTAGCCGAAGGCATGCAGCGATGGATGTCGTGGCCGGCCAAAGTGCCGGTGAATGCGGTGGCCATGGCCTTTGGTTTTGCTGCCGCCGTCGGCGTCTTCTTCGGGTTCTATCCAGCGCGGAAGGCAGCGAGCCTCGACCCGATCGAAGCACTGCGCTTCGAATAGCGGAGCCCTCATGCCGCCGGTGATCTCCATTCAAAACCTCGTCAAGACGTTCATCGTCGGCGAGGTCGAGGTGCGGGCCCTGCGCGGTGTTTCGCTGGACGTCCAGCCTGGCGAGTTCGTCGCGATCACCGGACCGTCAGGCTCCGGCAAGTCCACCTTGATGCACATCCTGGGATGTCTGGACCGGCCGACATCGGGACGCTACGTCCTCGATGGCCAGGATGTCTCGAAGATGTCGAAGGATCAGCTCGCCAACGTCCGGAATCAGAAGATTGGTTTCGTCTTCCAGGGCTTCAACCTGCTGTCGCGAACGACGGCGCTCGACAACGTCGAACTGCCGCTGCTGTACGGCAACAACAAGCTCAAAGCCGCCGACCGCCACCGGATGGCCATGGACGCGCTGACCGCCGTCGGCCTGCAGGATCGGTCCGATCACAAACCCAATCAGCTGTCCGGCGGGCAGCAGCAGCGGGTCGCGATCGCCCGTGCGCTGATCAGCTCGCCGTCGATCCTGCTCGCCGACGAGCCGACGGGCAACCTCGACACGCGAACCAGCATGGAGGTGATGGATATCTTCCAGCGTCTCAACATCCAGCGCGGCATCACTGTGCTCCTCATCACGCACGAACGCGACATCGCCGAGTACGCGACGCGCATCGTGTCATGCCGCGACGGTCAGATCGTCGCGGATCACGCCGTGTCGAACCGGCGCTTCGCCGAGCAAGAGCTCCAGAGCCTTCCCGAAGAGACGGTCGCGTAGCTCAGTCGCTCAGTCGTTCAGTCACTTAGTTACTCGGTAGCTCAGTAAGCGTGACCCAGCAGAGTTACTGAGTAACCGAGTTACTGAGCTACTGCTCCCTGACGCTCAGTGCCAAGGCGCGAAGCGCCTCACCTTCCAGACGCTGAATGGTCCATTCGTCCATCGGCTTGGCGCCGACCGCGCGGTAGACGCGCAACGCAGTCTCGTTCCAGTCGAGCACCGACCACTCCAGCCGGGGACACTGGCGGTCGATCGCCACTTGCGCGACGGCCGACAGCAGCTGCCGACCCAGGCCACGTCGGCGAAACACCGGGCGCACGAACAGGTCCTCGAGGTAGACACCTGGCCGGCCGTGGAACGTCGAGTACGTGTGGAAGAAGACGGCAAATCCGGCCGGTTCCTGATCGGCCTCGGCGATGATGACTTCGGCCGCCGGCTTGGGGCCGAACAGGGTCTCGCGCAGAACCGCCTCGTTCGCCGTTACGGCGTCGAGCAGCTTCTCGTATTCGGCCAGCTGTCGGATGAAGTCGAGGATGGTCGGAACGTCGGCGACTGTTGCGACTCGCAGCGTGAACGGCGACGACGGCCCTGTTGAAGCGTCCATGACGCGGATCTTACCGTGACCGCTCAGGCCGCGCCGAGTGCTGCCAGCAGGTCGGCGACGCGCTTGCCGGTCACCGGATCCCGGAGATCGGGCGCGATTTCGGCGAGAGGTTCCAGGACAAAGCGGCGCGTGCGAAACCGCGGATGCGGCACGACCAGGTCGGGCTCGTCGATGATCGCAGACCCGAACAGAATCAGGTCGAGATCGAGCGTCCGGGGCGCGTTGACGTGAGGCCGCCGGCGGCCCCGCTGGCGTTCGAGGTCGTGCAAGGCGGTCAGGAGATCGCGGGCGCTCAAATCGGTCCCGCCCACAGCGGCGGCATTCAGAAACCGGCCGGCATCTCCAGGCACGTCGATCGGCTCGGTTTCGACCACGGTCGACAACCGGCAGTGGTCCAGCAGCATCGTCAGCTGCGAGCGCGCGAACGCGACGTGGGCTTCCCGGTCTCCCAGGCTGGACCCGACGGCAATCGCGGCGGTTACTCGATCCACCGCGTCGGCAGCACGGCACCGACCAGCCGCCCGGCCTTTTCGCTGCGTTCGCCGAGCAGATCGGTCCGTCCGGCGCGTGCCTGCTCGAAGAAGCGCTGCTGCTCGAGCGTCTCGCCGAGAATGACCCCCAGCATGCCACGATGGCGGGCATGCTTCATGGCATCGACTCTCGGCCGCCACCGCTCGACGAAGGCCGCCGCCTGACGCGCGTCCTCTTCGAAGACGCCGTTGGCCGACTCGCCCCGCCCCGGTTCGGAACCGTTCGGCGGCACTTCACCACCAAGGTCGAGAATGGCCGCGGCCAGCCACGCGAGCTGCGTGTCCTCGCGATTGATGACGTACTGGTAGGTGTTGTTGGCGTCGTACTGCGACACCACGCGCGCCCCGGCCTGGTGCGCCAGAACCGACGCCAGCTTCTCCCCGTAGAACTCGAGAAGAAGCGGCAGGGTCTCGGTGTCGGGACTGGTCACGAGTTCTGCTTTTCCTTGCAGGTGATGCAGACCCTCGTCCAGGGGATCGCGTTCAAACGAGCTTCGGCGATCGGTTCTCCGCAATCGCGGCAGACACCGTACGTTCCTTTTTCGATGCGTTGCAGCGCTTCTTCAATCGCCTGGAGGATCTTGGCGTCGGTCTGCTTCAATTTGAGGGCGATGTGCACCTCGTTGTTGCCGCTGGCCTGGTCGGCCATGTCGCCCTGTCGGGTATTGTTCTCCATCGACGCCTGCAGCGGCTTGATGCCGCCACCGTCGATGATCTCGTCGCGCTTCTTGATGAGCGCGTCCCTATAGGTCTGCACCTTCATCGCTGTAGAAACTCCGCACCTGACGGGTGATTTGCCGCCCGTCGAACAAAAAATTATAGCACCCCGCCCGTCACCGAAGGAATGCGTATCGGGCAATGAAGAGAGCGGCAAACACGTAAACGAGCGGGTCCAAACTTCCCGGGCGTCAGCCGGGTCGGGCCACTAGGTCCAGGATCGCGTACGAAACCAACCCGAAGGCCACCCCTTCTGTAATGCTGAACGCCATCGGCATCATGACGATCGTCAGGAAGGCCGGAATGGCTTCGGTGGGCTCGTCCCATGGCACGTGCCGCAGTCCGCCAAGCATCATCGTCCCGACCAGCACCAGTGGCGGCGCGATCACCGGATAGAGCGTCGTCTGTCCGACCGGGTAACCGGCGCCGATCATGCGCACGAGCGGATACAGAAAGAGCGAAAGCAGGAACAAGGCGGCCGTCACCAGCGCCGCCAGCCCGGTCCGGCCGCCAGCTGACACGCCGGCGCTGCTCTCGATATAGGCCGTAACCGTAGACGTCCCGAGCGCCGCGCCGGCGACGGTGCCGGCCGCATCGGCGAGGAGCGCTTCACGCGCGCGTGGCAGGGTGCCATCGCGCATCAACCCCGCTCGCTGGCCTACACCGATGAGCGTGCCGACAGAATCGAAGAGCGCCAGGAAAAAGAAAATGAGGACCACGGGGAGCATCGCCGGCGTGAGTGCCGCCGCGATGTCCAGCTTGAGCAGCGTCGGCGCAATCGACGGCGGCCGGCCGACGACACCCTGATAGCGGACGACGCCGGTGAGCAGGCCTACGACCATCGTCGCCAGCGCACCCCATAGCAGCGCGCCGGGAATCTGGCGCGCCAACAAGGCCGCCGAGCAGAGAAGACCGAACAGCGCGAGCAGCACCGGCCGTCCGTGGAGGTCGCCCAGCGTCACCAGCGTTCCTGGTGAGGCAACGATGACACCGGCCCACTGAAGACCAACGGCGGCAATCAGTAGACCAATGCCGGCCGCGATGGCGTGCTTCAGGGAATCGGGAATCGCCGTGATGAGCCGCTCGCGCAGCCCGACTCCTGCCGTTGCGATGAAGACGAGTCCGGCGAGCGCCACTGCCCCGAGCGCGGTCTGCCACGGAACCTTCATCCCGATGACGACCGAGTAGGCGAAGAAGAAATTGTGACCCATCGCCGGCGCGACGGCGATCGGGTAGTTCGCCAGCACGCCCATGAGCCCGGACGCGAGCGCGGTCGACAGGCAGGTCGCCGTGAGCACGGCACCGAAATCCATCCCGGCCGCGCTCAATACCGTCGGCTGCACGAACAGGATGTAGGCCATGGTGACGAAGGTGGTCAGGCCGGCGACCGCTTCGGTCGTCACCGTGGTGCCGTGAGCGATCAGGTTGAAGCGCCGCTCGAGCACGCCGAGCGCAAGTGCGGTCGGCGCCACGGTCACTCGGCTCTGAGCGTCAGGAGCGGCTTGTTCCGCAGGACGTCGACGCTGGACAGGACGCCGATCGCTGCCACGAGCAGCGCCGTCAGCCCGACACCGGCGAAGTGTTCTCCGGCGAACACCCGCCACGGGATGTCCAACGCGAAACGGCTGACGCCCCACGTCAACGCGACGGCGCCCAGCGATCCGACGGCGCCGGCCAGAGCCCCGAGCACGCCGTACTCGAAGAGCAGCATGCGTGCGATCGCGCCCGTGCTGGCGCCAAGGGTCTTGAAGACGGCCGCCTCGTAAACGCGCTGGAACTTCGTCATGGCGACGGCGCCGATGAGGATGAGCCCCCCGCTGAAGAGCACCAGCCCGCCGACCACGCTGATGGCGAGCGTGACCTTCGACATGACGTCGCGAACCGTGAGCAGGATGTCGCGAAAGTCGATGACCGAGATGTTTCCGTACTGCTCGACCAGGTCGTGCTGGAATCGAGCGCGCGCCTGGATATCACTGGGGCCTCTCATCGGAGCGATGAACCACTGCGGCATCGTATCGAGGACTCCGGGGCGGAAGACGAACATGAATCCGCCGCCGCGGGCATCACGCCAATCGACCTCTCGGATGCTGGTGACTCTGGCGCTGATCGACCGGCCCAGAATGTCGAACCGCACCGTGTCGCCGACGTTGATCTGGAACCGTTCGTGCAGGCCTTGCTCGACCGAGACCTCCGGTTCCGAAGACGGCCCGTTCCAGAACGCGCCATCGACCACGGTCTCGTTGTCTTCCAGCCGCTCGCGATAGGTCACTGTGTACTCGCGCGCAAGGGAGCCGCGCGCTCGGACGTCCTCGAAGCTTTCGAGTTGCGTGTCGCGGCCCGCGACGCCAGTCACGCGAGCCCGCAGTACAGGGATGAGCTTCGCCGGTCCAGCGCCACGTGCGGGATCTGCCAGAAACGCGCGCACCCCGTCGACCTGTTCGCGCTGGATGTCCATCAGAAACATGTCAGGTGAGCTCTCCGAGGTCTGGATGGAAAGCTCTTCGAGCAGGCTGGCCTGAAGCGATCGGACGCCGACGATGAAGAAGGCGCCAAGCCCGACGGCGAGAAGGATGACGCGGGTCTGATTCCCGGGCCGCGAGAGATGCAGCACGGCGTGGCGGAGCGGAAACGATCTCGCCTTCGAGAGCGGCGCCACCGTCTGCACCAGTATGCGCCCCGTATACGTCAGGACTACAGCCAGCACGCAGAAGCCGGCGCAGACCGACAGTCCGACCGTGAGTGACGCCGCCTGCCAGGCGGTCAACGCCACGAGCGCGGCCGAGACCAGGACCACGGCCATCGCCCGCGTCCAGTCGAAGCCGCGCGAGACCGTCTCGTCTCGCAGCAAGAGCGACGGTTTCACGAACCTGACCTGCAGCAACGGCACGATGGAGAACAGGAGCGAGACGAGCGCGCCGATGCCAAGCCCCTGCAACGCGGCACTGACCGTCACACCGTAATGGACCTCAGAGAGCAGCGTCCCTGCCGACGACGTGTCGACGGGGCCGACGGCGTAGGGAATCGCCGCGACGGCACCGCGCGCGAGAACGACCCCCAGGACGCTGCCGGCCAGTCCGAGCGTCAGGACCTGAATGATGTAGACCGTGATGATCTGGCCGCTGGTCGCGCCAACGCATTTCAAAACCGCGATGGACCGAATCTTCTGCAGCACGAACACACGCGTGACGCTCGACACCGCGATGCCGCCGAGAATCACGATGACCAGGCCAACGAGGCTCAGGTAATTCTCGGCCCGATCGAAGTCACGTCCGATCTCGTCGTCTGTTGCGCGATACGACCGGACGTTGATGAAGTCGTCCTTGAAGTCCTGGCGCAGCGTTCGAAGCAACGGCTGCACCCGCTCCTCCGGCATCTTTACGAGCATCACCCGCCGCGCGCGGCTGCCGAAAACGAGCAAACCAGTCGAGTCCAGGTCCGCAGCGTCGATGATGATCCGAGGACCGAGGCTGAAATCGCCGACCCGGCGTCCCGGCTCGTTGGCGATAATCCCACGAATGATGAACGGCACCTGCCCGATGACGATCTGCTCGCCAACCGCGACGCCCAGAGCCGTCAGGAGCTCCGGGCGGACGAGCACGCCGTGATCCTTCAGCATGGCATGCGAGTACGTCTGCCCGCCTTCGAGAGTCATCGTTCCGTACAGAGGGAACTCGGGGCCGATCGCCCGCAGCTCGGCCATCCGCGTGGTCGTCTTCGCGCGATCAGCCGGGCGCACCATGGTGGGTGTCTCTACGGTGTCGGTCCGGGCTTGGGCGCCGGCTGCGGTCAGACGTTGATCGATTCGAGCTCGTGCCTCGGGGGTCCAGTTGCGAGTCGTCGAGATGAGCACGTCGGCGGCAATCAGGTTGCGCGCCTCTTGCCCGAAGACCTCGCGCACGCTCTGAATCACCGATCTCAAAGTGACGATCGCCGCCACTCCCACTGCAATGCAGACGAAGAAGAAGAGGAGACGGCGCCAGGATGCACGGGTTTCGCGCAGCGCCATTCGAATGACGAACTTCATCGCGAGGCCACCTCGACACCCGTGTGCTCGACCACCCTGCCGTCACGCAGCACGAGCCGGGCGTCAGCCATGTCGGCCAGCTCGCGATCGTGCGTCACCAGAACGAGTGTGGCGTTGCGCGCGGAGTGAATGTTCCGCAGCAGCTCCATGATGTGGCGTCCATTCTGGCTGTCCAGATTGCCGGTCGGCTCGTCAGCGAGCAAAATCGGCGGGTTGTTGGCGAGCGCCCGCGCCAGCGCGACCCGCTGCTGCTCGCCCCCGGACAACTGCGACGGATAGTGGTGCGTGCGGCCCGTCAGTCCAACTTCGTCCATCAGCGCACGGGCGCGACCCATGGGATCGGCGACACCGGCGATCTCCATCGGCACAGACACGTTTTCGACCGCGGTCAGCGACGGGATGAGGTGAAAGAACTGAAAGACGAACCCAATCTTCTCACCGCGCAGCTTCGCGAGCGCGTCTTCATCGAGGCGCGTGATATCCGTGCCGTCGATGACCACCGACCCGGAGGTGGGCGCATCGAGTCCCGCGATGAGCCCGAGCAGCGTCGATTTGCCGCTGCCCGATGGTCCGACGACAGCAACGAACTGCCCGGCCGGGATAACCGTTGTCAGAGGATGCAGGATCGTCAGCGGTTCGCTGCCGCTCGTGACCGTTTTCGAAACGCCGTTCAGGGCGATCATTGCGACGCTGGGCCTTTCGCCGCCTCGCGAACGACCGGCTCGAGTACGGTCCACACGTGGTCGGCCACGACACGGGCGCCGTCGGCCGTCGGGTGAATGCCGTCCCTCTGGTTGAGACCTTCGACGCCGGCAACGCCGTCGAGCAGGAACGGCACCAGCGGCACACCGTATTCCTTGGCCAGCTCGCGATACACCTGGTGGAAGGAGACGGCGTAGTCTCGACCGAAGTTCGGCGGGGCCTCCATCCCGGCGAGAACGACCCGCACCTGGCGGGCCCTGGCGCGTTCGATGATCCGGGCGAGGTTCCGCTTGAGATCGCCGACCGGCAGAGCGCGGAGCGCGTCGTTGCCACCCATCGCCACCAGCATGACGCGCACGTCGCCTTCGAGAGCAAGATCGACGCGGCTGAGCCCTCCTGCCGAGGTATCGCCCGAAATCCCGGCATTGACGACGCGGAACTTCAGACCTGCGGCGTCCACCTTCTCCTGTATCAGATTCGGGTAAGCATCTCGAGGATCCAGGCCAAGGCCAGCCGTGAGACTGTCGCCGAGCATCACGATGAGGGGCCGTCCATCGCCGACGGGCGCGGGACGAGCAGCCGCGTCGGCCCGTGGGGGTGACGAACGTTCTCGTTCCTCAGCCGCACGATCGCCCGTCGAGGAACACGCCGCCGACACCAGCAGACCGATTGTTACCAGCGACGACGTTCGAAGCAGAAACCGCATCATGGAACTGTTTAGTATTCTACCGTTATGGCTATGGTGCAGGACTTGACGACCCGTTGGCCCGAACTCGATCTGTCCGCCCGGCGCAGCCGACTGCAGCACAGTCTGGCGCTCCACCCCGGACGGCTCACTGCGGCGATCGCTGGCGTGCTCCCTAGCGCCACGCGCGCCGCGGGCGGACTGTGGACGCGCGACGCGTCGACGTTCTCGGCGGATCCGGGCGTTCAGGCCAAGGTCGCGCAGCGGCTTGGATGGCTCGATTCACCCGGGCTCATGGCGGACAACATCGAGCGGCTGCGCGGCTTCGCCGAGTCGGTCAGACGCGACGGATTCACTGACGCGGTTCTGCTCGGCATGGGCGGTTCGAGCCTTGCGCCCGAGGTCATGCGGGCGATTCTCGGCACTGGGCGCGACGGCCTGCGTCTCCACATGCTGGACTCGACAGATCCGGCAGCAGTGCTGGCGGTGAACACACCGATCGCCCACACCCTGTACATCTTCGCCAGCAAGTCGGGGACGACGATCGAGCCGAACTCGCTCGCCGCGTTCTTTCGGCAGATGCTCCAGCAGGCGGGCGTGAGCGATTGGGCCCGCCACTTCGTGGCCATCACCGACCATGGTACCGAGCTGGCGCATCGCGCTCGATCGGACCGGTTCCGCGAGGTCTTCATCAATCCGTCCGATATCGGCGGCCGCTACTCCGCGCTCTCGTTCTTCGGCCTCGTTCCGTCGGCACTGATGGGTCAGGACATTTCAGCGCTGACCGGCTGGGGGCTGTCGATGCTCTCCTGCTGCCAACCGACGGCGCTGCCGGCCGATCAGCATCCGGCGTTCGCGCTCGGTCTGACCATGGCCGCGGGCGCTCGTCACAAAATGGACAAGCTCACGTTGCTCGTGCCGTCCAACCTCGAGCCGTTCGGCCTCTGGGTCGAGCAACTGGTTGCAGAGAGCACGGGGAAGAACGGTGTCGGCGTCGTGCCCATCGCGGGTGAGACACCGACGACCGCCCGACGGTATGGACACGATCGGGTGTTCGTCAGGCTTTATATCGCCGGCGAACCGGATCCGCAGGGTGATGCCTTGGCGGCGGAGCTGAAGAAGCTGCAGGCCCCAGTCATCGACATCGACATGCCCGAGGCCGCGGCGCTGGGGGCCGAGTTCGTGCGATGGGAAGTGGCGACAGCTGTGGCCGGCGCGGTGCTCGGCATCAACCCGTTCGACGAGCCGAACGTCTCGCAGGCCAAAGACGCCACGCGGGTGCTGCTTGGCCGCTTCAAGCAGGACGGGCAACTGCCATTGCCTACGCCCCAGCTGACGACACCCGACGGCACGAGGTTGACCCTGAGTGCCGCAGCCGTGAGAACTCTCGCCACTGGTCGCGGACCAGAAGACTTTCTCACCGTTCTCGAATCAGGCGACTACTTCGGATTGCTCGCCTACCTCGGACCCGATCCGAGACTCGGCGAAATCCTGCAGGCATTTCGCACAGCCGTGCGCGACAAAACGGGCGTGGCGACGATGTCCGCCTACGGCCCGCGCTACCTGCACTCGACTGGACAGCTCCACAAGGGCGGGCCGAACACCGGCGTCTTCGTCCTCGTCTCGTCCATTCCGCGCTTGGATGTCCCTATCCCCGGCGAAGCGTTCTCGTTCGGCACGCTGGAGCTTGCGCAGGCGATCGGCGATTTCCAGTCGTTGGACGTGACCGGGCGCCGCGCGCTGCACGTCCACTTGAGCACACCGGAAGCCGCGCTGCTCGAATCGTCGCTGACGTCGCTCCTCGGCCGTATCACGCGGCAGCCCAACTAAGGGAGATCGCATGCAGCTTGGGTTGATCGGGCTCGGCCGAATGGGCCTGAACATGGGCAAGCGGCTGGCCCTGGCCGGTCACGAGATCGTCGCCCACGATCTCGGCGCCGATGCCATGAAGCGCGCCGCGGATGCCGGTCTCACAACCAAGGACTCGCTCGATCGGCTCGTGTCGTCGCTCGCAAAACCGCGCGCGGTCTGGGTAATGGTGCCCGCGGGCGACCCCACCGAACGTACTGTGATGGCGCTCGGCGAGCACCTCGCGCTAGATGACGTGGTGATTGACGGCGGCAACACGAACTTCCACGACGATATCCGCCGGGCGCAGACACTCGCGGTTCGCGGCATTCACCACGTCGACGCCGGCACGAGCGGCGGCATCTGGGGTCTGGAAGAGGGCTACTGCCTGATGGTTGGCGGCGACGCCGCGGTATGCGAACGCCTCGAACCGATTTTCAAAGCTCTCGCCCCGGCCGAGGGCTATCTTCGCGTTGGCGACCACGGTGCCGGCCACTACGTGAAAATGGTCCACAACGCCATCGAGTACGGACTCATGCAGGCTTACGCCGAGGGATTCGAGTTGATGGATCAGTCACCTTTCTCGCTCGAGCTCGACAAGATCGCGTCGCTCTGGATGCGCGGCAGCGTTGTGCGGTCGTGGCTGCTGGAGCTCGCTGCCCGTGCCCTGTCGGCCGATCCCCAGCTGGCCACTTTGCGCGGCTACGTCGAAGATTCGGGCGAGGGCCGCTGGACGCTCAACGACGCCGTCGAGCGCGGTGTACCCCTGCCGGCGCTGACGGCGGCACTCTTCACGCGCTTCAGATCGCGATCGGATAACCCGTTCAGCGAGCGGCTGCTCGCGGCGCTTCGCCAGCAATTTGGCGGACATGCGGTCAAGCCCGCCGGCGGAGGCACCGGGCAGAATGGACGCTAATACCGTCGCTCCGCCGGTCACCGTCGTGATTTTCGGTGGTGCGGGTGACCTGGCACAGCGCAAGCTGCTCCCGGCACTCTACAACTTGCACGTCGACGGCCTTCTTCCCGCGCAATCGGCCATCGTCGGCACCGGCCGGAAAGACCTGACCGATGACGGCTACCGGCAATTCGCCCGTGAGGGCATCGAGCGGTTCTCGAGACGGCGGCTCGACGAGGAGCGCTGGCGCAGTTTTGCCGGAATGCTGTTCTTCGCGTCCGTGGACCTGTCCGGGGACTCGTCCCTCGCATCGCTGGGGTCCCGACTCGACATCATCGAGCACGAACGCGGACTCCAGGGCAATCGCGTGTACTATCTCGCCGTCCCGCCGTCCGTGTTCGTGCCGGCGGTTCAGCTGCTCGCTCGATCACGGATGATCGGTCCGCCCGGTGTCTCACCTTTTTCCAGACTGGTCATCGAAAAGCCCATTGGCCACGACTTCGCCAGCGCCCGCGAGATAGACGACGGGGTGGCGGCCGTCTTCGACGAGCAGCAGATTTTCCGGATCGACCACTACCTGGGCAAGGAGACCGTTCAGAACATCCTGGTGCTTCGGTTCGCGAACAGCTTCTTCGAACCGCTTTTCAATCAGAAGTACATCGATCACGTGCAGATCACCGTTGCCGAAAAAGAGGGGGTCGGCACGCGGGCCGGCTACTACGATCAGGCCGGGGCGCTGCGAGACATGGTGCAGAACCACCTGCTCCAGCTGCTGTCGCTCGTGGCGATGGAGCCGCCGCATTCGTTGCACGCGGACGTCGTACGTGATGAGAAGTTGGAGGTTCTCCAGTCCCTCCGGCCCCTCGTCGGACCCGCGGTCGACGCCTCGACCGTCCGCGGACAGTACGCCGCTGGAGTCGAGGATGACGTGCCGGTGCCTGCTTACACCAGCGAGGCGAACGTGGCGCCTTCGTCACGAACCGAGACGTACGTCGCGCTCAAGATCTTCGTCGACAATTGGCGCTGGGCCGGTGTGCCGTTCTTTCTCCGCACCGGCAAGCGAATGCCTCGTCGCGCCAGCGAGATCTCGATTCATCTGAAGCCCGTCCCGCCTATCCTGTTCAACAAGCCGGGAAAGCCAGACGATGCGGGACAGCTTCAGCCGAACGTCCTGGCGATTCGGATTCAACCGGACGAGGGGTTCGCGCTGGGCATCTCATCAAAGGTGCCAGGCCCGCACGTTCAGATTCGACCCGTCGACATGGACTTCAACTACTGTCGCACGTTCGGTGGCGCGTCGCCAGAGGCTTACGAGCGGTTGTTGTTGGATGTCATGGTCGGCGACGCGACACTCTTCATGCGGCGCGACAGTGTCGAGATGTCGTGGCACTGGATCGCCCCAATTCTCGATCGCTGGGCCGAGCAGGCTGCCGCCCCATGCCCCTATCCGGCGGGAACGTGGGGCCCGCCGGAGGTCGATCGGTTGATCGAGGAGACCGGACGGTCGTGGCGTCCGCTCTAGAGAGGCTCTCATGCGGTATCTGGTGACTGCCCACCTCAAACCCGGCAAGGCCCCCGCGCTCGCCGCGGCCGTCAGCGACGGCACCCTCGGCGAGGGCTCGATTGCCGGCGACGAATATCTCCGAAACATGGAGGCCGCGCGCCTGCGAGACGATGGACGCGTCCAGTGGGTCGAAGTCTGCTACTGCCCCACTCCGCTTCTCGAGGAGCGGCCCTACTGGGACGAATACTTTCACCTCGACAAAGTACAAGACGCCCATGCGCGGTCGCGGTGCCGCGACGAGAATGGCGAAGAACCGTGGGCGTGTGGCGACTGCGATTGCACGGCGCGCCTCGAAGCCCGGCTGAACACCATCGGCTGCCGATTCCTCGATCGCCTCGAGCCGGCGGGCCACAAGCGCTGATCTATACTCCCGTCGTGGCGTCGTCTTCCCTGCAGCCGCTGCTGGCGCGGGCGCAGGCTGCCCTCGAGCGCGGCCGCGGCCCCGAAGCGGTCCAGTTGCTCGGCCCCGCTCTGCGGTCCGCCACACTCAGCCGCGAAGACGAGCTCGCGCTGCGATCCACCCTGGCCGAAGCGTGGCTGCTCCAGGACGACCTGGATCAGGCGGCGATTGCGCTCGGACGAACCCCCGATACTCTGCGTGAGACCATATCAGCCGGGCGGCTCTCGGCCTTATGGCGGCTGCATGGACGCCTGGCGTCCACCCGCGGCGACCAGTCACGGGCGATCGCCATGCATGGCCGCGCGCTCAAGCAGGCGGAGGCGTCGCACGACTCGCGCCTCATCGGCCTTGCTCACTACGAGCTGGCTCAGTGCTATCGGCAAGTTGGCGACGTGGCCATCGTGCGCGAGCACATCACGCGCGCCGCCTCCGCATTGAACGCCGCTGGCGATCGCCGGCCGCTGGCCCTGGTCCACTCGCTCTCTGGTATTTCGCTCGCGCAGGCCGGCCGGTTCGACGATGCGATGAAGGCCCTTCGGCAGGCCGAGCGTCTGGCCTCGCTGGTTCAGGCGACAGACGTCTTGGCGACGGTCTGCGGGAATCAGGCCAATGTGATGATGCTCGAGCATCGCTACGAGCAGGCCATGGCTCTGGCCGAACGCAGCGTCGCGCTTCACGAGGCGCACGGATCCGGACACGGCCTTGCCGTGGCACTGGCGACCCTGGGACAAATTTGTGTGCGGCTCGGCGACCTGCAGCGCGCGGAAGACGCGTTGCATCGCGCACTCGAGGTCCGGAGTCCCATCCAGTTTCACGAAACGACGGGCGCGGTCTTCGACACGCTCGCACAGATTCATCTGATTCGCGGCCGGTACGATTCGGCCGCCGATTTTCTGGCGCGGGCAAGCGATGCCTACGGCGCATACGGCCGGCAGACCAGCCGCTGGTACGAATGGTCGGTGCGCGTGCTGTCGGCGCGCCTGGCGCTGCGGAGCGGGGCCCACGCCGAAGCGCTGGCTCGCGCCGATGAACTGCTGGGCGCCGGAGCTCCCGCCTTCGACGCGCTCCAGGCAACGCTCATTGCCGCCGACGCCCTCATCACCGGCGGCCGGCTCGAGGACGCCGCCCGTCGGTTGGCGACGGCGGCCGAAGGCCTCGACGCGGCATCGGCGCCGGCCACGTGGGGCGAGTATCTCCGTCTGCGTGGGCAGCTCCACGCCCGCCAGGGGGCGGCCGCCGACGCCTATCACGACTTCGCACAGAGCGCGACACTGTTGGATCTTCTCGGTGAGCGCTACCAAGCGGCGCTCAGCCACCTGGCCCTCGGCCGGCTCGTCGCCGGCGCCGGAGCCCGCTCCGTCGCTGAGCGGCACTTGGGGAGGGCCGCGGCCGTCTTCTCGCAGCTTGGCGCCGAACGAGACATCCACGACATCGAGGACGCACGCGCACTCCTGAACAGCGGCGGCACCGGCGAAAACGTGATCTCTCCCGCGGACGCCGACGATGCGATCGTGCGCCGCATCGTCGATGCCGCGGCACTGCCAGACCTGCTGGCACGCGAGACGACGCTGGCTTTGATGGAGGTCGCGGCAGCCGATGCCGCTGTGCTCTTCGTGCCGGGCAAGGGCGAAGAGATCCGAATCCTCGCCGCCTCGGGCTGTGATGAGGACGCGGCTCGCGCCCTCGTCCGCAGCTTCATCCAGGGCGGATCGGCGGTGTCTGGCCAGGGC
>JBKPSC010000298.1:0-6667 GCA_046734915.1 Acidobacteriota bacterium | reverse complement strand
TCCTTGGCCAGGTGGCGATTGACGAAGATACACAACCTATAAACGTAGAGTGGTCAACCGTGACTGACGCTTAGGAGGCAAGTGAGCAGGTTGCACTATGAAGATCGCCGGCGGGATCGATGACTTCACGGCGATCGGGTTGTCCGCTCGTCGATTCGTCCAGATGCTCGAGCGGTGCACGCATCCGACGAATGCGCGATGGGCAGAATCTGAGCAGACAGAAAAATCAGCGGTGAAAAAGAGTGGTGGACGGCAGGAGGCTCGAACTCCCGACCTCCGCGTTGCGAACGCGGCGCTCTCCCAACTGAGCTAGCCGCCCAGAAGACGTGAACCACAACTGTAGCATGCTGGATCGCGTCACCGCAATGTCGGGACGCGTTTGATATAGTCGAGCATGCCCGACATCAAACGCATCGGAGTGCTCACCGGAGGCGGTGACGCACCAGGCCTGAACGCCGTCATCCGCGCCGTCGTCAAAACCGCCTGCAACGCCGGCATCGAGGTCATCGGCCTCGAAGACAGCTTCGACGGACTCATCGAGCCAGGCCGCTCCCGCGTGCTCACACCGCGTGACGTCACGGGCATTCTCAGGCTGGGCGGCACCATTCTGGGCACGACCAATCGCGGGAATCCGTTCGCCTACCCGGTCACGACCTCCGACGGGACGAAGGACTATTCCGATCGTGTCGTCGAGACGCTACACAGGATGGGGCTCGGCGCGCTGGTGGTGATTGGCGGCGACGGCACCCTGGCAATCGGGCATCGGTTCCACAGCCTGGGTGTGCCCATCGTCGGCGTGCCCAAAACCATCGACAACGACATCGTCGGCACGACGAACTGCTTCGGATTCGACACGGCGGTCGCCTTTGCGACCGACGCCATCGATCGCCTCCACACGACGGCCGAAGCGCATCGACGGATCATCGTCGCGGAAGTCATGGGCCGCTATGCCGGATGGATTGCGTTGTACGCGGGCGTTGCCGGCGGCGCCGACGCCATTTTGATTCCGGAGATCCCATTCGATCTTCAAGCCGTTGCTGACCGGCTGCTGGAACGGGATCGGTGGGGCGCCCGATTCAGCATCGTGGTGGTCGCCGAAGGGGCGTTCCCGAAAGGCGGCAAGTTGTCGCTCATTCAAGAAGCCCGCGAGGGATACGTGGAACGCCTGGGCGGTATGGGCGCCCAAGTGTCTGAAGCCCTGAGCCGCTTCACTGGCAAGGAAACGCGATCCGTCGTGCTCGGTCACCTGCAACGTGGCGGGGCGCCGACAAGTTTCGACCGTGTGCTCGCGACGCGCTTCGGGGGCAAGGCCGTCGAGCTCGTTCAGAAGGGCCACTTCGGAACCATGGTGGCCTTCGCGCCGCCAGACATCATCGCCCGTCCGATAGGAGACGTCGTCGGGAAAACCAAGACCGTCCCGCCGGACTTCGACTTGCTGCTGACGGCAAAGGCGCTGGGCGTGACCTTCGGCGATTGCTAGGTCAGTGACCGAGCAGGTCCTGATCCTTTTTCTTCTGAAGCTCGTCGATCTGCTTCACGTGGTTGTCGGTGAGCTTCTGCACTTCGTCAAGGCCCTTTTTCTCGTCGTCTTCCGAGATGGCGTGGTCCTTGAGCAGCTTTTTCAGCCGCTCGTTGGCGTCGCGGCGCACTTGCCGGACGGCATTGCGGCCTTCCTCCGCCAGCTTGTGGACGTGCCGAGACAGCTCTTTGCGCCGTTCCTCGGTCAGCGAAGGAATCGGAATCCGGATCACCTTGCCGTCGTTTGACGGGTTCAGGCCGAGATCGGAGGCGCGAATGGCTTTTTCGATGGCCCCGAGCTGCGACGGATCGAAGGGCTGCGCGATGATGAGGGAAGGTTCGGGTACCGACAGTCCGGCCAGCTGATTGAGCGGCATCTTCGTGCCGTAAGCGTCGACGTGCACGCTGTCGAGGATCGTCACCGAGGCGCGCCCCGTGCGGACCCCCGACAGCTCGTGCCGGACATGTTCGGTCGCCGCAGCCATGCGCTTGGTGGCCTCGCCGAACAGTCCCTTCAGGTCGCGAACATCCATGATGTGCGTCTCCCGTGCAGACTAGGCGCTGACCAGCGAACCGACCGGCTCTCCACAAATCGCGCGGCGGATGTTGCCTGGAGTCAGCAGGTTGAAGACCACGATCGGCAGCCGGTTGTCCATGCAGAGCGAGATCGCGGTCGCATCCATGACCTTCAGGCCGTGCTCGAGCACCTGCAGGTACGAGATGCGATCGAACCGCGTCGCGTCGGGGTCCTTCATCGGATCGGCCGTGTAGATGCCGTCCACTTTCGTGGCTTTCAGGATGACGTCGGCCTTGATCTCCATCGCGCGTAATGCCGCTGCGGTGTCGGTGCTGAAGAACGGATTGCCCGTACCGCCGCCGAAGACCACCACGCGCCCCTTCTCGAGATGGCGGATGGCGCGACGGCGGATGAACGGCTCGGCCACGGCCCGCATCTCGATCGCGGTCACGACCCGCGTCACGACGTTCTGCTGTTCGAGCGCGTCTTGAAGCGCGAGGGCATTGATGACGGTCGCCAGCATCCCCATGTAGTCCGCGGTGGCCCGATCCATGCCACGCGCGCTGGCCGCGACGCCGCGAAAGATGTTGCCGCCGCCGATGACGATGGCCGTTTCGACGCCCATCGTCTGGATGTCGGCTACGTCCTTGGCGATCTGTGTGGCGACGGCCGGGTCGATCCCATAGTTCTGGGCGCCCATGAGCGCTTCGCCGGAGAGTTTCAGAAGGATGCGCTTGTAGGCGGGGGTCGGGGACGCCGTCACGGCCCCAGATTATAGATCGGAGAGCTTCGCCGCCCCGGTGCGTGAGTCGGCGAAGCGCGTCCGACGCGGCTTTTCGTGCCTAGACCGCCTCGCCGACCTTGAGGCGTGCGAAGCGCGTGACCGTGATCGGCGCACCAAGCGTCTTGTTGGTGGCGGCGATCACCTCCGCGACGGTCATCTTCGGCTCCCGAATCGACGGCTGATCCGGCAGCACGACCTGCGCGTAGAAGGCGCCGAGCTTGCCCTCGACGATCTTGTCGATGACGTTGGCCGGCTTGCCGGAGCCTTCCATCTGCGCCTTGTAGATGGCTCGCTCCTTGTCGAGGATTTCTGGCGGCACCGCCGTCCGGGCGACATACGACGGACTGGCCGCCGCGATCTGCATCGCGATCTCTTTGACGAATGTGGAGAACTCGTCCCGGGCCGCCACGGCCGGGGTGACGCCGCCAAACTCCACCTGCACGCCAATCTTGCCGCCCATGTGGATGTACTGGCCGACGTGGCCTTGGCCCGCATAGCGGACGAAGCGCGGCACGCCCATGTTCTCACCCATCTTTGCGATGCCGCCGGCAACGCGCTGCCGCACCGGACCGTCGGGATCTTTCAGCCACGACTCAGTTGCCCCCGAACCCGCCGCTCTGATCGCCGCCAGCACGTCCTTGATCATCTGCTGGAAGTCGTCGGTGCGAGCCACGAAGTCTGATTCGCAATTCACCTCGACGAGGATGCCCTCCTGACGGTCGTCGCTCAGCCACTGGCCGATCAGGCCCTCGCTGGTCGCCCGGCCGGCCTTCTTGGCGGCGCTTGCCAAACCCCGCTTGCGCAGAATCGTGTTCGCTTCCTCGAAGTCGCCGCTGGCTTCGACCAGGGCGGCCTTGCACTCCATCATGCCGGCGCCGGTCTGATCGCGCAGCTTCTTCACCTGGTCCGCGGTAATCGTGACTGCCATCTGTCTGTCTCCGGGTGGAACGGGGTGTACGTGAAAACGCCGGCCTCCGCTGAGGCCGGCGGGAACCGGGGTGAATCCTCAAGCGGACTAGGCGGAGGCCGGAGCAGCCTCGCGGGCGCGGCGCACAGGGCGGCCCCGCGACGGCTCGTCGCCTTCGTCGCCGGCACCGCCGCGGTTGGCGTCGGCGTCAGCCGACTCTCGCATGCCACGGCCTTCGATGACCGCTTCGGCGATGCGCGACGCGAACAGGCGAATGGCCCGCAGGGCGTCGTCGTTGCCCGGGATCACGAAGTCGACTTCATCGGGATCGCAGTTGGTGTCGACGATGCCGATGACGGGAATCTTCAGTTTGCGCGCCTCGTCGACGGCAATCTTCTCCTTGCGCGTGTCGACGACGAAGACCGCCTCCGGCAGGCGGGACATGCCGCGAATGCCTTCGAGGTTCTTCTGCAGCTTGCGCCGCTCTTTCTCGTTGCGGGCGATCTCCTTCTTCGAGAGCGTGTCGTACCGTCCGTCGGTGGCCATCGTTTCGAGATCGCGAAGTCGGCCGAGGCTGCGCTGGATGGTGGAGAAGTTGGTCAGGAGACCGCCAAGCCAGCGCTCGTTCACGTAGAACATGCCACAGCGCTGGGCCTCTTCGGCGATGACGTCCTGCGCCTGCCGTTTGGTCCCGACGAACAGGATCGTGCGGTTCTCGGCGGCAATCCGGTTGACGAACTGCTCGGCTTCTCGGAACAGCTTGACCGTCTTGCCCAGGTCGAGGATGTAGATGCCGTTCCGTTCGCCGAAGATGTACTCCTTCATCTTCGGGTTCCAGCGTTTGGTCTGGTGGCCGAAGTGAACCCCCGCCTCCAGCAGATCCTTCATCGCGATCGCGGCCAAGCGTCCTCCAGGAATAGAAATCCGATACTTCAGAATGCAGAATTCAGAATGCAGAAGGACGAACCCAGAACGACAGCCCCGTCCCTGTCGATCTTCTGAATTCTGAGCTCTGCATTCTGCATTCTCGTGATCCCTAACGTTTGCTGAACTGGAAGCGCTTGCGCGCTCCCGCCATGCCGTACTTCTTGCGCTCCTTCGCGCGGGCGTCGCGCGTCAGGAGCCCGTCGGTCTTCAACCGTTTGCGCAGCTCGAGGTTGTACTCGACGAGCGCTCGGGCGATGCCCAGCCGCACCGCGCCGGCCTGCCCCGAAACGCCGCCGCCGGCGACGGTCGCCAGCACGTCGAATTGCGCGGCGGTCTCGGTGACGAGCAGCGGCCGGCGAATCTGCGTACGCAGAGCCTCGGTCGTGAAGAACGATTCGAAGGCGCGGTGGTTGACGCTGATGGCCCCGGTGCCGGGGCGAAGGAAAACGCGGGCGGTTGATGTCTTACGCCGCCCGGTGCCGTAGTACTGAGCTGCCACGTTACGCGACCTCACGCTTTGAGGGTTTCTGCGCCGCGTGCGGATGATCCGGACCGGCGTACACTTTGAGCTTGCGATACATCGCCTGACCGAGCTTCGTCTTCGGCAGCATGCCGTGCACAGCTTCTTCGACGAGCCGCTCCGGGTGCCGCTGGCGCACGGTGCGCGCCCGGTCCTCACGGAGGCCACCCTCGTATCCCGAATGCTGGCGGTAGACCTTCTGGTCTTCTTTGCGGCCGGTCAGCTTGACCTTGGCGGCATTGACGATGATGACGTGATCGCCGGTATCGATGAACGGCGTATAGGAAGGCTTGTGCTTGCCCTGGAGGAGGCGCGCCGCCTCGGTGGCGACTCGACCGAGCACCTGGTCACCGGCATCGATGACGTGCCAATGAGCGGTCCCCGCAATCTGCGCCGTGGCCATGAAGGTCGACATTATCGTTTCATCTCTCACGCTGTCGTGTGCCGGGTCCCATCCCGGCGCGAGCTGCTTTGCTGCCCGTTGGCCGTGCCCGCGCGTGCGCCGGCGGAAGCCGCCGCGTCACGTCGCCCGATTCCAGTTGTGGGGTAGCCGGGTCAGGTGCCGGACGCCGCCAGCCCGCTCCGCGCCCGCCGCACTCAGCGGGAACGGCGCCAGCGACGGTAAACCCAAAGCATACGAGCGTTTCTGAGCAGTGTCAAGCAGCGCGTGAGGCCTGGTTCGCTGGTGAGTCGGACCAGCCGCCGACTGACCGGAATGGGCTCCGCCGTCACACCTTTGATCGCTGCCGACGCCACGACGGTCCATTTGCGCCACACGGCGCTATCGAGTCCTGTGATCCCGTGACGGATCTGTAAGTCGACTGCGCCGCAGTCTGGCGCTGCCGATCGCAGTTTTCTCAACCGTGCATCCGTCTGCTACCCGATTGCCCGGCTTTCGACTGGTACTGCCTTTGCGGATGAGTTCGCGTCACGCCTCCGCGTCAGATCTGCGCATAGCAGCGGGTGCGGCGTCGACCCCCGGCGGCATGTTGCCGCTGCGGATGACGGGCCAGCGCGCTCGAGGACGCTCCGGTGTTTGGTCTCGGCAAGAGCAAGGCAGTCGTGGGGCTCGACATCGGATCGAGCGCCGTCAAAGCCGTCGAGCTCAAGCTCGCCGGCAAGGCCTTCAAGGTGACGGCCTTCGGCACCGAGCCGATCCCGCCCGACAGCATCGTCGACGGGGCGATTATCGACGGCGGCGCCGTGGCCGACGCCATTCGACGGCTGTTCGAGAACAAGGCCTTCAAGACGAAAGAGGTGGCGGCGTCGCTCTCCGGCAGCGCGGTCATCGTCAAGAAGATCAGCCTGCCGGTGATGACCGAGGCCGAGCTCGCCGAGTCCATCTACTGGGAGGCCGAGCAGTACATCCCCTTCGACATCCAGGACGTCAATCTCGACTACCAGATCCTCGATCCCGGCACCGGCGCCGATGGCAAAGGCACGATGGAGGTGCTGCTCGTCGCCGCCAAAAAGGAAAAGATCGCCGATTACACT
>JBKPSC010000297.1:0-10931 GCA_046734915.1 Acidobacteriota bacterium | reverse complement strand
GAATCGTCGGTTGTTCGAGTTCGACGGGAGGCGCCGGGGCCACGGGATTTCCCAGCTGACGCTGTCCGCGCCTCTGTGCCTGTGAGGCTGGGACCGGCTCGGCGCGCCCTCCACCGCCGCCACCGCCTCCGGGCCCCGGGCTCGCGATGAACACCAGCCGCGCCGGTTCGATGGGAGGGTTGAGGGGGGCCGGCACCTGACCGACTGCGCGGGCGGTGCCCAGGCCGACAATCACCAAGGTACCGAGGACCAGTGCCTGGGTCACGCTGGCCGCGGCGAAGGGAAGCCTAATGGGCGTTTCGAAAGCGGCACGTCCGTAGCTGGCGGCGAAAAGAGGAAGGTGCGTTGCGCCGGTCTGGGAAAGCCGGGCCAGCTTCCGACCCAGAAGCACCGCGGTTTGATGAGGCAGGTAGATGTCGCGTGCGCCCACGGCCGCGATGACCTGCTCGAGCGGGACGCCTGCGGCGCTCGCGATCTCGAAGGGGTGAAACACTTCGTCCTTCATGGTCCTTCAGGTGGATGGGGCGGACAGAGGCAAAAGCCTTGCCGCCACGTCCAGGTCGCTGGCGCGCCATTTTTCGAGCATTCGGCGCAGGTGGGGCCGCGGTGAGTCGTTCGGCGCCCGCCGCGGTGTGCTCTGGTCAGGACAGACGCTCGTATCAGGCGACGGCGTGATTAGCGAGCTTCTCGAGCGCTTTCACCAGCGCCGAGTGGTCCCACCTTGCTCCGCCATCGGCGCTGCAGGCGTTGAAGAGTGCCTGAGCCGTAGCGGTGTTGGGCAGTGACACGCCAAGTGCGCGCGCCCCGGACAAGGCGAGCGCCAGATCCTTCTGATGGAGCTCGATGCGGAACCCTGGATCGAAGGTCCGCTTGATCATCCGTTCGCCGTGGACCTCGAGGATGCGTGAGGAAGCGAACCCTCCCATCAAGGCTTGACGGACTTTAGCCGGATCGGCGCCGGCCTTGGATGCAAACACCAGAGCTTCTCCGACGGCCTCGATATTGAGCGCGACGATGATCTGGTTGGCTACTTTGCAGATTTGCCCCGCCCCGTTGTCGCCGATGAGCGTGATGTTCTTGCCCATCAGCGCGAAGAGGGGCGAGACGCGATCGAATGCGGCCTGCGGACCGCCGGCCATGATCGTGAGGGCCGCATTCTGCGCCCCGACTTGCCCGCCCGACACCGGCGCATCGACGTAGTCGCAGCCGAGCTCATTGATCCGAGCCGCAAACTTACGCGTCTCGATTGGCGAGATCGAGCTCATGTCGACGACGGTCTTGCCCCGTGACAGGCCGGCGGCGACGCCGTCGGCGCCAAACAGCACTTTGTCGACATCCGGCGTGTCGGGCACCATCGTGATGATCGCGTCACCGCGTTGGGCCACCTCTTTGCCGCTCTGGCAGGCCGTGCCGCCTGCTGCCGTCAGTTCCGTTGGCACGCCGCTGCGGGAATGCAGGAAGAGTTGATGCCCGCCCTTGATCAAGTTGAGGGCCATGGGCTTGCCCATGATGCCCAGACCGATGAAGCCGACGTTCATGACATCCACCCCAGTCCGTCTTCAGTACGGCCAGCCGGTTTGTACTCGAGACCGATCCACCCGTCGTAGCCGAGTCGATCGATCCACTTCAACAGGAACCGGTAATTGATCTCTCCGGTGCCCGGCTCGTTACGCGCCGGCGGATCGGCGATCTGCATGTGCGCGATGCGCGGCAGGTTTCGCTCGATCGTCTTCGCCAGGTCTCCTTCCATGATCTGCATGTGGTACACGTCGTATTGCAGCCACAGGTTGTCGGCGCCGACCTCGTCGATGATCGCCAGCGCCTGCTTGGTGTGTGTCAGGAAGAAGCCCGGGATGTCGCGCGTGTTGATCGGCTCGATGAGCAGGCGGATGTTGGCGCCCTTCAACTTCTGGGCGGCGAGTCGCAGATTGCTGACGAACGTTGCGCGAGCGTCTGCGGCAGTGACGTTTGAAGGGACGATTCCGGCGAGACAATTGAGCTGCGGGCAGCCCAGCGCCTGCGCATAGTGAATGGCGCGATCGACGCCGTCGGCGAACTCACCGACTCGCGCCGGATGGCAGGCGATGCCGCGCTCACCGGCGCCCCAGTTGCCGGCCGGCAGATTGTGCAACACCTGACTCAAGCCGTGACGCTGCAGACGCTCCTTCAGATCCGCGGCCTCGAAGTCGTAAGGGAACAGATACTCGACACCCTTGAAGCCGGCGCGTGCCGCGGCCTCGAAGCGGTCGAGGAACCCCACCTCGTTGAACAGCATTGTCAGATTGGCGGCGAACTTCGGCATGGCGCGCGAGCTTAACATACGCTCGTTGGATAGCGCTTCGCGCGTCAGTTCTGCGGTTCTGGGTTCTTGGTTCGAGGTTCTTCGTCTTGGTTCGTGATCATCCTTTGGATTCGCGCGCTTTCATTCCTTCGTAGAAGATGAGCCCGTCGCGCTCGGCCAGCAGCCGCACCGTGCGAAAACCGTCTAACTGCAGGGCCGCCGTCGGATCGGCGGAGTGAGCCGCATGCGTGCGCGACAACGCCGCGCCGAGCCCGCCTCTTGGTGTCGATCCGATGACCATCACCCGCCCGCCTGGCCGGAGTACGCGCACCGTTTCGCGGACGACAGCGCCGCGCTGCTCGGCGTTCAGGTCGGTGAACTGTGCCGCAGTGTCGTCGATGATCGCAAGATCGAACGCGTTCTCTTCGACCGGCAGGTTGTTCGGCGGCGCCACCAGCACTTCGATCAGCACACCGGCCTTCGACGCGGCCTTCTCGACTCGTGCCCCCGTGCCAGCATCGGCGACGACCGCAGTGGCTCGACCGGAGAGACCGACCTTGCTCGCCACGGCCGCGAGCTGCGCGGCATCGCCGCATCCGATCTGCAGCATGCGATCGCCCATCTTCACGCCTGACATGCCGATGACGAGCGTGAACGGATTGTCGCGGCGGCCGAATGGATTCAGAAACATGGCAACACCTGTTATATAGTTTTTCGTCGTGCCCACACCAGTAGACATTGCTCCTGCGCATGGCCGTCTGGGTGTCCTGCTCGTCGGCCTGGGAGCCGTGAGCACGACGACGATTGCCGGCGTTCTCGCTATCAAGAAAGGCCTCGCGAAACCGATCGGCTCACTGACGCAGATGGGCACAATCCGGCTCGGCAAACGGACGGAAGGCCGATCGCCGCGCATCAATGACTTCGTGCCGCTGGCACAGCTCGGCGACATCGTGTTCGGTGGGTGGGACATTTTCGAAGAGGACTGCTACGCCGCGGCGCGAACCGCCGGGGTGCTCGAACGATCGCTGCTCGACTCGGTGCGCGGCGACCTCGAAGCGATCAAGCCGATGCCGGCAGTGTTCGATCAGCGGTACGTGAAGCGGTTGTCCGGGCCGAACGTCAAGAAAGGCAAGAGCAAGAAAGATCTGGCCGAGCAGCTCATCGCCGATATCCGGGCGTTCAAGTCGAAGCACCAGTGCGATCGGCTGGCGATGGTCTGGTGCGGCAGCACCGAGGTCTACATGAAAGAAGGCCCGGTGCACCAGTCCCTCGCGGCGCTCGAAAAGGGCCTCGAGCAGAGCGATGACGCCATCCCGTCCAGCATGATTTACGCCTACGCTGCCTTGCGCGAAGGGCTGCCGTTCGCGAACGCCGCGCCCAACCTGACGGCCGACATCCCGGCAATGCTCGAGCTCGCGGCACAAACGAAGGCGCCGCTGGCGGGCAATGACATGAAGACCGGCCAGACGTTGGTCAAAACGATCATCGCCCCGGGGTTGAAGGCGCGGATGATCGGCGTCCGCGGCTGGTACTCGACCAACATCCTCGGCAACCGCGATGGCGAAGTGCTCGACGATCCGGAGTCGTTCAAGACGAAGGAGGAGAGCAAGAAGTCGGCGCTCGACTACATCTTCCAGCCGCAGCTCTATCCGGATCTCTACCAGGAGCTCTCGCACGTCGTCCGCATCAACTACTACCCGCCGCGCGGCGACAACAAGGAAGGCTGGGACAATATCGACATCTTCGGCTGGCTCGGCTACCCGATGCAGTTGAAGATCAACTTCCTCTGTCGCGACAGCATTCTCGCGGCGCCGATCGTGCTCGATTCGGCGCTCTTCCTCGATCTGGCCAAGCGGGCCGGCATGTCAGGGATCCAGGAGTGGTTGTCCTTCTACTTCAAGGCGCCGATGCATGCGAAGGACCTGTACCCCGAGCACGACCTGTTCATCCAGCTGATGAAGCTGAAGAACACGCTGCGGCACCTCAAGGGCGAAGAGCTCATCACTCACCTCGGCCGGGAGTACTACGACTAAGCATCGCTACTTCCAGCCGGCGGCCATCGGCGGACTCGTCATCGGCGTGCTCTCGGCACTGCCGATCGTCGCGGCGGCCAATGTCTGCTGTTGCCTCTGGGTGCTGGTCGGGGGTGGCGTCGCGGCCTACATGCTGCAGCAGAACGAAGCGCTCCCGATCACCGCCGGTGATGGGGCGCTCGTGGGGCTCCTCGCCGGATTGGTCGGCGCATTCGTCTCCTTGCTGTTGTCGATACCCATCACGCTGCTGATGTGGCCGGTGCAGCAGGCGCTGTTCGAGCGCCTGTCGCAGGGCCGAAACATGCCGCCGGAATTCGAGCGCTACATCAGCGACGGGGCGATGTCGGGCATTGGCATCGCGATCGGCTTCGTCGTCATGCTGTTCGTCGGTCCCGCCTTTGGCGCCCTCGGCGGGCTGGCCGGCGCTGCGCTGTTCAGGAAGCCGGCTCCGCCGACGCCGCCAGGTACGATCGACGTCCCCTTCAGCAGCCAGAGCTAGCGCCGACACCAGCGCCACCGGTACGCTATCCTTCCCGCCGATGAGCGATAACAAAGCTGCGGAGTACGACGATCTGCTCCGAGAAGACAGGGCCTTTCCGCCTCCGGCCGACTTCCGTGCCGCCGCGCGGGTCTCGGACGAGACGCTCTACCGCGAAGCGGAGAAGGATCCGGAAGCGTTCTGGGCGCGATTTGCCGGCGAGCTTGAGTGGTCGGCTCCGTGGGACCGCGTGCTCGACTGGCAGCCGCCGCATGCGAAATGGTTCATCGGCGGCAAGCTGAACGCCAGCGTCAACTGTCTCGATCGACACCTCGCGGGCTCGCGCCGGAACAAGGCCGCTCTCATCTGGGAGGGCGAACCTGGTGATCGCCGTACCTACACGTACTACGACTTGCATCGCGAGGTCAGCCAGTTCGGGAACGTTCTCAGGTCGCTCGGCGTGAAGAAGGGCGATCGAGTGGCAATCTATCTACCACTCATCCCCGAGTTGGCCATTGCGATGCTGGCCTGCGCGCGTATCGGCGCGGTTCACAGCGTGGTATTCGGCGGGTTCAGCGCCGAGTCCCTTCGCGATCGCATCAACGACGCCAAGGCCACACTCCTCATCACGGCCGACGGCGGCTACCGCCGCGGCCAGCTCGTTCCTCTCAAACAAATCGCCGACGAGGCGTTGAACGACACGCCGTCGATTGCCAATGTGATCCTGGTTCAACGCGGCGCCGGTCCGATACCGGTGCATGTCAAGGAAGGGCGGGACCACTGGTATCACCGTCTCATGCAGGACGCGCCGCTCAAATGCACGCCCGAAGTGATGGACGCCGAGGACATGCTGTACATCCTCTACACGTCCGGGACCACCGGGAAGCCCAAGGGCATCGTGCACACGACCGGCGGCTACCTGGTTGGCACCTACACGACGACGAAGCTGGTGTTCGACCTGCGGGACGACGACGTGTATTGGTGTACGGCCGATATCGGCTGGGTCACCGGGCACAGCTACGTCGTCTACGGCCCGCTCGCGAACGGTGCGACGGTGCTCATGTACGAAGGCGCGCCGGACTGGCCGCAGAAAGATCGCTTCTGGTCGCTGATCGAGCGCTACGGGGTCACCATTTTCTATACGGCGCCGACGGCCATCCGCGCCTTCATGCGTTGGGGGACCGCATTTCCAAAGGCGCACGATCTGTCGTCGCTGAGGCTGATCGGATCCGTTGGCGAGCCGATCAATCCCGAGGCGTGGGTGTGGTACTACCGGACCATTGGCGGCGAGCGCTGCCCGGTCGTCGACACCTGGTGGCAGACCGAAACCGGCGCCATCATGATTACGGCGCTACCCGGTGTCACGACCCTGCGACCTGGGTCGGCCTCTCGGCCATTTCCGGGCATTGCCGCTGAAATCCGCAACGAGAAGGGCGACATCATCGAGGTCGGCGGCGGCCTTCTCGCGCTGACCCGCCCGTGGCCGGCCATGCTGCGCGGAATCTACGGCGACCCCGAGCGCTACGCCAGGCAGTACTTCAGCAAGTGGGGCCCCGGCGTCTATGTGACCGGCGACGGTGCCAAACGCGACGCCGAGGGCAATTTCTGGCTCCTCGGCCGGGTCGACGATGTAATCAACGTGGCCGGTCACCGCATCGGCACGATGGAGGTAGAGAGCGCGCTCGTCGATCATCCGAGTGTGGCCGAAGCGGCGGTCGTCGGCCGAGCGCATGAGCTGAAGGGGCAGGCAATCGCCGCGTTCGTGACGCTCAAGGAGGGTGTCAACGCAGGCAGCGAGCGCGTCGAGGAGCTCAAAGAGCACGTGGTCAAGAAGATTGGCGCGATCGCGCGTCCGGACGACATCCTGTTTACGGCGGATCTGCCGAAAACCCGATCGGGCAAGATCATGCGGCGTCTCTTGCGTGACATCGCGGAAGGCAAGGCACTCGGGGACACCACGACGCTCGCCGATCCAGCGGTGGTCGCCAGGCTCAAAGCGAACTACGACGAAGAGCGGGGCTGAGGGAACCGGCGGACCAGGCCGTCCGTCTCAGGTCAGAGACTATGGCACTCATCGAAACGGTCGATCTCTGGAAGACCTACAAAATGGGCGAAGAGGAGATTCACGCCCTGCGGGGCGTCTCCATCCAGATCGAGCGCGGCGAGTACGTGGCCATCATGGGTCCGTCTGGCTCGGGGAAGTCGACGTTGATGAACCTGATTGGGTGCCTCGACACGCCGACGAAGGGCTCCTACCTCCTGAACGGCAAGCAGGTCAGCCAGATGAACGACAACGAGCTGGCCCGCATCCGCAACGAAGAGATCGGCTTCGTCTTTCAGACCTTCAATCTGCTGCCGCGTGCCACGGCGCTGCGCAACGTCGAGCTCCCGCTCGTCTACGCCGGCGTGGCTGCGCGCGATCGCGAGGCTCGCGCGCGGGGCGCCTTGGAGAAAGTCGAGCTCGCGCAGCGCGTGAACCACCGGCCGAACGAGCTCTCGGGTGGCCAGCGGCAACGCGTCGCCATTGCCCGGGCGCTGGTCAACAATCCGTCGATCCTGCTCGCCGACGAGCCGACCGGCAATCTGGATTCGAAAACCGGACTCGAGATCATGGGCGTCTTCGAGCGGCTCCACAAGGCAGGCAATACGATCGTGCTGGTCACTCACGAGGCTGATGTGGCGGCGTTTGCGTACCGCGCGATTCATATCCGAGACGGCCAGGTCGAGAACGACGTACGGCGCGCGGCCTGATTCTTCCGCGAACACCTCGCCAAGTCCGCGCAACCCAAACTCCAAGCCCGAGCCGGGTAAAATCGCCCGGTGTCCCGGCGCCTCCTCGCGCTCTACGGCGCGATCACGGTCCTGCTCGCCTATCCGCTTTCAATCGATCCGGCGCGTCGCGTGCTGTCCACGTCGCCGGACACCGATCTCTTCATGTGGATCCTTGCCTGGGACGCTCATGCTCTGGCGACGAGCCCGCTGCAGATCTTCAACGCGAACATCTATTACCCGCAGGCGCTGACCCTCGCCTATTCCGAAAATCTCATTGGCAGCTCGCTGATTGCCGCACCTGTGCTCTGGATGAGCGGCAATCCGGTGCTGGCGATGAATCTGGTGGCGCTTGTCTCGTGTGTGCTGAAGGCAATGGGCGCCGTCAGTCTGGCGCGACGTCTGGGCATCACCACCACTGGAGCGACACTGAGTGGGCTCATCTACGCGTTCGCGCCGCCGCTGTTCCTCCGGCTGGATCAGTTGCACCTCGTGGCGTTGCCGTGGATGCCGTTCGCCCTGGGCCGCTTTCATTCGTATCTCGATCGCGGAAGTCGCCGTGACCTCTGGTTCACGATCCTGTTCTTTGTTCTACAGGCGCTGACGAGTGGCCATGGGGCGGTCTTTGCCGCGGTGTCGCTGGGCGTCGTGTTCGTATGGCGTTTGTCATGGGGCTCCCGGATAGACTTCCTTCGCCTCGGCCGCGACATCGGTTGGCAGGGCATCCTCATCGCGACGCCGTTGATGGCGTCGATCGTCCCGTACATCAATGTGCAACGTGAGATGGGACTGCGACGCACGTTGGAGGATTGGGCCGTTCCCGCATCCAGCTTTCTCGCTTCGCCGTCGCACGCGCAGGTCGCATTGCTGTCGCTGTTTCTCCCCGACGCGCGAATCAACGAGACTGCGGGCGCGTATCTCTTTCCGGGTGTCCTGCCGATCGTCCTGGCGTCATTGGCGTTCCTGCTGCCCCGTCCGCTCGAATCATCCGCTGGATCCGCGAGCCTGCGGACCCGGCTCGCGGATCCGCGGGTCTGCTACGCCGCAATCACGCTGCTCGCCTTGTGGCTTGCCGCTGGCCCGCCTATTGGACTGTGGCCGTTCGTTTACTGGCTGCCCGGACTGAACTTCATCCGGGCGCCGTCACGATTCGTCCTGCTGGCCGGGCTCGGGCTGGCGATGCTGGCCGGCTTCGGCTTCGATCGGTTGGCCAGCCGCGTGTCGGGCTCGCGAGGCCTTGCCGTCGCGGTTGCGGTGTTGCTCCTCGCGGAGTTTGCGGCGTTTCCTCTCGGGACCGAGCCGTATCGTCTCGACATCCCTCCGGCCGAGCGCTGGCTCGCGACACAGCCGGCGCCTTTTGTCGTGGCCGAACTGCCGCTGGCTGACAGCCGCGACATCAATCGACGGGAGCGGCGGCAGACGCTCTTCATGCTGCACTCGACTGCGCACTGGCAGAAGACCGTTCACGGTTACAGCGGCGTCCGTCCCGCCTTGCACAGCGAGCTGTACCAGCAGTTGCTCGGTTTCCCCGACGATAAGAGCGTCTCGTCTCTGGAGAATCTCGGCGTCACCTTCGTCGTCGTCCATCGTGACTTGTACGCCGCCGACGAGTGGGCCGCCGTCGACGCCCGTCTGCACGCGTTCGCGGAGCGACTGAGTCTGGTTCACGAGGACGACAGCGGGCGGGTGTATCGGTTGCAGAAGGGCAGGTAGGGCAGGTGGGGCAGGGAAGGCAGGGAAGGCAGGGAGGGCAGGGACGGCAGGGAGGGCAGGGAAGGCAGGGAGGGCAGGGAAGGCGAGGAGGGCGGGGGCAGGGAGGTTAAGGTCCGGTTTTGCCCACCCTGCCTTCCAGCCCCTCGCCCTCCCTGCCCAGCTAGTGAGTCATCGCGTAGATCAAGGTATCGATGCCCAGCGCGTAACCCTGGACAGAGAACTGCAGGAAGTACGCCCGGCTGTCGCCCTCACGCTCGAACGAGTCGCCGATGTCGGTGTTATGCGTCATCAGGACCATGATGCGTCCGTGGTCGTCATTGATGGCCCGCGCGTGCGGGACAGCGCTGTCAGCGCCTCGCTCCGACGTCGGCCCGCCCGGTCCGCCCCAGAAGTTGATCGACGGAATCTGCGGGATGTGGTCGACCGTCATCAACGTATGAAACATCGGGTGATCGACGGTGAGCTCGACGACGGGATACTGTCCGGACGGAAGCGCCTTTCTGAGCTGAGCCTCCCAGTATTCCCACGCGGCGGTGCCCCAGAAGTCGTCAGCCCAGAGAAATCCGCCCTTCACCAGATACTCGCGCAGATTCGACGCTTCCTTGTCGTCGAGGTACGCCGATCCGACCTCGGTCATCATGATGAACGGGCAGCGGAAGAGTGTCGCATCCGACAGGCGGATGTAGACGTGCTTGGGCGTGCCATCGGCATCCATGCCGACCGACGTCTTGGTCAGCTCCGACAATCGAATCGACAGGTTCTGATCGGCACGCGGTGAGTCGACGTTCCAGCTGCTGCCGTATCCGCGCCGGTCCGCGCGGAAGATGACCCGGCAGAATTGAAACGAGCCGTCGAAATCCTCGAACTCCGCGACGCGCGACGGGCCGTCGCCGTATCCACGCCGGAACTGGCGGAACTGGGCGGCCGCGACTGACGTGAGCAGCACCAAAGTGAGTGTGGCCGCGGCGAGCCGCGCGCCGCGCGATGCAGTCATGGCGGTAGTCTACGGGATCTGCCGGTCAGAATCCGGCTGACGTTCAGCTACGATACCGCTGATGCAGGTGAAGTTCTGGGGCGTGCGTGGGTCGGTGCCCTTTGCGACTGATCAGTCAGTGCAGACGGGATGCAACACGCCCTGCGTAGAGCTGTCCGACGCCGCCGCCGACCGCTACTTGATCCTCGACGCGGGCACTGGGCTCGTCGGCGTCGGCGCGGCTCTCGATGCGGCTCCGCTGCCGCTCGCAATCCTGCTGTCGCACTACCACTGGGATCACGTGCAAGGCCTGCCCTTCTTCAGGCCGTTCTTCCAGCGCGGCAGGACGGTGCGCGTCGTGGGGCCCGCGCTGCGAGATGCCAATCCCGAGTGGCTCGAGACGCTATTCGGCAAGCCTCACTTTCCGCTCACGCTGGACGAGCTTGCCTCGGCCCCATACATGTCCTTCCTCGAAGGTCCGACATTTACCGCGGGAGGGTTCGAGGTCAGCGCGCTGCCTTTGACGCATCCAGGCGGATCGATGGCGTGCCGGATCAAAGGCGACAACGGTGACCTGGTTTATGCCACCGACCATGAGTTTGGGGATGCCCGGACAGACGCCGCTCTCGCAGGCTTTGCTGCCGGCGCGGCGGCCGTGATCATGGACGCCCAGTACACCCCCGA
>JBKPSC010000296.1:0-18442 GCA_046734915.1 Acidobacteriota bacterium | reverse complement strand
GCGCGTATCTATCGCGCCCCAGCACCACGTGTCCGAACGTCATCGCACTGGCGCCGCCGGGTAGCAGCACGCAGTGGCGCAGCATCCACGCGACAGGCGGGCCGTGAATTTCCAGCACGCCGTCGACCACCTGGAGTCCGCCCCTGGTCAGGCCCACGACCGGAACGAACAGGAGGCCGATGGCGGTGTTCGGCAGAGTCCAGAGATAGGCGAGCACGGCCTTATCGCTCACCGATTGGCCACGAGCAATTCTGCACCCTCATGGGTCCTATGGCTCGTCGGCACTCGGCCCGTAGATCTGCGGCACGGTCGAGCCCATCGGCCGCAAGTAGGTGCTGATCTGGCCGCGGTGGTGGACGATATCGAACAGGAAGCTCCAGGCCATCGGCGACGCTGGCCGCTGACGGCCGAAGAACTCGAGCGTGCCATTCCAGCGATCAGCGGGCACGGCCTTCCATCGGTCGGCCATTCGTGCGCTCTGCTGCTCGTACGCCTGCACCACCCCCTTCATCGTCTCCGGCATCGGCGGCGGCGCCCATTCGGCCTTCCCGCTTTCGAGCGCGTCGATGATCATCCGTTCCTCGCAAACGATCTGCCAGGCGATCTGCTGTGCCGTGCGTGACTTCGGATCCGGGCGGTAGTCAGAGCCTTCGGGAATTCTCCCGAGCACGTTGCGGGTGGTCGCCGACTCGTGAGTCCAGAACTTGACGAAGAGTGATTGTTCGTCCACAGGCCCTCCCTGCAAGGATTGATGACGGCTCCCGCTTGGCGCAGCAGCAAATGACGGATGACCGTCGAGCTCTAGCCGTCCGTTCTTGTCCCAATCTGCGGCGCGTCGGCGCTGCTGGAGCTGTTCATGATTCGAATGGCTTCCGCCGCGCAACGATCACAAATGTAAACGCGGGGGCCCGCGACCAACTTCTCGACCTCGGCGGCGCTCCGGCCACAGAACGAACAGGCCAACTTCCATTTGAACATCATGAGGCGCCTCCGTCAGGCTGATACGATTGGACCAGGTGACAGGTTCACGCTACGCGGAGATCTTCGACCTCAGCTCGATGTGACCACTTCCCGACTTCAGATCCGCCCCAGCCACCTTCAGGGCCTGCGCCATCAGCCGGCGAATGTAGGGATCGTCGAGGACCGCCGCGCTCTTGTCCACACGGATTGAGCGGACCTGACTGCCGTTGCCTTCGAGACGGCTTTCGGGATCGTCGATGGCCGCACCCTCGATGAAGAAGAACCGCACCCACCTCGGGTAGAGCACCAGGGAGAAGACCGCCGCGCCACCGTCCGCCGGAGCGAAGCCGATCGGCAGCGAGCCGCGGCGTTCGTAAACGAGCTGCCGTGCACCTGGAAAGCGCGCCCGCAGCTTCTTCAGGCTGGCGCGAGCCGTCGCCGCGACGTCCGGCGAATACCGGCCGATCGCCTTCTCGAGATGCTCACTCTCTCCGGTCGTGGGCGGTCGCTTCATACACCATCTCAGCCTCGCCGCACCGTCTGCCGCGCCCGTCGCGATCCTGCTCATCAAGGCGGAGTAATTAACGATAGCACCGCGCTGGAGCGATCGCCTGAATCACTCGATCGCTCGGCCCGGCCGACGGTGTCGTCTGGCTAGAGACGGCTCAGAAGCACGAGCAGCGGAAGGAGGACGATCGGTCCGGCGACGACCATCGCCATCCCCCATCTCGTCAGCAAGGATCTCAAACGCGGCCGGTCTTCTTCAGCAGCCGAGGCAATCAGCGTCGCGCCCGTGTTCGAGAACGGCGACGCATCGACGATGGTGGCGCAGACGCCCAGCGCGGTGATGAGTGCCCATCCGGCGACTCTGCCCGACAGCGCCAAGGGCACGGCCAACGGCACCAGTGCGGCCAGCACGCCGGTCGTCGAGGCGAACGCCGACACCAGCGCGGCGATCATGCACACCACGAGCGCGGCCAGCAGCGGCGTGCCGAGGCTGATGGCGCCTCGCCCGAGCATGTCGACGGCACCCAGCTTCTGCAGCACGCCGACGAACGTGACGATGCCGCCGACGACGAACGCAGTCGACCAATCGATTTTCGACAGAGCCGGCGGGCCGAGCGAGGGCTCGAGGAGCACCAGCACGCCGCCCAAGCCGAGCGCGATCACGCCGATGTCTGGCTCGACGCCCATGACCGCAAAGGCCAGGATGCTGGCGATGAGGCCGACCATGCACCCGATCGTCGCAATCTGATGCGAACGGAATGGGCTGTCAACCACGGTAGTCCT
The DNA here is from genome assembly GCA_046734915.1 of Acidobacteriota bacterium. GTDB lineage: Bacteria > Acidobacteriota > Vicinamibacteria > Vicinamibacterales > CAVVIG01 > VFZL01. The sequence goes on along the minus strand of JBKPSC010000296.1, from coordinate 16,192 downwards.
GGCCGCGGCCGCGGACCGGGCGCCGATGGTCCAGTCATCGTCGGCACGCGTCACGAGCCGGTTTCGACCGAACATGGCAAGTGCCAGCATCAACAGAGCAAGGTTGGCGACCACGGCGACAGCGAGCAGGGCGAAGGGATTCAGATCGATTCCGGCTTGCCTGGCAATCCGGTAGGTGACGATGCCGAAGAGGCTGGTGGGAGCGAAGGAGCCGGCGCTGATGCCGGAATTGATGGCGATGGCCATCAGCACAGAGTCCACGCCCGCTCGTCGTGCGACCGGCATGCCGAGCGGCGCTGTCGCGAGCCCGGCCTGCGGTGAGCCCATTGCTGCCGCGATCGCGGCGAGCACGAAGAAAGCGACCGGCAATGTCGCCGGCCGCGCTCCGGTCCGCTTGAGCAGAGCGGCGATGACACGGTCGGTCGTGCCGTTGATCTGCGCGATGCCGAAAAAATAGGTCACACCCGCAATGAGCACGAGGATGTTGATGGGAAAGCCATTGACGACATCCCTCAAGGGCATCGCCGCCAGCACCACGCCCGTCGCGCACGCGGCGGGAAACATCAGGATGCCGAGATGGACGCGCCGCAGCGTCGCGATGGCAAAAATGGCGACGAAGACGGCGATCGCACCGATGGGCGCAAGCACGCTGGTCGACAAGTCGCTAGCCGCCGCTCTGCAATGGCCCGTCGGCCTCCGCGAGCGGAGCGTCCATGCAGCGGGCCGGACACCCCAGCCAGCTCGTACCGCGATAGCGTCCCAGTGCGGTCCCGATCAACACGAGGGCCGGTAATACGACCGTTTGAATCCACGGCGGGACAATGCGCAGCGATTGAGTGCGTCGGTGGCGCCAGGCGACATGCGCCATGTGGAAGAGCGGCGGCCGATCAGACGATCCGCTGTTCAGCACCTCGAAGACCGCTCGAAGATATCGGTCTAGATCCACGACGGGCCGGACCAATCCCTTGAAGACGAGCATCTCGTCGCCGTCATTCCACCAGCGGTGTACGGATCCGGCAGGAAACGTCGCTCTCTGTCCCGCACCAAACATCACCGTTTGCCCGTCGACGATCGCCGACAGCGTGCCGGCCACGATCGGTCCTTCCTCGGTCTCGGCGAAGTGGACGTGGAGTGGCGGCCCTTCTTTGTGAGGGGGCAGCGTCTCTTTCGGCTCCAGACAGACCTGGCCGTCCTGCGCGATGCGTCGCAAGGCCAGCGTTTCCCCGGTGTGCCGATTATGAAGGACCACGTGAGGCCAGCACGCGAGCGATCGCGCGGAAGGTATTCCAGTTGCGCGTCGTCACCGGGACGCCGAACACACGATCCAACGTCCCGAGAGTGCCGATTACTTTCATGCGTCGGCGGTAGAGCCCCACCACGAATCGGTGCTCCCTCGCGAGAATTCTCACCAGCCAGTTGCCGTTCGAGGGAAGGTCGAGCGGGAGCGACGGGGACGTTCGCGGAAGCCGGGACAGCACGCTCACGAAGCGGACGATGTCGCGGCGAACCCGGCCCTCTTGAAAGAAGTCGCGAGACAGCAGCTCGACGATCTCGTGTCCGCGGCAGATCGTCAGGTGCGCATCGAAGGGCAGCCGATCGGCGAATTCACGGCGCAGTTGCACCCGTCTCACTGACCGTCTGATGACGAAAGTGCCGGCGGCGCCGATGTTGACGGCGCCAAGATGCTTCAATTGCCCGGCGAGCGTGGACGGCCGGAAGGTTCTGTGACCACCGACGTTGGCGCCCCTCAGAAGAACCACGAGGGCCACGCGTCGCCTCCTGCAAGTGGGTGTGGAACGCGCAAGATCACTTCTTCACCGTCACGCCGGCCAACCGTGCGACACCTCCCAGCGTCGTCTGTGCGGCGTTCAGGCCCAGCCGGAAATCCTTGTCCGAATAGGACGAATACTGGTCGGTCGGCTGGTGGTAGTGCGGATTCCAGCCGGCCCCGGTCTGCATGCCTCGCTCGTTCTCACGAAGACTGATCGCCGGCACCAGGTTCATGAACGGCGTCGAGTCGGTGTTGGTCATGTGGTGCCCCACGGCGGCGGGGTAGTCGGTGGCGTACTTCTCGTTGGCGTCACGGAAGAGGAACGCCAGTTTCATGGCCTGGTCAGCCAGCTTCGACGTGGACTGAAACTCGATGTTGACGTCGGCCTCGGGACGCTGTTCGGGATTGAACGAGCCGTCGGCAAGGGGCATGCCGTGGTCCCAGAGCATCATGTCGTGCTGAATCATGCCGAGCCATTTGGGCTCGGGGTAGCGCCCCGACCCAGCGGGGTCTTCCTTGCCCTGCAACGGCGCGCGCTGCTCGACGTACGCGTTCGATCCGACGAGCCCCCCTTCTTCGTTGTTCCAGAGCGCGAAACGGATCGATCGGTCGGTCTGAACGTTGGGGCCGCTGAAGACACGGGCCAGTTCCATCACTAGCGCCGTGCCGGAGCCGTTGTCGTCGGCAGCTTCGCCCAGGCCGCGACCGTCCATGTGGGCCCCGACGATGTACATCTCGCCGGGGTGACCCGTCCCAACCTTTGTGCAGTAGACCTCCTCCCGGGGACCGGGCGGCGCCGACTGCGCGTTCAACGTCCGCAATCTCGGGTCCGGCTGAGCGTCCAGATCGGTGCCGCCGGGACCGCCTCCCGAGTGCGAGCCGGTCATGCCGCGGAGGCGTGAGCCGCCGGGTCCAGTGCGCACCTCGCCGCTGCCAATGTGCGGCGAGGCCGGCGCCGCCGGCGGTGGCGGTGTGGCCGGCGAGGCCGGCTTGTAGACGTAACGAAGGCGCTCGGGCGCGCAGCCATAGCTCTTCAGCTGCGCTTCGATCCAGTCGATGGCCGCCTTGTTTCGATCGGTCCCCTGCAGACGATCGCCGAACTGCGTCAGCGCCTTGATCGTGGCCTTGTATTTCTCGAGGTTGAGACGATCCACGAGGATTTGAACCGGGTCGTCCTGACGTGCCTGCGCTTGCGCGGAAATCGCGGGCTCGAAGACACCACCCGCGACCGTCAGGAAGACCAGGAGGGCGAACACGGCGGCCTTGAACCCGGTCGGACGCATGAGCGTTCTCCTGTAGCAGGCCTCGCAGTCCTCGAGTCTGCTCATCACACTTCAACCGTTGTAGAAGTACACCACCAGTATCTTTCTGGTGAGATCGATGCCTACAGCCCGGTACGAGTCGGAGTTGCCAGAGTAGCTCTCTGTCAAATCCTCATACCGGCAGTAGATGTGGTCGCCGCTCGCGACTCCATGAAACGCCTGCGGGTCGGGGGCCAACTTCCATCTGGCGACGAGCGCTCGCTTCAGGTCGTCGTCGGCGGGAGAGATCTCCCAGCAGCGCCACGGATCCGCCCCCCAGTTGCCGTCCATGCGCAGCACTTTGACGTGCGGCGGAAGGGGCATATCGAGGAAGGTTTGAAAATCCATCGCGCTGGAGCCACAGCCTGCGGTCAGCAACCCCAGAGTCGCGAGGGTCACAACCGTCCGACATGACCTCACCTACGAATCCTACATCACGCCTGGACGATGGGTGGAGTCGTATACTCGCGTCATGACGCGCTGGCGCAAGATTCTCGCGGCTCTCCTTCTGACGGCCATCCCGATCACGGCCACCGCGCAGGCCACGGCGATTGTCGTCCGCCACGCGGAGCGGCTGGACGACTCGGCCGATTCGCCGTTGTCGGCTGCCGGCCAGGCGAGGGCGACGCGCCTTGCGGAAATGCTCACCGGTGCCGGCATCTCGGCGATCTACACGACGGAGCGGCAGCGCACGACGCAGACGGCGCAGCCGCTGGCCGACGCCTTGCGGCTGACGCCGCGCATCTTGAAAGCGGACGACATCGACGGCGTCGTGGCGGCGGTGCGTACCGCACGCGATGGCGATCGCATCCTGATCGTCGGGCACTCGAACACGGTGCCGACCATCCTGCAACGGCTGGGCGTTTCGGAAACGGTGACGATCGGCAATGACGATTACGCGAACCTGTTCGTCGTCACGCCGAAGGGAGCTGCGGCGAGCCTCGTGCGCTTGTTCTTCTGAGCGGCGTCAACCTGTCACGGCACATCACCGGCCCGGTCAGCGCTTCTTGACTACTGCGTCGAATCTACTTTCTTCCACTTGGCGAGGAGCGCCTCGCGATCGAGTCGTGCGCCGCGCAAGTACACATTGGCGATCTGGCGAGTGTTCTTGATGTCGTCGAGTGGGTTCGCGTTCAGGACGATGAAGTCGGCCATCTTGCCCTGAGCCAGCGTGCCCACGTCGGTGAGGCCCAGCGCCTCGGCTGGCCGCGACGTCGCGGCGATGATGGCGTCGGCGGGCGAGAGTCCCAGGTGCACCCAGTTGGCGATCTCGTGATGATCGCCAGACCCGAACGCATTGCCCGGACGGATGCCCGTGTCGGCGCCAAGAATCAGCCGCGCGCCCGACTGGATCATCTTCATGAAGTTCTCCTTGAGCCTCGCGTCGCGTGTGGCCGCGTTCGGATTCGGATTGCACGCCGTCGCCCGGATGTCAGCGATGATCTTCTCGGACAGCGATTGAGTGAAGAACGGGTCGTTCTCGCACACGTCGCTCCGATCACCCAGAGCGATCACTGTGGCCCAGTACGGTTTTTTCTCGCGCACGAGCGCGCTCAGCTCGTCGTCGATCGGCGCGTTCTGAACCATGTGCACGAGCACGTCCGCGCCAGCTCTCAGCGCGTCCTTTTGATCCCGGATGGTCGTCGCATGCGCGTGCACCCGGACGTTGCTCTTGTGCGCCTCCTCGATGATCGCGTCGAAGACCTGCCACGGCATCGCCGGGTACGAGCCGCCCCGATCGCCGAGCCAGATCTTCAGATGCGTGATGTTCTTGGCGACGATGTCCTGGACGGCCGCGCGTCCCTCGGGCGCGCGAATCACTTCATAGTTGGCGTGAAGGGGCCGCGTCCCTTTGATCAGAATCGAATCGGGCCCGCCGTTTGGCGGCACGACGCCGGCGTTGAACCAGTACTGCGCGGCGGGCGGAACATTCCTGGCGGCCTGATCCTGCTGGAACTGCAGTGAGAGAGCAACCGGCGCCGAACCGCCGTCGTTCGCCGTGCCAATGCCGTAGAACGCCTCGCGCTGAAGGTGATCGAGCAGGTTCTCTGGCGTGAAGTTCTCCGGCAGCGATTCGCCCACGGCCTTCGTGAATCTCTCGTAGCCGAAGTGGGCGTGCGCGTTGACGATGGCGGGCATGACTGTCTTGCCAGTCAGATCGATGCGGGTGGCGCCGGCAGGTGCGGGCACCGCACCTTTTCGCCCGACTGCCGTGAAGCGACCGTTCTGGACCACCAACGCGCCGTTGTCGATCGGCGCGCTCGCGTCGCCGAGAATCAGCCGCGCGCCTTCATAGACGACCGCGTTCGACACCGGACGCGTCTGCGAGTAGAGCGCGATCGAGGCAAAGCCAATCGTCAGGCACGTCGCCGCCAGCGTGAATCGACGCATGACACACCCCTCTTGAGTCACAGACTGTTCCCGAGATTTCACCCTACTCCCGCTCATGGCCTCGGGACTGGAGCGTAGGTCTTCGTGAAGCCATTGCGCGCGTTTGTCACCGTGAACCCGCCATCGGCCCGCGCGCTGACCTTGATCCAATACGCGGTTCCGTTGTGGACCGGCGCTGGTGGCGCACCTGGTCCTGCCGGCGGCGCGGCGATTGGCTGGACCGGTATGGCCGACAGAGGTTCGTCGATGTCATTGGCGATGAACATTCCCGGCACGGTGTACTCCTGCCCGCTCAACTGAGAGAAGTGCATCTGCCAGAGATCCTCGAGGCCGGGCGACGCATGCAGGGTCTTCATCACCTCTGGTTGCCCGCCCTTGCGTGTGCCGTTGTTCATGATGGCGACACGCGGGCGGACCGCATGCACGAGCACCGGCGAGTTCGAGGTGTCAACACCGTGGTGCAGGCCCAGCAGCACGTCCACCGTGCCGATCCGGTTGGTCGGGCACATCAGTTCGAATTCCTTGTTCTTCGTCAGATCGCCCAGGTGAATCGTCCGGAACTTGTCGAACGCCACGAGGATGCCGACCGACATCGGATCCTCCGCGTTGTTCTCCCCAGGCTTGAACGCGGCGCAGTACGGATTGGCGCGGCCGCCCTCGCCCGGCAACGCCGTTTTTATCGTTGCACCCGCCGATGTCAGGACCAGGACATCCAACCCCGCGACATCGATCCTGTCGCCCGGCTTTGGCACCGTGTGCGTCGCTCCGCTGTAGAGCCGCGGGTAGGTCTTCTGCAGAAACTCATCGGCGGCGCCGCGCAGGAAGTCGTCTGGAGCGTTCGGGCCGTGGTCGATGAAGTGGCGAATTGGAATGCGGCCGGCGAGCTCGGCCATGCCCCCGAAGTGATCGCCGTGCCAGTGCGTCGTGATCAGGTGATCGATCTGCGTGAGTCCCGCGTCGTGGGCGGCCGCCATGATCCGCCCGGCGTCGCGGACGGCATTCGCCTTGGCCGCGCCCTCAGGGCCCCCATTGCCCGAATCGATGAGCAACGACTCGCCAAGGGGCGACACGAACAATGTCGCGTTGCCGCCCTCCACATCGACGACGTAGATGTCCAGGTTCTTTGCCGTGCGCGTCTGCGCCGCAGAGAGGGCGACCGACAGCGCCAGAGCCGACGCTGTCGCAACACCTGAGACGGCGAGCGCAATGAGGAGCAGGGTCAGGCATCCGCCGCTTCTTGCAGGAATCGACCGAACAGCTTCGTCGGGGTCTCTGGAGGTGCCGATTGCCTCCACATAGACCTTGGCCTCGGCCAGCCCAAGGCCCTTCTGTGCCCGAACAAACTTGATGGCCTCAATCTTCCCCGCCGCACCTAACACGCGGAGCGCCTCTGCCTGGATACCATCGCCAGGACTTCGGTCAGGCTTCCCGTGACGGTCGCCCGTACCGTCCAGCATGCTTCCGCAGTAGCGGCACTTGATCGCTTCGTCCTGAATCTCTTCGGCGCAGAATGGACATTTCTTCATGGCGTCATCGCCTGTTCAAACTTCCACGTGCGCACCCGCAGTCGATTTCGCCAGGACGCCAAGCCACTGCGGGCGTTCTGCGCATCAGGCCGAGACGCCTCACCCGCACCCGATGACCCGAGGCCGCCATGCGGCTTTGAACGCCTTTCGCACCCTGTTGCTCTCGCTGAACCGCAAGTCGAGTTGGCCCTCGATTGAACTGTTGTCGACGACTGCGCCGAAGGTGATCTCACCTTCGTTCGCAGGCTCACACGAATCTGGCGATGAGCACAGAGCTGCCGCTCCCGAGTCTCGATTTGCCGGCCATCGGAAGACGTGACGGGCCAATTCGGCCTGGGACTTCCAGATCGTCACGCGGACGTGCCTGGTTGGCGGCGGAACCGCATCGCTGGGCGAGTCGAGCAGATATACGACTACGGCCGGCCCATCCCACGGCGCGCAATCGCGAGTGGCGAAGGCATAAGAGAACGGCCCTGAAACGACACTTACCGGCGGCGCGTGATTCGAAGCTTCCGCCCCGGCGGCAGGATCCGTCTGTCGTGTGCAAGCAAGACCGGTGACCGTCAGGAACACGGCGACCCACAGCATAAACACTTGACGCTCTCTGTGGCCGTTCATGGGATCCTGAGCACCGACCAGTCGGCCCATGTGGCGAGAGGCGACGGTCGCATCCCCGCCGCTACGACGCCGACCTTGACGGCTGGTCTCATGGATCGTGCAGAGGCAATCAGCACGTTAAGCCCCCTGAGCCGCTGCGTCAACCGGACCGCGAACACGCGTGTCAGCGTCTCGGTTCCTCGTAGAGCCCGAACTCGTTCCCGACCGGATCCGCGAATACGGCGAACGCGCCCATACCAGGACCGATCTCCGTGCGCGGCGTCAGAATCCGGCCACCCGCGACCTGGATCCGCCCCAACGTCTCTGCAACGGCATCGACCATGATGTAGACGCGTGTGCGTTCGTCCGGAGTCCGATCGCTCTCCTTGACCCACGTTCCGCTCACGCCACCGGTGTCATCGAACGCCAGCTCGCCATCGCCACGCTTCCTGACGGTCCAGCCGAAAATGTGGCGGTAGAAGTTCGCGGACGATTCCGCGGTCTTTGCCGGTATTTCCAGGTAACAGATCTTTCCGTGGGGCATGAGACCTCCAATCGAATCGCAATGGCCGTCTCACGACGACGGTTTGCGATCCCAGGCCTGAAGGACGGATGCGCTCAGATTCTCCACTGACACTCATGCTCTTCGGCTCGCTCAGCGAGGGAATGGACCGAAGAAGCCCACGATCTTCAATATCCGGGTTCCATCCGCTGTGAACTCCACGTAGTCGAAGCCGTCGTTCTCGGTGCCGTAGGTGACGCCGTTCGTCTCGACTGGAGCCGGCAATCTCATTTGCCAGGAAAATCGGCCGAACGTGTGGTGTTGGTCCAGCAGGCTGGTTGGCACCAAGGTCGCGCCGGGAAACGCCTTCTGAAATCCGAGAATCACCCGTGCCAATTCCAGCGGTCCGCGCGTAGTGTCAGTGATCGGGTCTGTGTAAGTGCTGTTGGGCGTCCAGCAACCGTCGAGTGCCGACAGGATCTCGGACTCGGTCGTCTTGGTCCAGGCCTCGGCGTATTGCATCACGATTGCTGATTGATTCACGTGGTGTCCCTCCGATGTGTATCAGCAGCCGCAGCCGCGCAGACCGACTATTTCGCACACGATGCGATGTTGCCTTCCGAAAAAGCGGCGTCCCGTCAAGACCATCGCCCCTTTGGATTGCAGATTGAAGATTTCAGATTTCAGAATTGGCAGATTGAGAGACTTCAATTCTGAATTCTGCGTTCGGAACTCTGCACTCTCGCTCGGTCGATTTCAATCGCCGTTCGATGGTCTGCCCCTCGAACAGCTTAGCCTTGATCGAGGCTTCGAACAGCGCGGCGAAGTCGTCGGTGGAACCGCAACGGGGGCTGCTGTCTATCGGACCTTATCGAGCCCGTCGGTCAGTTCGATCGAAGTGCCCCATGGATCGGTGATGAACGCGACGGCGATGTCCAGCGCGGCCACCTTGGTGTACGGACGATCGATCTTGATGCCATCGGCCTCGAGCTTCTTGGTGAACGCCTCGAGATTCTTCACCTCGAAGCCGATGTGATCGACGGCCCGGCCCGGCGTGCCGACGACCGGCTCCGTCGACTGCGTGAAGTTCAGCGCGACGCCAGGCAGGTCGGCCGTCACGAAGGCTGAGCCCGGCGCCGGCGGCCTCGGCGTGGCGCCGAACGTCTTCGCGTACCACGCCTGCATCTCGGTGTTACGCGGGCTGAAGAAGTGGATGTGATGAAGCTGGATCGGCGCAGTCTGCTTCGGCGCTTCCACGAGCTCGACCTTCGTTTCGTCCGGACCCATCACAAACGCGATCGACGCGCCGCCGGGCTGGGCCGGCCCCGCGATGTCGTCCTTGATCTGCCGTCCGGCCGGCGCCTCCGTGGCGGTGACCATCTTGTAGCCGTTCGCTTTCAGCTTGTCGACCACCGGTTTCAGGTTCGGCACCGAGAAGCCGATGTGGTTCGCCGTCGTCCCCTTCGTGCCACCGGTGGGCGCCTGGTTGCGGAAGAAGATCAACACGTTGGGGAATTTTACGATCTCGACGTTGTTGGTGCCGATCTTGAGCGCGGTGCCGCCGAGCGTGTCCACGAGGAACTTTTTCTGCGCTTCGACGTTCGCCGTGCTGAGGTGATGGTGGCCGTACACGACGGGACCATCCTTGGCGGCCAGGAGCTGCGCAGAAGCGCCGCGCGCGGCGCCGAGTAGCGACATTGCTGCGACCACGAAGATCAGTTTGCCTCGTTGCACGTCACACCTCCGTTGCTGTGAGAGTCTACCGGAAGTCGTTCCCAGGTCACCGATGGCGGGGTTGTGGCCGCCGACGACGGTGTCGACGCTCTTGATAGGCCAGAATCGCGTCGAAAGCGACACTAAAGAAGAAAAGGGCGGCAGCCTTTCGACCACCGCCCCTCCTCATTGCAGATTGAAGAATGCAGATTGCAGATTTTGTTCAGATTGCAGATTCACCTCTGCATTCCGATCTCTGCATTCTGCATTATCAGATCACTCGCCGATCTCACCCGTCCTCGGCTGGAGCGCCTCCTCTGGCTCGACGAAGTACTCCATATCCCGCTCGAGCTCGAGCTCATCATCGCTCGGCTGCGGCGGCGCCGGCGGCGGCGGCGGCTCGTCCGGCGGGATGTGCACGTGGCGGTAGTACTCGAAGCCCGTGCCGGCCGGAATGAGCCGGCCCATCGTGACGTTCTCCTTCAGGCCGCGCAGGTGATCGACCTTGCCGGAGATGGACGCCTCGGTGAGCACACGCGTCGTTTCCTGGAACGACGCGGCCGAGATGAACGAGTCGGTGGACAGCGACGCCTTGGTGATGCCGAGCAGCAGCGGCCGCCCCTGTGCCGGACGTCCGCCGGAGCCGATCACCCGCTCGTTCTCCTCGAGGAAGCGGAACTTGTCGGTCTGCTCGTCGACGAGGAACTCGGTGTCGCCAACGTCCTCGATCTTGACCCACCGCATCATCTGCCGCGCGATGGTCTCGATGTGCTTGTCGTTGATGTTGACGCCCTGCAGGCGGTAGACCTCCTGGATTTCGTTCACCAGATAGGCCTGGAGCGCCTTCTCACCGAGGACGTTCAGGATGTCGTGCGGATTCGACGGACCGTCCATGAGCGGCTCGCCGGCCCTGACCCGCTCGCCCTCCTGGACGTTGACGTGCACGCCGCGCGGCAGCGCGTACTCGCGCGGCTCCGCGCCCGGCTCGTCCGGCACGATGATGATCTTCCGCTGTCCCTTGACGATGCCTCCGTGCTTGACGATGCCGTCGATTTCAGAGATGACGGCCGTCTCACGCGGCTTGCGGGCCTCGAAGAGCTCGACGACACGAGGCAGACCGCCGGTGATGTCCTTGGTCTTGGTCGTCTCGCGCGGGATCTTCGCCAGCACGTCGCCGGCGGCCACGTTCTCGCCGTCCTGCACCATCAGGTGCGCGTGAACCGGCATGTGGTACTTCCGGCCGACCTTGCCGTCCTTCGCCGACTTGATCTCGATGGCCGGCTGCTTCTTCTCGTCGGGCGAGTCCACGATGATGTAGCGCGACAGGCCGGTGACCTCGTCGACCTCTTCGTGGACGGTGATGCCCTCGAGAATGTCCTTGAACTTCACCTGGCCCGGTTCCTCGGTGAGGATCGAGAAGGTGTACGGATCCCACTCGACGAGCACTTGTCCCTGCTCGACCGCCTGGCCTTCCTTCACCCGCAGGCGCGCGCCGTAGACAATCGGGTAGCGCTCGCGGTCGCGGCCCTTCGCGTCCTGCAGGACGAGGGAGCCGCTGCGGTTCATCACCACCAGGTTGCCGTCCTTGGCGGTCACGACCTGGAGACCCTGGAACCGGACCGTGCCAGCATTACGCGTTTCGAGCGTCGACTGCTCGGAGACGCGCGACGCCGTGCCGCCGATGTGGAAGGTGCGCATCGTGAGCTGCGTGCCGGGTTCGCCGATGGACTGCGCGGCGATGACGCCGACCGCCTGGCCGAGCTCGACCATCCGGCCGGTCGCGAGGTCGCGTCCGTAGCACTGTGCGCACACGCCGCGGCGCGAGGCGCAGGTCAGCACGGACCGGATCTTCACCTTCTCGATGCCGGCGTCCTGGATGGCCGAGGCCCGCTCTTCGGTGATTTCCTCGTTGACATCGATGATCACTTCACCGGTGAACGGGTCGGTGATCTTCTCGAGAGTCACGCGGCCGATGATGCGATCGCGCAACGGCTCGATGATTTCGCCGCTCTCCACGATGGCGCGGGCTTCGATGCCGTCCACCGTGCCGCAATCGTGCTCGTGGATGATGACGTCCTGTGCCACGTCCACCAGTCGCCGCGTGAGGTAGCCCGAGTCCGCCGTTTTGAGCGCGGTGTCGGCCAGACCCTTACGGGCGCCGTGCGTGGAGATGAAGTACTCCATGACGGCGAGGCCTTCGCGGAAGTTGGCGGTGATCGGCGTCTCGATGATTTCACCCGACGGCTTGGCCATGAGGCCGCGCATGCCGGCGAGCTGACGAATCTGCTGCTTCGACCCTCGAGCGCCGGAGTCGGCCATGATGTACACCGGGTTGAATTGGCGGCCTTCCTTGTCGATGGCCTCCATTTCCGTGAACATCGCGTTGGCGATTTCTTCGGTCGCTTCCGACCAGATGGCGATGACCTTGTTGTAGCGCTCTCCGTTCGTGATCGCGCCCTCGAGGTACTGCGACTCGACCTTGATGACCTCCTCGCGCGCCTTCTTGACGAGCGGCTGCTTCTCCTTCGGGATGATCAGGTCGTCAATGCCGATCGACAGCCCTGACCGGGTCGCGTAGGTGAAGCCGAGGTGCTTGAGTGAGTCGAGCATCTCGACGGTCTTCTCGAGACCGAACCGCAGGTAGCAGGACTGCACGAGCTGCTGCAGCCCCTTCTTCTTCAGGAGGCCGTTGACGTACGGCATCTCGGACGGAATCGTCTGGTTCAGAATGACGCGTCCGACCGTCGTGTTGATGATCTTGTTGCTGACCTTCTGCACTTCGGTCCGCAGCACGTCCTGATCGTCTCGGGCCGCCGTCAGATCCTGCAGGTCACCCGAATAGCGGAGCCGGATTGGCGACAGCGTCTCCAGCTCACCGGCCTCGAGCGCGAGCATCACGTCCTCGGCGTTACCAAACGCACGTCCTTCACCCTTCGCGCCGCTCTTGGCCTTGGTGAGGTAGTAGCAGCCGAGCACGATGTCCTGCGACGGAATCGCGATCGGTGCGCCGTGCGCCGGCGACAGGATGTTGTTCGACGACAGCATCAGGACCGAGGCCTCGATCTGCGCCTCGGGCGACAGCGGGATGTGGACCGCCATCTGGTCGCCGTCGAAATCGGCGTTGAACGCCGTGCAGACGAGGGGATGAATCCGGATGGCCTTGCCCTCGACGAGCACCGGCTCGAACGCCTGGATGCCCAGGCGATGCAGCGTCGGCGCGCGGTTCAGCAGCACCGGATGCTCTCGGATGACCTCTTCGAGGACGTCCCACACTTCCGGACGCTGGAGCTCCACCATCTCTTTTGCCTGCTTGATGGTGGCGACGAGGCCGCGCTCCTCGAGCTTGTTGTAGATGAACGGCTTGAACAGCTCGAGCGCCATCTTTTTCGGCAGACCGCACTGGTGCAGCTTCAGCTCGGGCCCGACGACGATGACCGAACGGCCGGAGTAGTCGACGCGCTTGCCGAGCAGGTTCTGGCGGAAGCGGCCCTGCTTGCCCTTGAGCGTGTCTGACAGCGACTTGAGCGGGCGGTTGTTGGCGCCGCGCAGCACACGGCCGCGGCGGCCGTTGTCGAACAGCGCATCGACCGCTTCCTGGAGCATGCGCTTCTCGTTGCGGATGATGACGTCCGGCGCCTTCAGCTCCATCAGCTTCTTCAACCGGTTGTTCCGGTTGATGACGCGGCGGTAGAGGTCGTTCAGATCCGAGGTTGCGAAGCGGCCGCCGTCGAGCGGAACGAGGGGACGCAGCTCCGGCGGAATGACCGGGATGACGTCCAGGATCATCCACTCCGGTCGGTTGCTCGATTTCCGGAACGAGTCGACGACCTTGAGCCGCTTGGCGTACTTCAGCTTCTTCTGCGCTGAAGTCTCGGTCTTCATCTTCTCGCGCAGTTCGATGGCCAGCCGCTCGACGTTGACCCGCTTCAGGAGCTCCTTGATCGCCTCGGCGCCCATTTGCGCCTTGAAGCGGTGCTGGTGCTCTTCGCGCGCCTTCCGGTAGCCCTCTTCATTCAGCAGCGAGTTCCCTTTGAGCTCGGTCTCACCGGGATCCACGACGACGTAGGCCTCGAAGTAGAGCACGCGCTCGAGATCGCGCAGCGAGATGTCGAGCAGGTGGCCGATGCGGCTCGGCAGACCCTTGAAGAACCACACGTGGCTGACCGGCGTCGCGAGCGTGATGTGACCGAGCCGCTCACGCCGGACCTTGGCCTGAGTGACCTCGACGCCGCACTTGTCGCAGATGACGCCGCGATGCTTCATCCGCTTGTATTTACCGCAGAGGCACTCCCAGTCGGTGATCGGCCCGAAGATCTTGGCGCAGAACAGACCGTCACGTTCCGGCTTGAACGTCCGGTAGTTAATCGTCTCCGGCTTGGTCACTTCGCCGTGCGACCAGGAGAGGATCTTCTCCGGCGACGCGAGGCTGATCCGGATCGCGTCGAAGTCGCTCGTGAGCGCCGAACGATCGTGGAATGAGGGTCTCATGTATTTACACCTCCTCCAGCACAGGTTGAGGAGTCGCTTCGAGGGGTTTCTTCTTCGTTTTCATCAGCTCGACGTCGAGACAGAGCGACTGCAGCTCCCGAATCAGCACGTTGAACGATTCGGGCAGGCCGGCCGTGAACGAGGCGTCGCCCTTCACAATCGCTTCATAGATCTTCGCGCGCCCGGTCACATCGTCTGACTTGGCGGTGAGCAGCTCCTGAAGGATGTGCGCCGAGCCGTAGGCTTCGAGCGCCCAGACCTCCATTTCACCGAACCGCTGACCGCCGAACTGCGCCTTGCCGCCCAGCGGCTGCTGGGTGATGAGCGAGTACGGCCCGATCGACCGCGCGTGGATCTTGTCGTCGACGAGGTGCGACAGCTTGAGCATGTAGATGTAACCGACGGTGACGTTCTGCTCGAACTGGTCACCGGTCATGCCGTCGTACAGCTTGGTCTTGCCGCCCTGCGGCAATCCGGCCCGGTCCAGCCAGTTCTTGATCTCGTTCTCCGTGGCGCCGTCGAAAACCGGCGTGGCGAAGTAGAGACCGAGGGCATGGGCCGCCCAGCCGAGGTGCGTCTCGAGAATCTGACCGACGTTCATACGCGACGGAACGCCGAGCGGATTGAGCACGATCTCGACCGGGGTGCCGTCGGGCAGATACGGCATGTCCTCTTCGGGGAGGATGCGCGCGATGACGCCCTTGTTGCCGTGGCGGCCGGCCATCTTGTCGCCGACTGACAGCTTGCGCTTCATCGCCACGTAGACCTTGACGAGCTTGATGACGCCGGGCGGCAGCTCGTCGCCGCGGCGGATTTTCTCTTTCTTCTCCTCGAAGAGGTTCTTGATGACCTCGACCTGGCGCTCGGTGCGCTCTTCGAGATCGCGCAGATCGTCCTCGAGCCGCGTATCGTCGGTCGCGATCTTCAGCCGGACCATGGTCTCGTAGGACATGTCCTGCAGGATCTCGTCGGTGAGCTCGGTGCCCTTCTTGAGCAGCCGCTCCCGGCCGTAGTCGTCGAAGAGATCCGAGCGCAGGGCCTGGCCCTTCAGCATGACGATCACGCGCTTCTTCACCTCGTCGTGCAGAATGCGGATCTCGTCCTGAAGGTTCTTCTCCATCATGTCGAGCTCTTCCTGCTCGATCGCTTTCGCCCGGTCATCCTTTTCGATGCCCTTGCGGGAGAAGATCTTCACGCCGACGATGATGCCTTCGATGCCCGGCGGGCAGATGAGCGACGCGTCGCGCACGTCGCCGGCCTTCTCGCCGAAGATCGCGCGGAGCAGCTTCTCTTCCGGCGTCAGCTGCGTCTCGCCCTTCGGCGTGACCTTGCCGACCAGGATGTCGCCCGGCTTCACCGCGGCGCCGATGCGGATGATGCCGCTCTCGTCCAGGTCGCGGAGGAACGTCTCCGAGACGTTGGGGATGTCGCGGGTGATTTCCTCCGGTCCGAGCTTCGTGTCGCGGGCCTCGATCTCGAACTCTTCGATGTGGATCGACGTGTAGTAGTCGTCCTTCACCATCCGCTCGGAGACGAGAATCGCGTCCTCGAAGTTGTAGCCGCGCCACGGCATGAACGCGACGAGCACGTTCCGGCCGAGCGCCAGCTCGCCAAGCTCGGTGCACGGTCCGTCGGCCAGCACCTGCCCCTTGTGCACCTTCTGACCGACCCGGACGATCGGCTTCTGGGTGATGCAGGTGTTCTGGTTCGACCGCTTGAACTTGGTCATCGGGTAGATGTCAGCGCCCATCTCCTTGCCATCTTCCTGCTCGCTCTGGACGCGGACGACGATGCGCTGGCTGTCGACGTAATCGATGGTCCCGGCGCGCCGCGCGACGATGACCGCGCCCGAGTCGCGCGCGGTGATGTACTCCATGCCCGTGCCGACAAACGGCGAGCGGGC
>JBKPSC010000295.1:0-4861 GCA_046734915.1 Acidobacteriota bacterium | reverse complement strand
GGACGAGACAGTGCTGCGCGAGGTGCAGTCGCTGCTCTCGTACGAGGCGGACGCCGAGTCGTTTCTGGAGCGGCCGGCAATGGACCTGGCCCGTGGATCGTCGACTGAGCCACACGAGAATACGCTGGCTGGCACAACGCTCAGTCACTATCAGGTCGTGTCACTGCTTGGCGCCGGCGGCATGGGTGAGGTGTATCTCGCGCGGGACCCGCGGCTTGATCGGACCGTCGCGATCAAGATTCTCCCTGGCGACCTGGCGGGAGACCCGGAACGGGTACAGCGCTTCGAACGCGAGGCGCGCGCGGCCTCCGCGCTGAATCATCCGAATGTCGCAACCGTCTACGACGTCGGTGAGAGCGACGGTCTGCACTTCATCGTTATGGAACATGTCGAGGGAGAGACCGTTGCCGCCAGAGTCGCGGGGCGGTCGCTCTTGCCGGCGGCGGTCGTCGACATCGCCGTCCAGGCTGCCGACGCGTTGGACGTGGCGCATGCCAAAGGCATCACGCACCGCGACATCAAACCTGCCAACTTGATGGTGACATCGCGCGGGCATCTGAAGGTGCTCGACTTCGGCGTTGCGAAAATGAAGCTCCGCGATGAGTCAACCCAAAGCGGCGAATGGATCCTGGAGCCCGGGACTGCAGTCGGTCGCGTGATCGGATCGGGACCGTACATGAGCCCGGAGCAGATCACGGGTGGCGACGTTGACCCGCGCAGCGACGTCTTCAGCCTCGGGGTCGTCATCTATCAAATGGCGACCGGGCACATTCCGTTCTCCGGATCGACCCGCGAGGAGCTGATGGAGGCCATCCTTCGTACGGCTCCCGAATCGATGACCGGACTCAACCCTGACGTGCCGCAGGAGTTGGAACGGATTACGTTGAAGTGCCTCGAGAAAGCAGCAGAGGATCGCTATCAGTCAGCGCGGGAACTGTTGAGCGACCTCTGGCCGCTGAAACGCCAGCTGGACGCGACACGAGCGATGGTGGATTCGCCGTGGTTCGAGTTCCTCAGGCGTCCCCTGGAAATGGCCGACGCGTCGCCAGGGTCCGAAGCCTCCGAGCTCGTCGCACGGGGCTGGGCGCATCTGCGCTCCGGGTCATTTTTTGAGCTGTCCGACGCCGTCTCGGCGTTTGTGGCGGCAACCGAAGTCGCTCCGGCCTACGCCGCGGCCCACGCCGGTCTGGCACTGACGAAGGTCGCGCAGGCGGTGGCTCACGACGTGCCGCACCTCGAAGCGCTAGCCGAAGCCAAGACCATCGCGTTGCGCGCACTTGCCTTGAATGACAAGAGCGCGGACGCACAGGTTGCATTGGGACAGGTGATGCTCTTCAGTGAATGGGATTGGACCGGAGCGGAGCGCAGCTTCCAGCGGGCGCTTGCGATCAACCCGAATCACGCGGAGGCGTACCTCCATTACGGCGGCCTGATGGAGGCCCTCGGTCAGTTGACGCGCGGATTCGAGCTGAAGCTGCAGGGTCTCGAATGCGACTCGACTTCGGCGTTCGCACACGTGCTCGTCGCGTCCTCGCTGTGGAATCAGCGCCGCTACGACGACGTGATCGTGTGGGTGAACAAGGCGCTCGACCGCGATCCGCGCCATCTGTTCGCTCGTGAATTGCTGGTGGGCGCCTACTGGAAGAAAGGCGACTTCAAACGTCAAATCGTGGAAGATCTCAAACGCGTCGAAGCGCGTGATCTGAGCGAGGAAGCTCGTGCCGCCCTGAGGGAGATCGTCGCCGACATCGTGCACGCCTTCGATCACGAGGGTCTCGACGCGGCGCACCGATGCATCCTCAAACACATGAGCAGCGCTTGGATGACTGCGCTGATGGCGGATGAGGGTGGCAGCACCATAATTGGGCGTGGCAACACCATGATTGGGCCCCTGGCGCGTTCCGCTGAAGCGGGAGACCTCGACAAGGCCTTCGAGCTTCTCCTAAGCGCTCTCGACGTACGCGATCCCGGGTTGGTCCATCTCGCTTTTGCGCCTCAGTGGGACCGCCTGCGCGCCGATCCGCGGTTCAACCAGTGTCTCGCCCGGATGAAGTTGCGGTCGGTACCGTGATCGGAGAGCGCGCGCGACGTTGCTGATCCGAAACGCGCGAAGTCGAAGAGCCGGGCTGTAGGGGATGTCGCAACTGGTTGGTCACGGCTGTGTGATTGGCCGTCTGCCGCTGACCTGACGTTCTCTTTCCCGCAACCACGTGAGGCGAGCAGGTGATCGCAGATACCCAGAATGAGATTGTTCTCAATTTCGGCGCGCATCAGCCACGGCCGGGCGCGGAGCAAGAACCAGGTGACATCGGGGGGACGAGAAATCTGACCCACCTCACCTGTTCGAGACGTCAGACTCCGGGATGAAGCGGCCGGAATCGAACTCTCAACTGTCGAAGGCAGAAGGACTTTGGACGCGTTCGGCTGATTGGCTGGGTGTTCGGGACGATTTCCGCAACTGGATGTTGACCGCGGCGTGAGACCCTGTCGCCCCACCTCTCCCGGCTTCGCTCGGGTTCTCTGCGGTTCTGTGGTCCGCGGCTCGCACTGCGCACAGTCGGCTGTCCGAAATGTGTATACAGATTCCGGACACAACGAAGTGCGCCTTCGGGACTGCCGGAAGAATTGCTGTCTCTTGAGACGACTCAGGTTTTGTCCCTTGGCAGTCTCGCCGATTCGCGCGGCGCCAGAACATAGACGTAGAGCAGCAGGCTAAGGCCGACCGACACAGGAATCAGTCCCACCAGATACGACGGTTCGACACTTCGTGCGTCAACCGCCTTGATGAACATCATCATCGCGATACCGACGGCCAGCGTGATCACGCCGGCGAGCTTGCAGGCCTCGAGTCGGCGGCGGACGCTGTGCCGCTCGTCGTCCTGGAGCGCTTGGACAAGCAGCGCTGGCGCCGCCCCTCCGGTCTCCCAGAATCTCCGCAGCGTCTCGCTGCGGTAGTAGGCCTCACGCTCGCGCCGCCGCTGGTGCGCCCAGACGAAGACCGACATGAACGAGAAGAGACCAGTAAGCACCAGGGCCAGTGCGAGAATGCCGAGCGTCGGACTGTTCACGCGATCCTCCGATCACGAGTTGCTGGGATCGACCTACCGGTGAGCGATCCCCGGAAGCATACTGAGCCGGAAACAGAGCCATTGAGCCGCAGCCGCGATGACGAGCAGTCCCACGGCGGTCGTCGCTTGCACGCCGACGAAGGACCGCACGTCGAGCCACAGGCCGATCGCACACGCCGCCCCGACGACCAGCGTCATGGCCGTTTCGAATGCGCTGAAATGGCCGCTGATGAGCGTCGACCATCCGGCCAGATACAGCCAGATCAACATCATGAGCACCATCCAGAAGGCAAAGATCGGCGCGGTGAACCATCCGACCGCTCGCGAGCCCCCAATACCCAGTGCCAGGCCGATCCACAAGGGTGCAGTCTGGACGACATGACGAATGACGAGGCCGGTCGCCAAGCCAACGCCTCCGACGAGCGCGACGATGATGGCCAGGCAGCACAGGGCTATCCTCTTGGCGCGGTCCTCAGTGCGTCCACTTCGTGCTGTCATCCGTGCCCAACCCTTCTGCGGTCGATTCCCGCCGCATTTCGTATGTCTCACGAGGCGAGATTCGGGTTGCATTTTCCACGACTCGAATAAACGCAACCGAGCCACGCGAGCCTGAGTCACACGCCGAAGGGACCATGTGAGCGCGGCCGAGGATCAGGCTGATGTCGACAGGGTGCTGGGCGGCGATCCGTCTGGCTTCGAGGGTCTGGTGCGCCGATGGCAGAGGCCGCTCGTCAACCTCGCCTTCCGCTTCTGCCAAGACCGCGGTCGGGCCGAAGAGATGGCACAGGAAGCGTTTCTGCGGGCCTATCGCTCGTTGAGGACGTGGCGGAAGGACGCCGCCTTCTCGACGTGGCTCTTTGC
The DNA here is from genome assembly GCA_046734915.1 of Acidobacteriota bacterium. Classification (GTDB taxonomy): domain Bacteria; phylum Acidobacteriota; class Vicinamibacteria; order Vicinamibacterales; family CAVVIG01; genus VFZL01. The sequence continues at coordinate 932 of JBKPSC010000295.1, read as the reverse complement.
CATCGCCACGAACGTGTACTGCTCCGAGCTCCGGCGCGTTCCGCCGCGGCCCGTCGCTCTCGATGACGTTCCGGAGCTTGCAAAGCCCGGTGCGGCGGTGCGCGACGATGCGTATCGCGATCGCATCGTCAGGCGGGCTGTGCTGGCATTGCCAGCGAAATATCGCGAGGCGCTGATGCTCTTTTACTTCCACGACATGGACATCCGTGCCGCGGCGCAGAGTCTGTCGCTGCCCGAGGGCACGATCAAGGCCAGGCTCTCGCGAGGCCGAGCGATTCTGCTGCGGAAGCTTTCGAAGCTGCTCGCTCAACCTGAGACGAAGCAGCAACAGGAGCAGGAGCGATGACCAACGACGATCTCGACCATCTGCTCGAGTCACACGACGATATCGTGCCTTCGTCAGGTTTCACCAACGCGGTGATGGCCGCGGTACGACACGAGGCCTGGGAGACACCGCCGCTCCGGTTTCCCTGGGAGCGCGCGACGCTCGGGCCGCTGATGGCCGTCCTGGTGGTCTGCCTCTCCGTAGCGTCGGGTTTCGTCAGACCTGCGACTGTCGGATCGGCAGTACCCGGCGTCGTTGGAACGGGCGAGATGCTGACCGCGATCGGCGAGGCGGCGAGCAGTGTGCGCCTCGGCTGGATGGCGCTGGCGCTGTTACTGACCCTCGTCTCCGTTGGGCTGTCCAGTCATCTGGCCTCCCGCGTCGAGAGACACGAGTGAGCCGCTGGCGCGCTTCCTGACCCGCGTGGCTTCAGCTACGTCCTCGCCTTCCGGAAACAACTGCCTGGGATTCGAACCTTGCCGACCAGCGCCAACGCGTTGATAACGCTGGCGTTCGGCAACGAGACTCGTGGGACGCGCCTCACGAGGAGAAAGGAGTCACTCAAATCAGAACGGCCAACTCGTTGCCGTGAAGGAACTTGCAGTGG
>JBKPSC010000294.1:0-8643 GCA_046734915.1 Acidobacteriota bacterium | reverse complement strand
GGTGACGTCCACTCACCAGGCACATCGGACTTGGGGACCGGCCGCTCCTCGATCGGCCATACCGGCTTGCCCGTCGTGCGGTCGAAGACGAAGACGAACCCCTGTTTGGTGAGCTGGACGACCGCCTTGACGGGACGACCCTCCACGGTGATGTCCGCGAGAATCGGCGCGGTCGGCGGGTCAAAGTCCCAGATATCGTGGTGCGTCAACTGGAAATGCCACGCACGCTTACCTGTCTTTGCGTCGAGCGCAAGCACCGAGTTGGCGTAGAGGTTATTACCAGGCCGATAGCCGCCGTAGTAGTCGCTCGTCGGGGATTCCGTCGCAATGTAGAACATTCCTAATTCGGGATCCGCTGTGACGGGTGCCCAGAAGCCTGCATTGCCGGTGTACCGGTTCGATGACTCGAGGAGATCCGGACGCTCCTTCACCCACGCGTTCAAGCCCCGAGGGACCTCCCAGACCTGTGGATCCGCTTTGAGCCATGTCTCGGCGCCCCCTTCTCCTGGACGCGGGATGATGTTGAAGCGCCAGAGCATCTTGCCCGTTTTCGTATCGTAGGCGACGACGTCGCCCGGGATATTCATGGGCCATTGTTCGTTGATGGAAGCGCCCGGGAGGTTCGGCGCGGCGCCCGTGTGCATCGAGATCGACGCAACCAGGACGTTGCCCACGATCGCCGGGGGAGAGGTATTGGCAACCCGGCCTTCACGCGGCAATCCTGGCCGCTCGTTCCACCGCAGGTTCTCCGTCAGGTCCACGACGCCGTTCTTGCCGAAGCTTGACACCTGCCGTCCGGTCTTCGCATCGAGCGCGACGAGCATGTAGCTGTTCATCACGACGAAAATCCGCTCGTCACCCGCGCCGTCCGTCCAGTAACTGACGCCGCGGCCGGAGCTTCTCGCGAGCGGTTCGATGATGTCGAACCATCGCAGCAGCTCACCCGTCGGGCGCCAGTGCCACAGAAGTTGCCCCGTGGCCGCATCGAGCGCCACGACGTCCCGGTTGATACCCGCCGTCGTGTACATCACGCCATCGACGATCAGGGGACTGACCTGCATCTGGGTCGCCGGCCGGGGACCAAAGTTCCGCGCCGACCAGCGCCAGACCACGCGAAGATCGCGAACGTTGCTGGCATTGATCTGATCCGCGGGCGAGTATCGCGTCGCGCCGATGTCACTCCCGAAGAACCGCCATTCGGTCTCGCCTTTGGAGGCGCCTGCGCCAGTCTGCCCACCCACGGTCGCTGACACACACAAAGCCACCGCGAGCGCGACGATGACGCCCGGGAGCAATCTCACTCCAAAGACGGACATTCTGGGCTCCTTTTCGAAGTCTGCTCGACGCGACAGACGGAACATGCTTCCCCCGAAGAATCGATTGCACATTTTGCGCGACACGGCTTCGGCGCGACAGCCTTCGCCGGCTAGCCTAGCCTAGCCGAAGCTCACGCCTCGGCGTGAGTTCGCGTGAGCGAAGGCTGGCGGAGACGCGCGCCGTTCGGCTTCAGGAATTGTGAATGAGGTCGATTGAGCGAACGCGCGATGTGATGACGCGCCTCTTTTGGTCCGTCAGTTCAAGGCGCAGGCCGATGCCGATCCATCCCGTCCGAACCAGATTGCCGCCGCTGGTCGCTCCTTGCACGACGACGGGGGTCTCCTCCGGAAACGCACCGCCGCTGACGAGTACCGTTCGCTCGGTTCGGCTCAAGACGACCAGGTGATAGGTCGAATGGAAGGTCTCGACAACGACGGTAGCTCCAGTTTCGATCTCGTCGATCGAGATTCCCTGGTCGCCTTCCGCCGCCCCCATGAATCCGGGCAGAGTCTGCCGTTGTGGGATTGTGAGCACGTCCATGGAGACGAGCGGGGCAACGGCCGTGCCAAAGGCGTGGGTAGCTGCGTGGGCCGGGATTTACTCTCAGCGGCGCGAGTCGCGCGATCTTCCCCGCGTCCCGCGGATCTTTTCGCAGCGGGAGTGTCCTCAGAACTGCGGGTCAGACTTTCGGGACTCCCTGCAGCTCTCTGCGGAGCCATGCCCGCGCCATCCGCCAGTCGCGGGCGACCGTGTCGGGCGCGACCTGGAGCACTTGGGCGGTTTCCTGCACTGTCAGACCGGCAAAGAACCGGAGCTCGACCACCTGCACTTTGCGCGCATCGAACGCGCCGAGCCGCTCGAGGGCTTCGTCGAGGGCAATCGCGTCGACCCACGACGTTCCCATACCGGCGAGGTCCGACGGCAGTGGAACATGGGCAGCATGTGAGCCACGCTTGACCGCCACCCGCGCCCGCGCGGCGTCGACGAGGACGCGCCTCATCGTCCGCGCCGCGACGGCAAGGAAATGCCGCCGGTCCTGCCAGTCGACCTGACGCGCGCTCGCAAGGCGCATGAATGCCTCGTGCACCAGCGAGGTGGCTTCCGGCGCGTTGCCGGAGCGTTTCCGTCGGGCGTAGTGGCTGGCCAGACGCCGTAGCTCGTCGTAGAGGATCCCCGAGACGCGGCGATACGCGTCTTCGTCGCCGGCGCGCCAGGCCTGCAGAAGGACGGTTACATCACCAGCGCCGTTTTCCACGATTCCGCCCTGCCCATTCTAGTACCCCGCCGGATTTACCGCTTAGCAGTTTGAGACGAATTTCCGTAGGATGGTGCCGTTTTTCGCTGAAGCCGTGACGACTCCCGAGCGATGGCAGCACGTCGAACAACTGTGCCACGAGGCGCTCGCTCGTGATGAGCGTGATCGTGCGGCGTTTCTGCGCGAGGCATGCCTCGGGGACGAGGCGTTGCGCGGCGAGGTGGAATCGCTGCTGTCATGTGCCGACCAGACGGCGGATTTCCTCGGACCGCGGATGCTGGAAGCCATGGCCGCTGCCATCGAACCCGACGGAACGGCCAGACCGGTGATCGGGCAGCGGTTGGGTCCGTACGAGATCGGTTCGTTGCTCGGCGCCGGCGGGATGGGCGACGTCTATCGGGCACGCGACACGAAGCTCGGTCGCGAGGTCGCGATCAAGATCCTGCCAGAAGCGTTCATCGCCGACGCCGATCGCCGCTCGCGGTTCGAGCGCGAGGCGCGACTGCTCGCGTCACTGAACCATCCCCACATCGGCGCGATCTACGGCTTCGAAGAACGCGACGGCATCCACGGTCTCATCCTCGAGCTGATCGACGGTCAGACACTTGCCGAGCGTCTCGGGCAACGTGCTGAGAGCGCCTCTGCCAGCGCGGCTGGCAGCAAAGCACCAGAGGGAACCACTCGTTCGTCGGGCCGGCCGCTGCCAATCGTCGAAGCGCTGACCATCGCGCGGCAGATTGCCGACGCGCTCGAAGCGGCGCACGAAAAGGGAATCGTGCATCGCGACCTCAAGCCGGCCAACATCGCGTTGACGCGGGATGGTGTCGTCAAGGTGCTCGATTTCGGGCTGGCAAAGGTGGGAGCAGACGAGACGTACAGCGATCTCACGCGCTCGCCGACCATCACCATCGCCGGCACCAACGAAGGCGTGATTCTCGGGACTGCCTCGTCGATGAGTCCCGAACAGGCACGTGGCCGGGCCGTCGACAGGCGGACTGACGTCTGGGCGTTTGGCTGCGTGCTGTACGAGATGCTCACCGGAGGCAAAGCGTTCTCCGGCGAGACGGTGTCGGACACGATCGTCGCGATTCTCGAACGCGAGCCCGATTGGTCCGCTCTGCCCACGGCGACGCCGCCCGCGATTCGCAGGCTCCTGGAGCGGTGCCTGGAAAAGGATCACAAGCGCCGCCTGCGCGACATCGCGGATGCCCGTCTCGACATCGATGAAGCGCTGCGCGAGCCCGTTGCTCCCGCAGGTCAGAACCGCCCGATGCAGGTGGGACTTCGAGCGGATGTGATACCCCGCCGGATGTGGCTCCTCAGCGTACTGGCGCTGGTCGTCGTCGCGCTTGTGGCGGCAGCGATTGTCAACTGGCGTCCGGCGCGCGTGACACCGAACACTTCACCACTCGCCCGACTGATGCTCACGCTGCCCGCAGCGCAGACCTTGGAGAAGGGACGCTTCCCGCCGGTAGCCGTGTCTCCGGACGGCAAACTCGTGGTTTATGCCGCATCAGTAAGCGGCGGACGCACCAGCCTGTACCTGCGGCCGCTCGACGAGCTCACCGCGCGTCGTATTCAGTCGACCGAAGGCGCCAGCACGCCGTTCTTTTCACCTGACGGCCGATGGTTGGGGTTTTACGTCGATGGTTCGCTGAAGAAGGTCTCGGTTGCCGGCGGCGTACCGCTCATCATCTGCGACGCACCGCCGGTATCAGGAGCATCGTGGGGTGATCACGACGACATCGTGTTCGCCACCACTCTTGCCGGATCGGGATTATGGCGCGTGTCCGCCAGCGGTGGAGAGCCGGCGCAGCTGACGACGCCGAAGGACGACGAGACCCAGCATGGATATCCGCAAGTGCTCGCCGGTGGCCGGCAGGTGCTCTTCAGCGCTCATCGCCGAAACGGCTGGCAACTGGCGCTGCTCAATCTCGACACGCGGGAGTCGAGATTGCTGGGGAACGGTCGCGTCATCGGTGAAGGCGCGCAGTACCTGCCAACCGGGCACCTCGTTTACGCGCAGTCCGGAGGTCTCGTCGCGACGCCGTTCGACCCGGCGAGCGGCGTGCTCGATCAGCCGCCGGTGCCGCTGTTCGAGCGCGTCGAAACGTCGCGGTTCGGCGGCGCTTACTTCGCGATCGCGCCGATTGCCGGCACGCTTGCGTACGTGCCCGCCACCACGGCGGATGTCGATCGCACGCTGCTGCGTGTCGATCGCGACGGCCGCGTCGTGCCACTGGTGGAGGCAAGAGCCGCGTATCAGCATCCAGCCTTCTCGCCCGATGGCCGCCGGCTCGCCGTCACGATCGAGTCGGCGAGCGGAAGCGACATCTGGATCATCGACCTGCAGCGCGGCACACGGATCCGGTTCACCTCCGGTGACACCAGCGCGTTGCCGGTGTGGGCGCCGGACGGCACTCGGGTGGCATTTCAATCCACGGCGGCAGGACCGTGGAATCTGTTTTCGAAACCGCTCGACGGCAGCAGCGATGCACAGCCGCTGCTGAACATCGCCGATACGTCGGCGGCGCGCACGTGGCCGAACACCGGAGCCGCGCTGTTACCCGGCACGCTGCCGACTCTCAGTGGCGCCGACCCTCAGTTCCCGATGTCGTGGTCGCCCGATGGACGCACGCTCGCCTTCGAGGAACGGAAACCGAGCGGCGAGCGCGACATCTGGGTCGTGTCGCCAGGACAGGATCCGGTGCCGTTTCTGTTGACGCAGTTCGACGAGCATACGCCCCGCTTCTCGCCCGATGGCAAATGGATCGCGTACGGGTCGGATGAATCAGGACGCAACGACGTCTATGTACAGCCATTTCCAGGTCCGGGTCCGAAGTGGCTGGTCTCGACCGATGGTGGCCTCGATCCGCTGTGGTCGAAGAACGGCCACGAACTGTTCTATCGACAGGGTGATGAATTGATGGTCGTGAGCGTGGCGGCGCAGACAGAGTTCGCCGCGACGCGACCGCGGCGTCTGTTCGCGTTGCGCTTCGATGCCGGCGACAGTGGACGCACTTATGACATCTCGCCGGACGGTGCGGCATTCGTGGTGCCCAGAACGGAGCGCGGTTCGGCTGCCGGAGAGCTCCACGTCGTCCTCAACTGGTTTGGCGAGGTCACCGCGCGTGCGCAGGCGAGCGCGGCCGGAACCGGCGACGCAAAGCGTGTCGCCGTTTCATGGAGGGCACGTCAGTGAGCGGGCGTCGTCATGGAATCGTGCTGCCGGCACTGACGATGATCCTGCTCGTCCCGGGATACGTCGGGACGTGGATGCCTGCAGCGGTCACCGTTGCTGCGCAGACACAGACGTCCGCGGCAGAAACAGGTGTGCGCGATCTGTTGCGCCGCTATTCGATGGCGCTCGAAAGCCTCGATGCCGCCGCGGTCAAGAAGGTCCAGCCGTCCCTGCCGGCGGAGAACCTCGCCAAAGCCTTCAGGGACATGCGTGAGCTGAAAGTGACCATCGAGGACGTGCGCGTGCTGTCGACCGACGGGAGCATGGCGCGTGTCAGTTGTCGTGTGACGCAGACGCTGACGCCCAAGGCCGGTTCGAAGCAGACGACGACGGTCACACGCGTGATGCGGCTGCGTCGCGACGCGGACATGTGGCTGATCGACGGCTTCGAAAGGTAGGCCGGTGTTGTTCTAGCCCGCGGCCGGATTTTCCGCTTAGCTCAGTGGAGGTGAGCAGAATGCCTGTTCTCGAATCGCGACGCCACGTCGCTTGCGCGCTGGCACTGGCGACGCTCGCCATTGGTGCCGTCGACGGACCTGCCTCGGCGCAAAGTCTTCCCCTGGCACAGGTGCTGCCTGATCTGATTCTTCGGGAGATCGTCCTGCAAAGCTCCACGGCCTCGACGGGATTTCCGCATACCGCGCACTTCCAGCCGGGGGTCAACGAACCGAACAACCCGGTCGTTGCCATCGTCGAGGGCTTCAACAGCCAGGTGGCGACACAGTTCGCGACGTTTCCACTCGGCTCGTCGAGCGGCGGCATCACCTACGTATTCGACGAGACCGTCGGCACGTTCAGGCGCAGCAGCCGCAGCTTCGGCCCGCTGTTTGCCGAGCGCGCGCTGACCATCGGACGCCGCAAATTCAACGCCGGATTCAACTACCAGCACACGACGTACGATCGGTTCGAGGGGCAAAACCTCGAAGACGGCTCGATCAAGTTCTACCTGCGTCACAACGACTGTTGCGGGTTTACGGATCCGTCGACCCTGACCGGTTTCCGTTCCACGGTTGGTGACGGAACGCGCCTCAACCCGCCGTTCGAAGGCGACCTCATCGAAGCGGCGCTGTCGCTCGAGGCGACGACGCACACGACCGCGCTGTTTGCCAATTACGGCGTGACGAGTCGCTGGGATGTCGGAGTGGCCGTTCCGATCGTGCGCGTCAACCTCGACGCCAGCGTGACGGCGCGCGTCCTGCGGATCGTGACGAGCCCTCCGCCCGAGGCGATGCTCACGGAAGAGCAGCGCAGGAATGCGCTCGATACGCACACCTTCGAGATCGGGAATCCAAATGCGACGCGTACGATCGCGCATAGCGGCCGCGCGACCGGAATCGGAGACGTCGCGGTTCGAACCAAGTACCAGGTCTTGCGTGGCGCAGGGGGAGGGTTGGCCGCGGCACTGGACCTGCGGCTGCCGACCGGCGATGAAAACGAGCTGCTTGGAACGGGTGGCGTCCAGGCGAAATTCATGCTCGTCGCGTCGAGCGAACACGGACGATTTGGCCAGCATGTGAATCTCGGGTACACCGCCGCTTCAGGCGACGTCGCGGGTTCACTCGGTGGATTGAGCTCCGCTCACGTCCCCGACGAAGTGAATTATTCGGGGGGAGTCGAGTTCGTCGCTCACCCGCGGGTCACGGTGATTGGCGATGTCATCGGCCGCACCCTGCGCGACGCAGGCCGTCTCGACGTGGTGAACAAGTCGTTCGAGTGGAACGAACCGACGCCGCTGCTCGGACGGACAGGCCCTGGATGTGGCGGGTTCGTGGGCTTCACCTGCAGGACGGTGATGCTCCCTGAATTTGCGCCGCGCGCCGGCAACCTCACGCTGATGCTCGGCACGGCTGGCGCCAAGGTCAATCTCACGGGCAATCTGCTCCTGTCGGGCAGCGTGCTGTTTCCGCTCAGCGCCGCCGGCCTGCGCAGTCGCGTGACGCCGATAGCCGGACTCGACTACGCGTTTTAGTCTCGAGCTCGAATCTTGTGAAATTGATTGGCGGAGAGGGTGGGAATCGGTGCCGGTCGCGACGTGCACAGCATGTCGCGCCAAACCGGAGAACGACCCGACCCGCCCACGAGCGAGCGGAAGGGAGCGACGTTGGCGGAGAGGGTGGGAATCGAACCCACCCCTCGGCACAGAGTGCCGAGGCGACGATTTTGAAGACCGTGACGACCACCAGGCACGTATCACTCTCCGCCTTCCATCCTATCGTGCCTCGCGCGTCGGCCGGAGTTCACTCGTCCGGCTTTTCACACATTCGACGCGCGCGTCTAGACGACCGATACACCGGGTGCGCCGGCTTCGATCTCACCAATCACCGCGGCGCGCTGAAAGCCCTCGCGCCGGAAGCACTCGAGCACATCGTTCACGCTCTCGGGAGCGCATGCCACGAGCAGGCCGCCGCTCGTCTGCGGGTCGGTCAGAATCGCCTGCTCGATCGTTCCATGTGTCGTGAGATCGACGAGGCTCCCGTACCCCTTCCAATTGCGCGCCGAGCCACCCGTGACGAATCCGGTCGATGCGAGCGTTCGCGCGTCGGTGAGCAGCGGCACTGCATTCCACTCCACACGCGCGCGCACGCCAGAGCCGCGACACACTTCCAACAAATGACCGAGAAGTCCAAACCCGGTGACATCGGTGAGTGCGTGCACCCCAGGAAGCTGCGCCAGATGCATGCCTGGCGTATTGAGCTGCGTCGTACTCGCGATCAGTTCGCGGTACTGCGCCTCGGTCACCTGCTGCTTCTTGACGGCAGCGCCGTAGAGCCCGACGCCGAGCGCTTTGCCCAGGATGATCTTGTCTCCCGGCTGCGCATCGGCATTGCGT
>JBKPSC010000293.1:0-5567 GCA_046734915.1 Acidobacteriota bacterium | reverse complement strand
ACACCGTAATCCGAGGATCCGCCGTCCATGTTGATTCCATCGAATTCGATGTATTGCTCTTCAAGGCTGACCACGTACGGAGCGGTGGACGGGGCCAGCCAAACGGTGTCTCCGGGATAGGCAGCGATCTTGACCGGGTTGGACCATGAAGTTCCGGACGGTACGGCGGTGACGTATTCGTCATACACGCCTGCTCTCACATACAACGTGTCGCCGGCCGCCAAACAGGGAAGCGCTCCATTTATCGAGAGCTTAGAACTCGATTCCGACCGCGCCGACGGGCATGAGTTGCGGTCGTTACCGCTCTTCGACACGTAGTAGGTAGCAGCATCGGCCGTCCCACTTGAAATAATCGCGCACACAGCACAGACGATCCCGAACGACCGTAAAAGTCCCGTCATCAAATGTCTCCCGCGTCATCGAACGTTTGAGCTCAAGGCGTCACCGACCCCGTTTCCTATGCAGACGCTGACCACGAGGCACACGCGGATCACGACCGGAGTCCACCGGCATTCAGCTTGCGTTGGGGCAGGTACCGGAGCGATTTCGGCGAAACGGCTTCCCAATCACCGAATCCAGCCGCGTTTCGCGAACGAACCGCTATCCGCAGGAGGGGTGGTCGCAGCAGGAACTAATGCCGCGACGCCGCTCCATGTGGAAATGCTGACTGGTACGGAGGTTGGCCGACGCCGCGCACCGTAGGGGGCGTTCTCAACGTAGGCAAGTTGCACGCCACTACCAAGAACGACACGATTTGCTGCGATTTTCGCCTGGCCTCAGGGACCGCGAGGTGATGGTTCGTTGCAAAAGCGGCCGGATTTTGGCCGAGATTTACACGAGCGAGCCGCGTGGAAGGGAAAACCCTATAACGGCGTTGGATTTCGCGGAGGTAAAGATTACTCGGCTGCGTCCGATTACACGTCAGTCTCTTCGAGATCGTTCAGAACGTCATGAACGCGATCGGCCGATGCGCGCAGTTCTCGGATGATTTCGCGGTTGTCCGGGTTCATCTGACGCTCGAGGGCCCGGCGTGCGTCGTCGATGTAACGCAGACATTGAGCAATCGCCTCACGCTGGCCGTCGGTGATGCGAAAGACCCGGTTGGGGGACACGGGCTCGCCGTCGGCCGCCTGCCGGCATCCCGGGTCGCGGTCCCGGTGCCGTTCCCGTCCTGAATGGGCCATGGCTCTAGCCTAGCTTGCGCTCAACACAAGCCGTCAAATCAAGCTACGTGCCTGATCTCCGGTCAAGAGCTCAGCGCATCCATCCAGAACATTTCAAAACACCGTGTAGATGAACGGCGCCAGCGCTGAGCCCTGCGCGAAGACCAGCAGGCCGCCGACAATCAGCAAGACGGCGATCACCGGGAGCAGCCACCATTTCTTGCGCTCCCGCATGAAGGCCCAGAATTCACCAATCAACCCTGATTGACTCATGCTCCCTCCAACTAGAACTGACGCTGCATGCTCGTGGGTTGGCTCGTTCGCCGCTTCCATAAGCCGTGATCCGTTACCTGATGGTGCAGCGGGTTGCCACCAAAGCTGCGTCTCAGCACACCGGCGGGTGTGATGACCACGAAATAGATGATTCCCATCACAATCGGCGTCGTGACCTTCGAGATCGCGTGAGCCAGTTTCATCCACGCCGATTCGACCGGCCCGAGCCGGGTGGGCACGAGCAGGCCGGCCAGCGCCAGCACCGCGCCGATGGCGGCGAGCAAAGTGGCCGGCGTTTCCCGGCCGCGCCAGAGCGCGAGCGCCCCGATCACCAGGAACGCGGTGCCGACGGTGAGGCCGAACTTCCGCCCTTCGGCGGCCGTCAATCGAGCTGGAATTCGTGTTGCCACTCGTGTGTCTCAGTCCAAGTCGGCTGACCCGACTTCAAAATCAAGCACGAACCCATTACGAGCGCGTCGATGTTCGTGCGCATGAAGCAGGTGTAAGCATCCCCGGGCGTGCAGACGATTGGTTCGCCGCGCACGTTGAACGACGTGTTCACGAGAACGCCGCAACCGGTGCGCCGTTCGAAGGCCTTGATGACGTCGTAGTACCGGCCGTTCCGCTCACGCGTCACCGTCTGGACGCGAGCCGAGTAATCGATGTGCGTGATCGCAGGAACGTCAGAGCGAGGCACGTTCAGTTTGTCGATGCCCCAGAGCTGGCCCTGCGCGGCCGTCAAGGGGATGCGGCGGTGTTCCTGGACGGGTGCGACGAGCAGCATGTACGGCGATTCAGCGTCCAGGTCGAAGTAGTCGCCGCAACGCTCTTGCAGCACGCTCGGGGCGAACGGCCGGAACCCCTCGCGGAACTTGATTTTGATGTTCATGTCCGCCTGCATGCGCGGGCTGCGCGGATCGCCGAGAATGCTCCGGCTCCCAAGCGCGCGCGGACCAAACTCCATGCGGCCGTTGAACCACCCGACGATTTTCTCCTCAGCGAGCAGCGCCGCCACGCGCTCGACGAGCACACCCTCGTCGAGCTTGAAGTAGGGCGCTCCGTGCGACTGCAGGAATTGCTCGATCGCCGCATCGCTGAACGAGGGTCCGAGGTACGAGCCCTTCATGCTGTCAGACGCTTGAACCGTTCTTGGCTGCCGGGCATGCCGGTGCCAGGCGAGCTGCGCGGCCCCGAGCGCTCCGCCGGCATCTCCGGCCGCCGGCTGGATCCACAGCCGTTTGAATGGCCCCTCGCGCCAGAGACGTCCGTTGCCGACACAATTCAACGCGACGCCGCCGGCGAGGCATAGATGGTCCAGACCGGTCAGTTCGTGCGTCGTGCGCGCCATGCGCAGCATGATCTCTTCACAGACGACCTGGACGGACCGCGCGAGATCCATCTCCTTCTGGGTCAGCCGCGTTTCCGGCACGCGTGGCGGGCCGCCAAAGAGATCGTCGAATGCCCCGTTCGTCATCGTCAGGCCGGTCAGATAGTTGAAGTACTTCTGATTCAGACGGAACGAGCCGTCCGGCTGGAGGTCGAGGAGCTCTTTGTAGATGAGATCGACGTACTTGGGCTCGCCGTACGGCGCGAGCCCCATCACCTTGTATTCTCCGGAGTTCACCTTGAAGCCGGTGTAGTACGTGAACGCGGAATAGAGCAGACCCAGTGAATCGGGCCAGTGCAGCTCCTGTTTCAACTCGATCGCGCTACCGCGTCCCACGCCTATCGATGTCGTCGCCCACTCGCCGACACCATCGATGGTGAGAATCGCCGCTTCCTCGAACGGTGACGGATAGAACGCGCTGGCCGCGTGCGACTCGTGGTGCTCGGCGTAGAGGATCTCTCCTGGGAATTCCAGCGCGTCGCGCAGCTGCCGATCGATGAAGAGCTTTTCTTTGATCCAGAGGGGGCCTGCCATCAAGAAGGAGCGGAAGCCCCGCGGCGCGACGCCGAGGTAAGTTTCCAGGATCCGCTCGAATTTGAGCAGCGGCTTGTCGTAGAACGCGACGGACTCGAGGTCCTGCACCCCAATACCGCCCTCACGCAGGCAATACTCGACAGCCCGGCGCGGAAAGTCGGCGTCGCCCTTCTTACGCGTGAACCGTTCCTCTTGCGCCGCCGCGACGATGTCGCCATTGCGAAGCAGGCACGCTGCGCTGTCGTGATAGAACGCCGAGATGCCGAGCACGTACCGATCGCTCATGAGGTCCTGCGAATGTCCTACTTCGTCAGAATGAATCGATCCAGGATGAGGACGTCCATGCCCGTCCCGTAGAAAACCCGAACGGCGTCGGCCGGGCTGCACACCAGCGGCTCGTGTTTGCCGTTGAACGACGTGTTGACGAGGAATGGCAGCCCAGTCGCCGTGCCGAACGCGTCGAGGAGCCGCCGGAACCGTGGTGGCACTGCTTGAGCCACGCTCTGAATTCTGATCGACGCCCGCGGCGACGGAAGCACCGCCCGAAACGTCTCCGGCGACTTCGGACGGTAGTCGCATTCCATGAACGGCGACTCGGCAGGACCGTCGAAGTGCTGGCGAACCGCGGACTCGGGCCCGCTCAGACCGTAGCCTCTCCACGGCTCACGGTGCTTCAGAAAGCGATTCAGGTTTTCGAGGACGTAGGGCGCCGACGGGTCAGCCAGAATCGATCGAGCGCCGAGTGCTCTCGGACCCCACTCCATCGCGCCCTCGAACCAGCCCACCAGGCGACCCTTCCGCAGCGCATCGACCGCACAGACGATGGCCTCCTCATCGGTGGTCCATTCGTAGTGGAGCTTGCAGTTGTCGAGAGTGGCCTTGATTTCGTCGGGCGCAAAGGATGGCCCGAGGAACGGCGACAGCTGCTGTTGGTGGCCGGCGTTGACCGCGAGCGCCGCGCCGACGGCGACACCACCGTTCCCCGGATTGACCGGCACGAAGACCTGGGAGAAAGTGCCGGACTCGCGCGCGATGCTGTTGATCGCGGAATTGAAGAAGAAGCTGCCCCCCAGGCACAGATGTTCCGATGGTGCGCGGCGATGCACTTTTGCCAGAAGCTCTTCGAACAGCGCGCCCATCGTTCGCGCGACATTGGAAGCGACGGTTGCTCCCGGCGCGTCGTCGGTGCTCGGTGCGGCGGCAATTGCCGCTTCGAGCCGTCCAATGTGGTCCGACGGCAGGATCAGCGCACCGCCGTCATCATCCAGTCGCCACTCGAGCGGCTCGGCCTCACCGCCTGACCCCAGCCGGGCAAGGGCTTCGAGCCGCTGTTCTCCCGCGACAGTGTCGAAGCCGAAGGCCGAGGCGCAGGCTCGATGCAGGTCAGTGAATCCTGGCCCACGCCAGGGCCACTCCACGCGCTCCACACTGTCGGGGGTGCCTTTCCAGACGCTGACCTTGGGTGATTCAGCGTCGATGACGACGATCGTGGCGGCTGAGAAGGGCGACGACAGAAAGGACGTGCAGGCGTGGGAATAGTGATGGTCGAGACGTTCGACCCGGCCGGGCTTCGAAATCTTCAACCGCTCGTCGGGAATGACGAAGCGCTCGATCGATGCCTGACGCCGGCCAATCCGCTCGAGCATGCAATCCAGTGCTTCATCGGGCAATCCCGTTGGATTGACCCCTGCGCCGCGCGTGCGCGTAACAGATTCCTGCGCACAGACCCCAAGCACGTCGGTGCCGGCAGATAAGGCCACGCTGGCGTGCGAATGCGGGCCGCCGATTCCCGCGGTCAAAGGCCGGCGTTGGCGTGAGTCATCGCCGGTATGACCATGAGCCATCAAATCGGAGGGTACCGAAGAGCTTCCCGGGCCGTGCCCGACCATGGGTCATATTAGCAGTGGCCTGAGCGCCCGCGTGAGCATCCGTCAGGGACTTGGCCCGAACGAAGGATTGTGAGTCGAGCCTCGATGCCGCACGTCGATGTCAGCAGCCGCGCGAGTAAAACCAGATCGCGGGCGCCCCCGACGCGGCGTGAGCCCGAATCCAGCCGCGCGCTCGAACAGTGGGTGGCTCAGAATCCTCGCAGAGCGAATGACTGAGAATTTCCACTTCGACCCAGAGCGCGTCGCCGAGGCGGCGCGTGCTGCGCGTCTGAACGCTCCACGATTCCGGTCCCCACGCTCGTGTAGCCAGCTGCCGTCGCT
>JBKPSC010000292.1:0-10275 GCA_046734915.1 Acidobacteriota bacterium | reverse complement strand
GTCTCCCACAGCGTTGGCAAAGTAGGTCCAGGGAATCAACGCGATGTAGCAGAACAGGCCGTAGGGAACGCCGTCCGAGCTGATGCGCGCCACGCGGCCAAAAATGACGGTGAAGAGAAGCATCGGGACCAGCGGTTGGATCAGCGCCCATCCGAAGCCCAGAACCGATTGGGCGTAGCGCACCTTCACGTCACGCCACAGCCAGTAGTAGAAAAGCTCCCGGTAGTACCACAACTCCGCCAGCTTCGGGGCGACGCGCACCAAGCCTGGCGCGATGACCGCAGGTCGTCGCAATGGCGCTAGAACTGTCGACGAGGCTGGTTCCATGGTTAGTTGACGACCGCCGATGTCACGCGCGACAGGAACGCCGCGCAACCCAATGCGTCGTCGAAGCCGAAGTCGCCTCCCGACACTTGGAAACCGTTCTTCACTTGACCACGCTTGATCTTCCGACTCTCCACGTAGCCTTCGAGCCTTCGGTTGATGTGGTTCAAACCGACTGCGCGCGCCAGGCGGCGCATCGGTGAATCGTGCCTCAGCAGCCCGTTTTTCGGCGCTGCCATCAGTTCGCTTTTCAGGGCAGGATACCTATCCGCATAATCCATGAGCTCGCGGATCTCGCGCACGACGTTGACCCCCATGGCTTCGCGGTTTCTGAGCTCGCTGAGGCTTCTTCGGAGGTACTGCTGCTCGTCAAAGGTGAATGCCTTGAGCTCGTCCGGGAACATCTGGCTGCTGAGGAGCAACCCTTCCGCCATCAGGTTGCAGAGGGTGAAGTTCTTCAATGGCACCCAATCGCGACACTGATCGGCATCGGAGATCATCTTCTCGATCTGCTGCTGGCCCGGGTTGGAGAGGACGACCGTCGATCCCCACGATTTGGCCGTGCGGCCGAGGATCACGAGCGGCAGGTCAAGGTAGACAATCGCCCGGGTGAAGACAGCCGCCAGCGGCCAGGCAAAATACTCGACCCCGTTGGTCCGGAAGAATCGGCCGCTGCGGCGCACGACTTCCTCGGCGATCCGGGCGCCAAACATGAATGCGCTCGGATGCATGTCGAATCTGGGCCTGAAGGCGAACAACGGGCCGAGGAACTCGTCCACCGAGACCAGTCTTGTCGTTCCAGAGAACGCGCGGCAGCTGACGGTGTTTCGCTGCGGACCCATGAACGACTGATCGCGGTACTCGGCGAGATTGCAGAACAGGAATTCGGCGTCGTAGCGGCGGTGTTCCTCGGCGAAGCGCGCCAGTGCGTCGTGCATCATCGCGTCGTCGTCAGACAGCATCATGATGAGCTGTCCTCGGGCCTGCGAGCGGGCGAACTCCCAGCTGTCGGCGATGACGCCGTGAACTGGCGTCCGGACGTAGCGAACCCGCTGGTCCTGAAACGACTCGATTACCTCCCGCGTGTCATCCTCCGAACAATTGTCGGAAACCACCACTTCGAAGTCGTCGAAAGTCTGGCCGAGCACCGATCGGACCGCCCCCTGAACCAGATCGCTCCGGTTGTAGGTAGGAATCACAATGCTGAACAACGGAGATTTCGTCATACGGTTGTCGCTGCGCTCCGATCCACGTCAGTCGCCGATCTCGAACTCGACCAGCTCTTCGCGATGGTCAGCCAGATGCTCGGCGATCTTCCTGCCGCGGAGGACGCAGTCGTGGGTCATCATGTAGCCCCACTGCGAGTAACGTCCCGCCCGGATCACGCCGTGGCTCTCCAAGAACTTGTTGACGCGTTCGAGCGCCGGCCGCCGGTTGTGGTCGTAGACGACCTGACCCCAGGGACAGTATTTGACCGACACGCTGCTGATGGCTCCCGGGCCTTCGACGAGTCCCATGTCGATCAGCTCGCGCTTCACCTGGTCCACGACGGCCGCATGATCGGTCGGAAGCGGCTTCGCATCGGAGCCACAGACCTCGACCGACAGAGCCGACATGTCTTTGGGGGCGTTGTGCGGCGAAAAGTTCTCCTGGATGCTGACTCGGGTGCTGATCTTGTCTTCGTCGTAGACGTAGAGCCACGGTTCCTTGCGAACTGACCGATGCCGGGCCGCGACGCGGATCAGCAGCAATTTGGTGGCCTGCAGCATCGAAGCCGCGTCGCGCACGTCGAGTGGCGCATCCTCGGCACAGCGAATCAGGATCGGCAGTGGCAGCGTCGACACGAGACGTTCATAGGTCGCGCGCGTCCCGTCTTCGAAGCCCAGCGTGCGTTTGGCGAAATTGATGGACACCAGCTTCTTGCCGAACTCGATTCGCGAGCCTGCGGCGAGCTTGTGGGTGTAAGTGACGAAGCCACCCTTCGACGGGTAACGCCAGAGATTGACCCAGTACGTCGAGCGCCCCAGCGGCCCTTTGGCACCGTTGACGACATCCTCGATCTTCGGGTAGTAGACCCGCTTGCCAATCCAATCGATGCCCAATTCGTGCGGCTCGCGCGCCCAGTACTTCCGCGTGTAGACCGCCGGAAACGTGTCGGCGAACACCTGACCGAACGCGCGGCGAATCCACTCCTGGTAATTCGCGGGAGGAACCTGCTCGCTGGCAGCTTCGTTTCGGGAGGCGAGAAAGCTTTCGAGACAGGCCGTCCGCAGAGGCTCCGGTATCTGATAGAGGTTCGATTGAGCCGGATGGTCGATCCAATGTCCCTTGTAGAAATTGACGACCTCTGCCTGAACCTCTTCGAACTCGCCATCGACCAGCTCTGAGAACAGCTGCTGGATGTACTCGTTCTTCGTGTAGGACACATGCGGCCCGTCGTCCCACACGCAACGATCGCTTTCCTCACTATAAACGTGCCCGCCATAGTGCGAGGCGGCTTCGTAGACGAGGCACCTGTCGCGACCGAGAAAATAGCCCACGGCCAGACCGCTGATCCCAGCACCCAATACCGTCACTCGATCCATGTCGTCCCTGTGTGATCAATGCCCGTTACGCGCTGAACGCGAAGTCGAACACTGCTTTACGGCAGTAAAACCCTTCCGCATAGCCGCTCGGCGCCCCGCACTCCACACCTCTGAGGCGGAGCAGCGCCAGGAAGGTCTCTTGTGTGAACCATCGACGGTTCTGCTGCGTCTGAAATGTCTCGACGATCGACGTCACCTTGCGATGGCACGTGGCCTCATCGAGCGTAACGAAGCAGTTGGGCGACCCGAGATCGCCGTCGTACTTCGGAATCTCGTACTCCAGTATGAAGTGGTCCCGGTACGTGTTCCACGTGAGATCGGAGATCAGCCGATGATCCTGGTGCCGATCCTCGCGATAGTGAGTAAAAATGACGTCTGGTGAGTAACGCTGCTTCAGCTCCTCGAAGTACTGTTTGATCTCGTAGCCCACGTAGGGAAAGAACCCGTCCCGGAACTCCTGGACCTCAATTTGCTGCCACGCAGCGCCTGTCAGGAACCGGGCAGCGCTCGTCTTCGCCTCACAGGCGCGGGTTGCCGTGGCGCTGAACACCACCCAGAGCACGTGCAGGTTCGGCTCCGATGCAATCAGCTTCAGCAGCGTTCCACCGCAGCCGATCTCGAGATCATCGGAGTGCGAGCCGAGGCACAGAACCTTCCGCGGAGCGCCCCCTGGATTCGTGAGTCCTATGTTCAACATGCCGGGACTGTTCCTCGTCTCAGCTCACCCTGTCGTTCGGCCCGTCTTCGTCCCAGGTGAGCGGCATGCCGTTTCGCTGAGCGCCGGCAGCGTGACCGACGTTCTTCCACACCTCCCAAGGAGCGATGCCCTTCGCGTACATGTCTTCGAGGAGCTGTTTGTCTTTGAAGGTATCCATGGGCATCCAGAAGCCATCATGGCGGTAGCCCGCGAGCAGCCCCTCTTCGACGAGCCTTCGGAATGGCTCCTCGACCAGCTCTTCGCCATCGCGGATGTAGTTGAAAATTTCTTTTCTGAAGATGAAATAGCCGCCATTCACGTACAGGCCCGAGCGCGACAGGTGCTGGATCCCCGTCACCTGGTGGCCTTCGCCAAGCGACACCATGTGAAAGCTCTGCGTGGGCTGCACACACAGAAACGCCGCGACCTTGCCGCTGGTCATGAAGTGATCGACCATGGACGGGAGCGGAAAATCCGTGAGACCGTCCGAGTAGTTGGCGAGAAACACTTCTTCGCCCTGGACATATCGTTCGACGGCCTTCAGCCGCTGGCCGATATTGGCGTTCAGGCCGGTGTCGGCGAAGGTAATCGTCCAATCCTGGATGTCGGTCCCCAGAAGCTGTAGATTCTTGCCACCCTGCGACATCACGAAGTCGTTCGAGATCGCCTCGTTGTAGCGGAGAAAATACTCTTTGATGACCGCACTCTTGTACCCGAGGCAGAGGATGAAGTCCTTCTGTCCGAAGTGCGCGTAATACTTCATCACGTGCCAGATGATCGGTCGGTGCCCGACGGGCACGATGGGCTTCGGAAGAGCCTCGGAATGCTCGCGCAGTCTCATGCCCATACCACCGCAAAACAGCACAACCTTCACAGCACCGCTCCTTTTGTCAGGCTGGAGTTGGATTCATGAGCATCCGCCGGCCGAAGATCTGACTAGGGGCACACTTGCACTTCAGGAATCGGGACGACACACCGCGCACCCCACTCACGAATGTAGGACAACTGAGCGACGATCTCGTCCTTCAGATTCCAGGGCAGGATGAGCACGTAGTCTGGGTGCGTCTCTCGAATGCGTTCCGGAGGAAAGATGGGAATGTGGGTGCCGGGCAAAAACTTGCCGTGCTTATAGGGATTCTTGTCGACCGTGTAGTCCAGAAAATCCGTCCGGATCCCACAGTAGTTGAGAAGAGTGTTGCCTTTGCCCGGGGCACCGTAGCCGACGATGGATTTTCCCTCACGCTTGGCGCTGATGAGAAACTCCAACAGCTTGCGCTTGGTCTCCTTTACCTGCTCACCAAATGCGTCGTAGGTCTCGAGCCGCTGAAACCCAGCCCGCTCTTCGCGTGACTTCAACTCAGCGACGGTGGCCTGCACCGGTCGGGCATGGTCGTCTGCGTGGCGCGCGTAGATCCTAAGCGATCCACCGTGCGTGGGAATCTCCTCGACGTCGAATAGCGTCATGCCGTGCGCGGCGAAGACCTTCTCGACCGTCAGCAGCGACAAATAGGAAAAATGCTCGTGGTAGATGGTATCGAATTGATTCCGCTCCATCAGGCGCATCAGATGGGGAAACTCCATCGTGATCACGCCGCCGCGCTTGAGCACGATCCGCATGCCGGCCACGAAATCGTTCAAATCGGGAACGTGTGCCAGCACGTTGTTGCCGACCAGCAGATCGGGCTGAAGGCCCTCGGCGGCCAGTTCCCGCGCCGTCTGGGTGCCGAAGAAGCACGATCGGGTCGGCACCTGTTTAGCCCGCGCCACCTCCGCAATATTTGCCGCCGGTTCGATGCCCAGGACGGGGATGCCGGCCTTGACGAAATGCTGCAGCAGGTAGCCGTCGTTGCTGGCGATTTCCATCACGAAACTGTCCGCGGTTAGAGAGAAACGGCGCCGGACGGTCTCTGCGTATACACGGGCGTGTTCGACCCAGCTGCTCGCATAAGAAGAGAAGTAGGCGTATTCGGTGAAGATGTGCGCCGGGCTCACATATTCAGCCAGCTGGACCAAAAAACATGCCGGGCACACGTTGACTCTCAGCGGGTAGAACGGCTCCATCTCGTTCAACTGTGCGGCGGCAAGGTAGCTCTCGCACAGCGGCGACATCCCCAAGTCCACGAACAGATGATCGGCGTTGTGCCCGCAAAACCGGCACGTCATCACCAATGCCGGTGCTCCTTCGGCAATGGTCGCGGACACAGTCCGTTGGCTCATCTTTGCCTCGGTAGTCACCTCGCGTGTTCTCCAATCTCTCCGTGCAACGCGTCGAAAGCCGGCGATCCCCCGCTCCGCATCCTCTCGAGCAGGCCCTTCTCGTGCAGGAGATCGGTTGCCTTCCTGATTGACTCGAATGAAAGCCCGGAGCGTTCCGCAATATCCAGCAGACTGTGATGGCCGTCGGAGAAGTTCAGCACCCACAGCATGGCCATCTCCTGAACGCGGGCTTCCCCTGCCCCACCCATGGAGCTGTATAGCCCGCGCCTTCCAAGCTGCGGCTCGCACATCTGCATGAGGCTCACGTACCGGGCATCATCCTCGAGCACACCGACAATCGACTGACAGGCTCTGTACGAGCCTTCCAGCTGGCCAACCTCCACGAAGTCCATGTTGTCCGCCGACGTGTGATACTCCGGATACTCACCGAAAGGCGTTCGCGACAGACAACCGACCGCCAGGTTGACTCCCGGCGAGCAGTACTGGCGCTCGTCGTAGCCGTAAGGAATGAACTCTCGGACCGCGTTCTCGCCGGCCGCATGCTTCAAGACGTGCGCAGCCGCACGGTCGATTACGGCGGTTCCGATTCGACTGCGTTTGTAGACCAGACCGCCGCGTGAGCCCAGCCCGGTCAACACCAGGCCGTGGCGAATGGCCCCAAGCCGCTCGCGGTTGCGCGCAAGCCACGTGATCGATCCGATGGTTCCGGGGATGAACAAAAATCTGTAGGAAAACCGGCGGTGAGCAAGCGTCGTCAACCACCGGGCGAGGAACACCGTCACCGCAATGCCTGACAGGTTGTCGTTGCAGAGCGACGGATGACAGACGTGGGTTGAGAACAGCACCTCTTCTGCGCTGTCGCCAGGCAAGTAGAGCTCTCCGTACGTCAGATGCCCGTCAGCCAGCGTCGAGTCGATGCAAACGTCGTACTCCGAGTCGGTCAGTGCCCCGGCCTGGTCGGCGCTGAGGCAGAACCCCCATGTCTCTCTATAGTAGGACGTCTTGTAGGGAATCCATGAGGGGCGATCGGGAAGCGTATGCAAGTGCTCCCTCAGCTCGGAAATCGGCATCCGTTTCCGAACGGGGACGCTGTAGCTCACGACGTGCAGATTGCATTCGCGAAAATCGACAACGCGATCGCCGTTGAGGTTCTTGATCCAAGCATCCCGGATGTTCCACTCCCGAGGTACCGTCCAATCGAATACCTGGGTGCCGGAAGGAACCTCGTGCACAGCGATTGGCAGACGCTGTTGGATCCGGCGCAGTGTCTCGCGAACGCCCTCCCCGGTGATGCTCCGGCAAATCGGGTACAGCTCGCCGATGAGGTCAATCAGTTCGGCTGCTCGGGATTCCGGCGTGCCTGTCATGCGACCTGCGGCCCGGTCACTGCGAAATCCGGATAGGAGCGATCCCTCTCCGAAATGACGCGCACCGGTTCCGGCCACTCGATGCCAAACATCGGGTCATTCCAACGGAATCCTCGAGCAGAAGAAGGCGCGTAAAACTCGGACATCTGGTAGCAGACTTCAGTCTCGTCCGCGAGCGTCTGGAAGCCGTGTGCGAAGCCTTCAGGGACGTACAACATCGTGGCCGGCGTCACGGAGTCGGCTCGCATTTCCACCGCCAGCCACTGCCGAAACGTCGGCGACTCGGGGCGGAGATCGACGATGACGTCGTAGAGGGCGCCTCGAGAGCAGCGAATCAGCTTGGCTTCTTCGTAAGGGGGCTCCTGGTAATGCATGCCCCGGAGCGTGCCGCGCATCCGGTTGTAGGACACATTGCACTGGGCGATCACGGGGTTCAGACCATGCGCCTCGAACTCCTGCCGGCAGAAGCTGCGCGCGAAAAATCCCCGCTCGTCTGATTGAGGCTGCAGATCGATCGCGTAGGCGCCCTTGAGGCGGGTTTCTTTGAAAATCATGAGCACCGATGAAGCTCGCCACGCGAACACGGGGCGCAGCTTCGAGAGCAAGAGGCCCTCCCAAGCGATCCGAAAACTGCCGACAAGAAATCCTCGTCTCTAAATAGCTGCCAACGCAAGACTTACTTACCAACCCCGGTCTCAGACCGGTCGTTTCCTGCTGATAAATCGCTCAAACGGCAGACTTTAACCAGTCTTCGAGACGAATCCGCGCGGAGATGTCGGATTGTCTGGCTCCATCAGCCTGTTGCCGTGATCGATGCGTCATGAAGACGTTCGTGATGAGCCTGACGCGGCCACTAACGCGTCTCCGTCTGCGAAGTGCGGCGCACGAAATCGCCCGTGCGCCGCCGCAATGCGGCCTGTATGCCTCGCAAGGAGAGGACCACACTCTCAGGCAACCCTATACGAGCCAGCCGGCCCGTCTTCAGCCAGAACTCACCGCGGTAGGCGTGCAGGTCGGCAACGATGCTTCCGCGGGTCGGTTCTGGAAGATCGGGTGCCTGCATAACGAGCTTCTCGGCGGTGTCAATGAGCGCCTGCGTTTGCGCCCAGGACTGTCCCGTCTTCTGTGCGGGGTGGAGCCTGAACATGCCAAACGGGATTTGAGTGTACTGAAACGCCGCCCCGGCCAGGAGGAATCTGCCCCACAGCTCGTAGTCCATCGTGCGATGGTTGCGGACATCCACACCGCCAACGTCCAAGGCCAGCCGGCGCGGAAAGAGGACCTCCGGCTGAACGATATGACCGCGGTCGTGGGCGCGCCAGACCGTGCGAATGCGGACGAGATCCTCGAAGTCGTGCACGCGACCGCGATGCAGGTAGAGTGCATGCCCCTGCTCGTCGATGTACAAGCAGTCGCCCAGATAGACGACGTCGGATCGGAAGCCGACACGGCTGGCGTGACTCACGAGTGCGTCGCGATACAGCATGTCGTCGCTGTTGATCCAGGTGAAAAAAGAGCCCGAGCTCAGTTCCAGTCCCCGATTTATCGCTGCGCTCTGCCCACCATCGCGCTCACTCACCCACTGCGTGACCCAGGGCTCGTACTTCTTGATGATGTCGACCGAGCCGTCGGTGCTGCCGCCATCCAAAACGAAGTACTCGAGATCGGGATAGCCCTGGAGTAAGACCGAGCGAAGCGTGGCTTCGAGGAATCGCGCCTGGTTGAACGACGGCGTCACGACGCTCACACGCGGCCAGGGCCCGCCATCCGGCATCGAGGCCGGCAACGAGACGCTGGCCTCCGTCCATGGCCACCCTGTTGTGCCTGGCGGTGGCGCGGGCAGTTCCTGCAGGTTAGGGCACTGCACTCAAAAACTCTCGGCTCGTATCGTCATTGCAAACGGCAAGGCGGCAGCGTCAGCGCATCGCAGCAGTCGGTCCAGTGCCTTCATGCGATGCTGCCGCGCGGCTCCTCAGCTCCGATCGGCCAGCCTACCCAGTGGCTCATCATCCGCAAGCCGCCGCTCCCGAACAGGATCAGCACCGGCATGATCGGAGAGGAATATCTTGCAAGCGGGCTCATCGCTGCATATGCGAGAAGGAATACCACCGCGAATACCAGCAGAAACCGTGCGGCGGGATTCCATGCGCGTTGAGTATAGATTCCCACGACCACCAGGACGAAGAGCGGCAGCTGAAACGCCGCCCAGCCCACCGATTTGGCCGTGGTATCACTCAAGAACCAGATGAAGACAATTCCTGTGAAAACTTTCCGAACAACGAACAAGGGATTTGACAGGGCGAGCTTGGCAGCCCGCGCCCGCAATTCTTTGTCTGTTTCTGCTTCAAGACGAGGCAGCGGCATGTCGGGCTCTCGGGCGGCGATGTCGGCCTGAATCGATCCATAGAGTGCATTCGCCCAAAGGTCGGGTTCGGTTCCTGCCGTCTGTGCTTTCAAATCAAACCGCTCAACAATCCTGTTCCCGAGGAAGAAGGTGACCCCGTTCATCGTCGTGAACGGGACGACCGCACCGGAGATCGCGAAATTACGCAGAACCCAAAGGGAGTGGACGCAGGCAAAAGACAAGCACACGAGCAGCACGGGCGCCAGGGAGCGTGTTGCTCCGTGCCAGACGCGAACAGCAACGAACAACAGCAACAACGGCAATAGCACGACGTATGCGCTTTTTGTCAGCGCCGCGACGCCAATCGACAAGCCGACCGCCAAGGCGTTCAACCAATTGACTTCTCGAAGGAACCGCTCGATGACGAGCAGACACAGCAGCAGGACGGGGACAGCTATGTTTTCACTCGCGAAACGAGTGGTGTACCAAAATGACACAGGGTGCAAAGCGTATAGGTAGGATGCAAGTCTCCCGGTCCGCTCGTCGAATACCTGAACGCCAAGACGAAAGAGCAAATAGCAAGACAGAGCGCACAAGAGCGTCTGAAAGAGACCGAGCACCGCTGGTTTCAGCGTGCCAGTGAGAGCAAGAATGGCCGAGAGAAACAGGGGATACAGAGGCTCCCGCTTCATGTACCCGTACATCATCGTAGAGGGCCGACCTGGCGCGTAAATGAATCCG
>JBKPSC010000291.1:0-17773 GCA_046734915.1 Acidobacteriota bacterium | reverse complement strand
GGACAGGATCTCCTCAACCGACAGCATCTTCACGCGGGCGGCTGCCAGTTCGATCGCCAGGGGGATGCCATCGAGCCGTCGACAGACGTCCGCCACCGCCGAAGCGTTCAGCCGGGTCAGTGTGAAACCGGGGTCCACGATTCGCGCCCGGTCAACGAACAACTGCACGGCCGGCGAGGCCTCGACTGCCTCAAGGTTGCATCCGGATTCCGGCTCTGGAACAGCGAGGGAGCGCACGGCGAATGAATGCTCACCGTCGATCCCGAGACCTTCGCGGCTGGTGATCAGGATCCGCAGCTCGTCTCCGGCATCCAGCAGCGCGTCGACCAGCTCCCTGCTCGACTCCAACAGGTGCTCACAGTTGTCCAGTAATAGCAGCGCGCGCTTGCCCCGGACATGCCGGCACAGCATCTCGATGAGGCCGTCCTCCCGTTCCCCTCGCACCGCCAGGGCCAACGCGACCGCCTCTGCGACTCCACTCCGGTCCGAGAGGGGCGCCAGGTCCACGAACCACACCCCGTGTGGACAGCTTGCGAGCAGGGCTTCTGCGAGCTTCAGGGCCAGGCGGGTTTTTCCGCAGCCGCCGATCCCGGTCAAGGTCAGGAGCCGCGTCTCCTGCAAGAGTCTCGCGCACTCGGTCAGCTCCTCCTGCCGCCCGACAAAGCTGGTGCGCTGTGGTGGTAGGTTGTGGGGAATGTTGATATCTCGGCTGGCAGCGGACGCTGGAATCGGCGTTCCCATCGTGCCGGCGGTCAACGCCTCGACAAACTGCGCAGCGGTCGGGTAACGGTCGTCTGGGGCCTTCGCCAGGGCCTTTTCAATTGCCCGCTCGACGCCATCGGGAATCTCCGGTCGCTTCTCTTTGAGTGGCGGCACCAATTGGGCCGCGTGTTGCGAGAGCACCGTCACGACGCCTGGCCCCGTGAATGGCGGCTGTCCCGCCAACATCTCGTACAGCACGCAGGCCAGGCTGTAAAGATCCGCAGTCGCGCCGACGTTCCCTGTGCCGCGTGCCTGCTCGGGGCTCATGTAGAGCGGCGTTCCCACCAACGCGCCCGAGCCCGTCAACGTCTCCCCGCCGCTGGCGCTCATGAGCCGCGCGATCCCGAAGTCCGCCACCAGTGCCATCCCGTCCGAGAGCAGGATGTTCGCGGGCTTGATGTCTCGGTGAATGAACCCTTGCCGGTGCGCATGACCCAGCGCGCTCGCGATTTCCTGCGCAAGACGCAGGGCTTCATCCAGCGGCAGTGATGTCCCGCGCCGCAGCCGTGCGCGCAGCGAGCCCCCTTCCACGTGAGGCATGACGTAGTACAACTGATCGCCAACCGCGCCAGAGTCGAAGAGCGGCAGGATATGCGGGTGGACAAGTTGCGCCGCGATTTCGATCTCGCGCAGGAAACGGAGATTTCCGACCGCCGCGGCGATCTCCGTCTTCAGGATCTTGATCGCGACTCGTCGAGGATGCTTCAGGTCCTGCGCGAGAAACACCGTGGCCATGGCGCCGCTGCCCAGCAGGCGCTCGAGCCGGTAGCTCCCCAGAGTCGTGCCCGGCTCCGCGACAGCTTTGACGCCTCGAGCGGATGACGACACCGGCTCCGCGGACGTTTCGGTGGCAGGTAAGGGCAGCTGATCGTCCACAGGCGTGTCGTCGGCGAGCAGCGATTCCAGCTCTCGACGCAAGTCGGCATCGTCGCCGCACGACGAGTCGAGAAAGCCGCGTCGCTCCCCAGTCGGCCGCACGAGGGCCTGGTGATACAGACGCGAGATCTGCCGCCAGCGCTCAGCATCCATCACGCAACCTGACCGGAAGCGTCCCGCGGGATCCGCTTCGGATGTGCTGCAAGCCTTCGCGGATGTCTGTCAGCTTCTGAGATCCGCGTGGTTTTCGACGATCCTCGACACGATGCCGTACTCGATGGCTTCGTCCGCGCTCATCCAGTAGTCCCGTTCCATGTCCACGCGGACCTTTTCGATCGGCGTGCCGGTCTGGGCCGCGATGACCCGCGCGATACGCTCGCGCGTGCGAAGGATCTCCTTGGCTTGAATCGCGATGTCGGTGGATTGCCCGCCGGCCCCGCCGGAAGGCTGATGAATCATGAACCGGGTGTTGGGCAGGCACACCCGCCGCTCTTTCGGCGCGGCCAGAAAGACGTGGGTGCCGGCGCTCGCGACCCAGCCCGTTCCCACCGTCGTGACCGGCGCGCGTACGAACCTGATGAGATCGTGGATGGCGTCGCCGGACTCGACGTGGCCTCCCGGCGACGAGAGGAGCACCGTGATCGGGGCATCCGAATCCTGCGCGAGCGCAATCAGGCGTTCGCACGCGGCGCGCGCGATCGCGTGGTCGATTTCGCCGAAGAGCAGAACGAACCGCGACTTGAAGGCCAGTCGTTCCGTCATCGTCGAGCGGTCGTCCGCTTCGACATCGTCGCCCTTGCGGGTGTAGAGATCGCCCATGAGTGTCCTCATTTCTTTCACTGTTCGCGCGAAGCGTGGAATTGTAGCGTGCTAGCAGCCAGCTTATGCGCCAAATTGGCGGAGGTGGTGGTCGACGTGCAGGTAACCCCACCGCTGCCATTGGGCATCTGAGAGCCGGCCGAAGATCGGATGCGGTTGGAAATCACCGCCTCTGCTTTGCGCGAATTGCTCCATGAGCACTTCGAGCTCGCGCCGATCGTGCTCGAAGTCCATCGGCGTGGTTCCGCCGACTTCCTGATCGACCTCTGGGGGTGTCTTTATGCCGGGCGGCCACGGGCGCGGCAGGTAAAGCGCGACCCACTTGATCAGCGTCCGCCCCAACACCATGCGCACCGGGCTGAGCGGATCCTTGCCCGTCATCCGCCGGAAAGAATCGCTCAAGTGGCAGATCGCCTGATGCGGCGTCATCCGCCCCCACTGTCGTCGGCTGTCGGGTGCCGGTGGAGCCGCGCTACGAGCTCGGCGCGCTCGTGCTGATTGATCAAACTCCTTTCCATATCAGCCCTCACCCTACATGCAATGCCACTATGGGGTTGACTTTGGTTGCCCGTCGCGCCGGGAAATAGCAGGCCGCCGTGGCGACTGCCGTCAGCAACAGCGAGACAGTCGCGAACGTCAACGGATCGCTGGCGGTCACGCCGAAGAGCAGACTCGAGGCCGCGCGCCCGAGCCACCAGGCTCCCCCGAGGCCGAGCGCGAGACCCGTCAGGCATAGCGTCAGGCCCTCGCCGATCATCAGACGAAAGATATCGCCGGCCTGTGCGCCGATGGCCATGCGCAAACCGATTTCCTGTCTGCGCGTCGCGACGGAGTACTGGATGAGCCCGTAGATCCCTACCGCAGCCATCAGTAGCGCCACGACGGAGAAGCCGGTCAGAAGCAAGGTCTGGAAGCGGCGCTGCGTCAGGTAGGCGCCGAGCTGCTGTTCCAGAGGCGTCACCCCATAGATCGGCGCATTCTTCTCCACACGCCGCAGCGCCGCCCGAAGTGCCCCGGCCATCGCCAGCGGGTCGTCCGACGAGGTTCGTATGAAAAGGTCGGCGCTCCGGGGAGGATTCTGTGCGAGCGACACGAAGACTTGTGGGACCGGCTCGCGCTCCAGCCCTTGCCGCCGCATGTCGCCCACCACGCCTACGACCGTGTACCACGGACGGTCGGAATCCTGGGGGCCCAACTTGAATCGTCTGCCCACTGGATCCTGTCCCGGCCACGAGCGCCGAGCCAACGCGCTGTTGATGATCGCGACCGGCGGAGCATCGGGCTTGTCCCCGATCGAAAAGAAGCGGCCTCGGAGCAACGGCGTCCCGATGGCCTTGAAGAAATTCTCGCTCGCCTCGTCCGTTCCAAGACGCAGGCGCTCGGAAACCGTTCCGTCGTCCCGTTCGACAGTGAGGACCTGTTCCCTGGTATTCGCGATGAACAGATCGCCGATGATGCCGGCGTTCTCCACACCCGGAACCGCGTGAATCTGTTCGAGGATGCGGGCGTACAGGTCAGTACGTTGCGCAGGGGCGTTCAAAGTGGTCGGTGTGGAGAGTTCCATCACCAGGACCCGCTCAGGCCTGAATCCCGGATCGATGCTGTTCACATACCGCCAGCTTCGGACGAGCAGACCGGCGCCGACGAGCAGGATGATGGCCAGCGCAAACTCCGCCACGACAAGCGCGCGGCGAATTCTACGGGTGGTGGCCGCGCCAGAGACACACCTGCCGCCCTCCTCGCCGGAGGGACGCCAATCGCGGCGCAAGGTCGCGATCGCGGGGGCCAGTCCCACCAGAATTCCCGCGAGTACAGAGATGGCCAAGGCCCAAGCGAGGACGCGGACATCGAGGCTCACTTCGTTCAGACGCGGCAAGTTGCCGGGCCCGAAGGCGCGGATGAGGCGAATGCCTATCACGGCGAGCAGTGTGCCAATCAGCCCCGAAACGGCGGCGAGCAGGATGCTTTCGCTGAGAAGCTGTCGCACCACTCGTCCCGCACTCGCTCCAAGCGCAGCGCGAACGGCCATCTCCCGCGCCCGGGCGACGCTACGCGCCAGCGACAGGCTGGTGACATTGGCTGCGGCGATCAAGAACACCAGAAGCACGGCGCCGCCGAGCATCCACAATGCCAATCGCGATTGGGGTCCGACCATGTACAGGCTCAATGGGACGACGCTGATGCCTCGATTCCTTTCGGCCGCGGGCAGCTGATCGTTGAGGCGATGGGCGACTGCGGTCATCTCCGCCTGGGCCTGCGCGAACGTGACGGTTGGTCGAAGCCTTCCAATCACGAACCACGTGTCTCCGACACGGACGCTCTGACGGGAGCCCCCATCCTCAAGTCTCGAGTGCGGCTGCCACACGTCTGCCTCGAGTCTCGCGATCTGGAAACCAGGGGGGAGGACGCCGAGGATCTGGGAAGGAACGCCGTTGACCACGATGGTCGCGCCAATCGCATCCCTCGAGGCTCCGAAACGCGCTTGCCAGAAGCGATGGCTGATGAGGACCAGCCCTTGGCGCTGTTCGGCTTCCTGCGTCGAGAAGCTGCGTCCCTGCATCGGCTGCACGCCGAGGAGTGGAAGCAGGTTGGGGGAGATGCTCGCGCCGACGATTTGTTCCGCCCCGTCGACTCCCGTCAGCGTCGTGGACACGGCATCGAAGGTCGCGATGTCGGCGAAGCTCTGACTCTGACCCCGCCACTGTTCAACGTCCCGGAGTGCCGATCGGCCCTCGCGAAGGTTCTGCGTCGGATCCTCGGTCCATAACATCGCCAGTTGCTGCGGCGACCGATAGGGCAGGGGCCGGAGCAGGACGGCGTTCAGGGCGCTGAACATGGCGGTGTTGGCGCCAATCGCCAGCGCCAGTGTGGCGGCAGCGGCCGTCGTAAAAGCCGGATCCCTGCGGAGGGTGCGGACCGCGTCGCGGAGATCCTGACGCGCCTCGTCGAGCCAGGCCCAGGCCCAGATGCGGCGCGCGACCGCTTCTACCAGCGCGACATTGCTCATGGGATCGTTCCTGAATTCAAGAGGAGCCTCAGCGAAAACGAACTGCCAAGCCCACCCGCAGGCCCCAGTACCGGGACGGAGAACGTTCCTCGGCGGGAATGTCGTTGTCAGTCGCTGCCGGCCAGAACTTGAAGGCGTCCAACCTGAGACCAAAATGCGCCGCCGGCCAGTACGCCCAGCCACCGCCGACAATCACCCCTTGCGAGGAGAACTCGCTATTGTCCAGTCCTGCGTAACCAACCCTTGCGAACAAATCGTGCTTGGTCGGTCGACGGGCGAGCAAATGGTACGACCCGGTGATTGCGCCCAAGAATACCCACCCTAGTCCTACTTCAGCGCCGACTCCGAATGGTCCATCCGCCATGACCCAGTCCAGGCCACCGTCGAGATCAGTCGCTCCAACGCCGAGAGAAACGTAGCCGTGACTGTTCCCTTGGGCATTCAGCGAAGCGGGTAGCAGCAGGATCAGCAACGCGAGTACTGAAGCGCGCCATCCAGAAGCCGGCGCCATTGGTCCACTCCTTGGACTCACACTACTCGGAGCTGCGGAGCAAGGGGGCCTTCGTGTACACGCTTGGGATAGACACGATCGGTTCATCCAGCCGAGCCTCGGGCCACCGACGACCGACGAGGCGCACGTAGCCAAGATAGCTGCCTCGGTCTGCTTCGAGAGCCTGGATCTCCACGCTATTGTCAGGTGCGACGACCCTTTGCCAATCCCTCCAGAATTGCCAACCGTCCGGAAGCGTATCAGTCAAGTCGATTTCGAGGATGCCGGTCCGCTCCCAGTGCCGACGCCACCACCCGGCGGAATGAAGGCAGCCCATGCTCGGCTCCCACCACGCTCGTAGATGGTCGGGAACGGAAACGTCGATCTCCTGCATCAGGCCGGCCCCGGCGACCCCTAATACGCCACCGGGCTTGAGGAAGCGAGCGAGATAGTTCAGATACAGGTCGACCGTCCCGTAGTAGACGAACGAATCGATGCAAACGACCGCGTCGAAGAATTCCGAGGCGAACGGCAGGGACCGCGCATCCGCATGGATCGGAAACACGCCATCGTCGACGGTGGCATCCCGAACGCGCTGCAGGTTGTCTGAGGCACTGAACCACAAGTCCGTGGCCCAGACCTGCACGCCGAACTCGCGGCGGAGGAAGACCGACGATGCGGCCCGACCGCACCCGAGGTCTAACACCCGCATGTCTCGGCGCAAGTCTATCGCTTCGGCGAGCCACTCGGTGAGCCACAGTGCGTTGGCCCCGCCGCTGGCGCTGGCGATGACCCATTCGGGATGGTAGTTCGACGACCGAGGGAATCGCTTGGAAACCAGTTGCTCGCCTACGGTCATGCAAAATCTCATCGGCGCTCGGCCGTGCCGTGGCGGCGAAGGTGAGCCGAACCCCGAACCCGGGACCGCGAACCCTACTTCAGCAGCTTCAGCTCCGGCTTCTGTCCGTCCGGCAGCGGGTACTGGTCGACGTTCAGCAGCATGGACACGGTGTGGTACCAGCCCATGACGCCCACGAGATCGACGATGCCGCGCTCGCCGAACATGGCTTTTGTCGCGTTGAACGTCGCATCGCTCATCTGCGTGGTGTTCAGGAGCTCGGTGACGAAGTTGTAGACGACCTCCTCGTCCTTCGCCATCGACGGCGGACGCTTGCCTTCGGCAATGGCGTCGCAGATTGCCGGGCTCAGGCCTGCCTGGAGCGCCGCGCGGTGGTGCGCCGCCCACTCGAACTGCGAGGTCCAGTGGCGGCCGACGAGGATGATCGCGAGCTCGTTCAGTTTTCTCGGAATAGACGTGTTGAAGCGCGTTGCCGCGCCGAACGTGCCCGCGAGGTCACCCATCTCGGGGCTTCGCAGGAGGACGTTGAACGGGCCCTCGGCGCCGCCGCGCGGGCCGGCGAGCAGGTTGTCGATCATTTTCTTCTGCGCCGGGTTCATCTCGTCATAAGTGAGCGGCTTGAAGCGGTTGCCGCGCAGCGTGAGCGTGCGCGGATCGGGTCTCTGCCCGGCGCCAGGCGCCTGCGCGGAAACGAGCGAGACGATCGCGAAGAGCAATGAGAAGGCAATCAAAGAGCGCATCATGGGGGGCCGTCCTTTCGGCCCGCATAATACCGCCCGAGCTTGCGCGACTGCTATGGAAAGCGGCCTGAGTCTCGTACGCGGACCCAGGTGGTGGCTCACGGCACGCCCGATCACCAGATTCCGGGCACGAGCAGCTTTGTCTTTGCCATATAAGCCGCGTATTCGTCGCCGAATGTCTCGAGCATCATCCTTTCCTCTGCGCGGATCCGAAACGCGAAGAGAATCCCAAACGCGACGAAGTATGACGGCCCGACAACCCAGTTCGGAACCACGAGCGCTTGGCCGATGGCGTAGAGGAAGAGTGCTGCGTACATTGGATGACGGCTATAGCGGTAGACCCCTTGCGTTATGAGTCGATGATTCTCGCGTAATTCAAGGGTGACCGACCAGTACGTCCCTAGGTCCGAGTGTGACCGCTGGAACCACCAGAGACCCGCCACAAGGCACAAGACGCCGGCGCCGAACAGCCAGGGACGAAGCGAATACTCGGCGAACGAAAAGACAGGGGACACGACCCAGAGCAAAGGAACGAGAAACCCCATCCACGCGAGCGTCAGCAAAGCCACTTCGCGCGGACCTCTGCAACTCCGCGCGACCTTGACGCCGCGACTGCGGCGCCCGTGAGGTGCTCGAATGACGACCATAACGACGCTGGCGGCGAGTATCACCGCTTTGGCGATCCAAGGGTTCATGATCGATCAGCGCGAATCGAGGGCCCAGCCTCAGCCGGCGTGAGGCCAAACGACGTGTGCTCGAATATTACTCCCCGAAAGTCGCCAAGGGATTTTCTAACGCTGTCCGAGCAGATCGGAAGCCAGATCGGTGTTACCCGCGAGCGACTGGTGCCGTCACAGGACGGGCGCGAGCCCGAGATCTCGCGCCCGTTGGAGCACATCGTCATGGTCCAGTTGAAAGACGATTCGCAAACCCTCGGCGCGCCGGTGCAACACGTAGGTCGCAGCAAGATCAATCTCGGCGGGTCCGACACGCGGCTGGTCGAACTGCATCTTCCAATAGGCCTTGACCATCACGCAGCTATTGTCGATGTGGGCTTCTTCGAGCCTCTGAATCCTTGAAGATCGTAAACCCGCGGCCTTGAAGAACTCCTGTCGCCTGGGAAGAGCCTTGAGAAAGTTGTCTCTGTTGACAGCCTGCGTGCCCTGCGGGCCGGCGAACACGAATGACTCGCTATACTGAGCTGCAACGAGCGTGGGATCGGGAGCGCCGACGTTCTTTTCATATTGCTCAAAGAACGCTCTGACGCCATCAGTGCCTGCTTGCATAGATGGCTCCTTTCACGTCCCGGCCTGTAACGGCAGACGAGTCCAGCACAGCTGCATTGTCGCCACGTCCGAAGCGGCGTGCGCTGCTTTCAGGATCTTCAGTTGGGACGGGCCACTCATGGAACAAGAATTCGTTACCGTTCCGATCTCAACGCACTGAGTCGCGCCACGCGATCACCTTCCCGAAGATCGGCGTCGCCTTATCACTGGGAACGATCGGCCGGACCGTGAACTCGAGGAACACCGACCACGTGGCACAGACTTCGAGAACGGCCTCGGGTGACGCGGCTTCTACTATCGCAACGCCGCCAGTGCCATCGGCGTAGTCGTAGAAGCCCTTGAACTCGAAGCCGGCCGGAGGTTTCCAATTTGTGAACAATTTGTAGATGCGTTTGTCGCGTTCCTCCGTGGCCCCATCTCTATTCACCCAGTTCAGCGCGAACAGCATGACCGCCCTCCTCGTGAATTTGGTCGGTGTTCACGAAGCGCTGGACCGAATGGTTGCTGCCAGCGCTCCGGCCGCCCGTCCGACTGACGCGACGGTCCCCAAGAGCAGCGACTCATCCTAACCTCTGAATGAACGGCTATTGGGCCCTCTTTTTGCGACTGTCGCGCCCCGTCGCACTAGAAAGGTGCTGCAGCCGGAGGTCGCTCACGATCCTGAGCGACTCGCGCGATTCCGACAGGAAGCGAAGGCGCCGGCCGGTCTATGCGCCCGGAATGGCAAGGACACGGGACAGAAAAAAAGGGGGCGGGCTGAAAGCCCGCCCCCTAACGCTGACGCCTTGCGCGAAAAAATGTCCTACCAGCGCACCTGGGCGCCGACACCGATGATGCGGCCGTTCAGGATACCTGACGGCTGATTGTAGGTGGTCGGCTGAATGGCGCCATTCAGCACGGTCGGCGCGTTGTACTGCGTCGAACGCATCAGAATCACGGGGTTCGAGTTGAACACGTTGAAGAGCTCGAGCGCCGGCAGCACGCGGACGCGGCCGACGGCGAAGGTCTTCGAGACTTTGAGGTCGAGCTGGTTGATGCGATCGGTGTATTCGCCCTCACCGCCGTACGGCTTGAGGCGAACCGTGAGGCTGCTGGCCGAGTCCGTGCCCTGGAGCGTCGGGAGCACGCGCTGGTTCGCCGCCCACGGCGCGACGCCGTTCGGGCATCCCGGGCAGTACGGGACGCCGTTGACCGTCGGATACGTGGTCGCGCTGCTGAGCAGCCACGAGGTGCCGCCGGTGTTGCGACCGTCGATGCCCGTACGCGTCGTGGTCAGCGAGCGGTTCGGATAGCCCGCGTTGCTCTGGAAGCCGCCGCTGACCTGAACACCGTACCAGAGTTCGACGGAGCCTGACAGCTTGCCGGAGAACTGGAACGGGATGTGATAGCCACTGCGGCCATCGCCGGCTGGCAGACCCGTGTCGAGGTTGGTTTCGTCGCAGAACACGAGAAGGTTCGGATTGTCTGGCTCGTCGCAGGCCGATTCGAGCAGGCGATCGAAGCCGAAGCCGCCGAACAGCGTGGCGTTGTGCGGCAGACGGGTGTTGAAATTGAAGCCGACGCTGTCGAACTTCCGCGTCCGATCGTTCGAGCTCGAATCGAGAATGTCACGCGCGCGGCCCTTGGCCGTCGCGGTGATGTCGTAGATCGTCATCGGCGACCCGTCCATGGGGTTGAACACCTGAACGGCGTTCCAGTCGGCGAGGCCCACGTTGAGGTTGTCGCTGAAGAGCAGGTTGTGGAAGGCGCCGTGGAAGTAGCCCAACGTGATTGACGTGCGCGGGAACAGCTCGTGCTGGATCTCGATGCCCTGCTCGAGGTTCCAGGTGCGGGAGATGTCCGGATCCTGGCGCGTCAGCACGCGGTTGCTGCCGAAGCCGTTCAGGACGTACGCGCCGGTGGCCGAGTAGTAGTTGATCTCGCAGCCGGCCGTCCGGTACGCGCATCCCGGATCGCCCTGCGCGATGTCGTCGCCGTTCAGGTCCGTCCAAGCGAGCTCGCGCGTATCGGACGAGAGAGGGTTATAGCGCTGCGCGCCCGACTGCGCGTCGCCCGTCGTCCGCGACGCGTTGTAGCGGTTGATGGAGTACTTGATCGCCGTCTTGCCGTTGCCGAACAGGTCGTAGGCCACGCCGAAGCGCGGCGCCGGATCGCTCTGTTTCGGCACGTTGGGGATTTCGGCGAACGTGCGGGCGCTCACGAAACGGCCCGCCGGTGCGGTCTGTTCGGGCACCCGCGCGTTGACCCATTCCCAGCGCAGCCCGGCGTTGATGGTCAGCCGCTTGAGCGCCCATTGATCCTGGGCGAACACGCCGACGTCGTACATCAGCTCTTCACGCGAGGCGTACGGCGTGTTGTAGATGACGACGCTGTTCGGCACCGTGAACGGGATGCCTGTGGAGTTGCTCCGGTACTGCTGGTCGAGGTCGGCGTTGCCGTCGCGCGTGTGACCGAAGTGACCGAACGTCCGCTGGGCACCGAACTTCATGTTGTGCGAGCCCGTGACGTAGGACACCGCGCCCTGCAGGTTGTAACGGAGCGGGCTCTGCGTGCTGATGTTCGAGATGAGCGGCTGTTTGGAGGTGGAGACGAGGTCGAGATCGCGGCGCGCCGCGCCGGCGTACCACGGCTGCGAGAAGCGCACCTGGCTGACGCCGTCGAGCGATTCGTTCGTGTAGTCCTCGGTATTGTTCGAGTAGCCGGCCTCGACGAAGAGACGGCTGCTGAGCGGGGAGCTCCACTTCGCCGCCGCCGTGTGATACGCGGGCGAGTTCCACTCGACGGCGGCGGTGTTGTAGTCGTCGCCGGCGAACATGGCATGACCGCGGAACTTGTCGATCTCGTCGAAGTAGGCGGCGATCTTGTTCCTCGGGCTCGCCTGCCAGGTCATGCGGACCAGCGCGCTCCGGATCTTCTGATCGTCGATCCCCTGCTCGCACGGCGTGGACGTCCGCGCCGCCTGCAGACAGCTGGCGATGGCCGGACCGCTGCCGTCGGTCACGAACGTGCCGGCGATCGGCGCGTTGACCGACCACTGGCGGGCCGACGTGAAGAACCACAGCTTGTCCTGCTTGATCGGGCCGCCGATGGAGAAGTTGAGGTCGTAGATGCGGTCGATGGCGCTGGCGTTCGGGAGCCCGCGATCCTTCAGGTCCTGCGAGAAGTTGTCGGCCTGCCAGTCGCCGTCGCGGTACGAGCTGAAGAAGGCGCCGGCGAACTTGTTGCCGCCCTCGCGCGGAATCATGTTCAGGCGGACGCCGCCCGACGAGGTCTCGGCGCTGATGCCGCTCGTCTGGTAGCTGACTTCCTGGCTCATCGCGTCATTGAAATAGCTCTGGACCGCGCCGTCGGCCTGAAGGCCGTTGACCATCAGGCCGTCGACGAGCACGGTGTTGTTCGCAGCCGTCATGCCGTGCGTGGACATGTAGGTCTGTTGCATCGCGCGGGTGCCGCCCACGTCGGGAATGCTCAGCGCCACGCCGACGACGAGCTGCCCGAGGCCCTGGATGGTCCGGCCGGTCGGCAACGAGTCGAGCGTGTCGCGGCCGAGCACCTGCGTGTGTACCGTGCTCGAGATGTCAACGACCGGGGTGCTGCCAGAAACCGTGATCGATTCCTCCAGCGCTCCGACCTTCAGGTCGGCGTTGATCGTCATCGTGAACTCGGACGGAAGCTCGAGGCCTTCGCGCCGAATCGTCGTGAATCCCTCCAACTGGAACGTGACGACATACGTGCCGGGCCGCAGATCGACGATGCGGTACACGCCTTCGCCGTCGCTCACGACGGCCTTCGATTTTTCAATCAAGGCGTCGCTCGACGCCTCCACCGTGACTCCGGGCAGGACCGCGCCCGAAGCGTCTTTCACCGTTCCTGTGATGGCGCTCTGCGCCTGTGCCGTGGCTGGCCACAATGCCAACCATCCCAGGGCGACCAGCGCCGCGAACGTGACTCGTCGTGTCATGCTGCCTCCACTCAAAGTGTCACCCACGCCGAACAAACGACATCCGATGCTTGGAGCATCCTTCTACGACCGCTTGAATGAGACCCGACGCCGAGCTGACGCAAAGATGGCCCACCGACAGCCAACCGACGGGGAAACGCCGGCTGACTTCAAGGGAGGAAAATTGCAGCGAGGCTACCGTCGAGCCAGTGTCGAGTCAACGGCAATTCTGTCGCTTCGAGAGCTACTTAGTCTGGCCGATTCGGAGACTTGGATTCCGCCGCTTACGTTGGTGGGCCTTTCGTGGAATTGCTCGAGGCTGCGTGGCTGAAAGTCTCCCGCCGAGAGACCTTTCGAGCTGGCGAGTTCGAATCAGCTCTGTCGGTGATTGTTACGTACGCTCGAAGCCGTGGAGTTCGCGACGCCACGCTAGAACTGCCAGAGGCGGTTGATCTTCACGACGAAGGCGCGGTTTCGCAGGCCGGAGGTTGCCGGCGAGACGGTATTGCGATCGTCCGTGTTGCGCTCGTCGGTGTAGACCAGAAACAGCTCGCTGCCCGGGCGGTATTCCCACCGGAAGCGCAGGTTGCTGCTGACCACGTGGTCGGTCGAGCTGTACTGCAGCAGCGCGCTCACGAACCGCCGGGGCGAAAAAGCCGTAGTCGGTGCGGCCGCGCAGCACGGTCTGAGTGAAGCGTCCCGCTGGCAGTGCGACGTCGTTCACCGACACGCTCGGCTCGAAAGACCACTGCTTGAGGATCGCCAGGCGTCCGGTCGAGAACCCGTACGCCCGGATCGTGCCGTCATAGAACTCGCCCACCTGCAGGCTCGCCCGGCCAGACAGCCGCCGCTGCTGTCCGAGCTGATACGAGATGGTCGCGTCGGTGAATGGATAGCTGCCGCGTGGGATCATCACACCGGGCGCGACCGCGAACGGGCGCACCAGCAGCTCGTAGTGGACGCCGCCATCGACGGCGAAGACATCGCTGTTCTGGCGCTCGGCTTCGAAGTGGCCGATTTGATTGCGCGTCTCGAGGTGGCCGGCGCCGTTGACGAGATACTCGAGGCTCGCTTCGTAGGTGAACTGCCGGATGTCTTCGAAATGATTCTTCGGCCGCGGACTGAACCGCAGCGCGGCGAACGATCGGTTGAAGTCGACGCGCCTGACGAAGCCTACCTCTGGCAGGAAGTTCTCGCCGACTTTGAGGTACTGAAGTTGGACTCCGTACCGGTCGGGGGAGTAGTCGAATCGACCCTGGTAGCTGTCGTTGTCGTCACTTCGTCCATCGGTTTCGGACCTCGCGTAGTACGCGCCGAGGCTGACGTTCTCGTAGAAAGCGAAGGCGGCGTCGGCGCCGTAGGCGAAGTTCGACGCGCCGGGCACGACCGACGATTCAGAACGGTTGGTCGCCATCACGCCGACACTGCTTCGACGGAGGATGTCGCGCTTCACGCGCA
Organism: Acidobacteriota bacterium; assembly: GCA_046734915.1. Classification (GTDB taxonomy): domain Bacteria; phylum Acidobacteriota; class Vicinamibacteria; order Vicinamibacterales; family CAVVIG01; genus VFZL01. The sequence continues at coordinate 3,536 of JBKPSC010000291.1, read as the reverse complement.
CGACCGAAAAGTGCGTTGCCGGCGTGTTCGACACGGCTTCGTTGCCGGTCGCCATGTCGATGACGCCGATGCTGAACGGTCCGACCTTGCCGGTGAGGCGTCCGCCCACCAGAATCGGGACGATGCGGTTGGCGTTGAGGCCGATGCGGCGGCTATAGAAGAGCTGCGGCGTATTGGTGGTCCCGCCGCCGGTTCCGCCTCCGGCGCGGCCGAAATCGAAGATGCCGCGGCCTTCGAGGAAGAAATCCCGCTTCTCGGGATAGAGCAGGTTGAATCGCGTCAGGTTCACTTGCTGCTCATCCACCTCGACCTGCGCGAAGTCGGTGTTCACCGTCACGTCGGCGGTGAGATTCGCGTTGATGCCGTACTTGGCGTCAAGCCGATGTCCGGATCGAAGTCGTTCGAGAGTGCGGGCGTGGCCAGCCGATCGGTCGTGGTGCGGGCTGACGCGTAGGGCTTCACTTCGAGATTCTTGCTGGCGGGTGGCAGGTCGAGCCCGACGAGCGTGCCGTCCGCCGAGACGCGCATCATCCCGATGGAGCCGCCGATGGAGAGCGGCAGCGGGTTCAGGTGGTCCCACTCGTTCTTCCGGCGGACGGCGCGGCGCATCTGGAGACCCCAAATCTGGTCGGGTCCCGACACGTAGCGCAGCGATTTGAACGGAATGGCCATCTCGATCGTCCAGCCGCCTTCGAAGCGGCCGGTGCGCGCGTCCCACACGGGATTCCAGTCCGCGTTGTTGTTGCTCTCGTCGGTCATGTACGAGTCGGCCCGGGCCCCGAGCGGGTTGGCATAGAAGAAGAACCCGTTGCGCCGATCGTGAAAGGTGTCGAAGGCGACGCCGAAGTGATCGTTCTGCCGCAGTTGGTTCGTGTCGCGGCGCATCTCGTTCACGGTCCACTTGTCCGGTGGCGCGGAGTCCCATACGCGGGCAGCCACGTAAATGTGCGTGGCGTCGAACATGACCCAGGCGTCGGTCCGCTCCGTAGCCGTCGCGTTCTCCTCGGGGAGCGTCTGGAGGAAGTCGGAAATCGGGGACGTCGAGCCGTAGACGCTTTCGTTCAGCTCCCCGTCGACGCGCAGGGGCTCGGCGAGGCGAATCGCGCGAACAGTCGCGCGGCCGTCGGTATCGCGAGCGAATATGGCCCACCAGGCGGATCGGGCGGTGCCTGATCCTGCCCGCCCCACGCGACGCGCGCCGAACCGGCGGTGACCGTGACGACGAACAGGACCACACGCGCCACGCCATGGAGACGTGTGTGGCGAATGATCGCGGGTCTGACGACGGTCATCAGCACGAGGCGGGTCAAAGCGCGACTGGCGTTCCGGATGGCAAGCGGCCTGACATGAAACCAATTACCCGCGGCTGAACCACTACGCCGAAGGCTGAGACCGGCGCCGGGACGCCCGATCGTCATCGAGCTCCCGCAGCAGCGATTGCACGCCGGCCAGACGTCGATTGAGGATTTGCTTGGCCACGCGCAACAGATCCTTGAGCAGCGGATCGGTGACCGCGTAGCGAATCACCACACCCTCGCGGGTGGAGGCGACGATACCGCTGGCCCGCAGCCTTGACAGCTGTTGCGAGACGATCGGTTGCTCGATCCGGAGTGCTTGCTGCAGTTCCTGCACGCTGGTCGCGCCGCGGTCGACCAGGATTTCGAGCAGGCGAATGCGGAGCGGATGTGCGAGCGCCCGGAAGAACTCGGCCTTGAGCGTCTGCAGTTGCGAAGAGGGAATGCGCATGGCTGATGATGGCAATCTACGCGGCGGGGTGAAGAGGTTCATGCGTGCTGTCGTGGATGTCGCGGGCACGACCGAGCGCCTCATCGACGTTGCGGCAGATGTTGGCGTCGCCGACGTGTCGATGAAAATCGGCCCGGGCAATGAGCTGGGCCGGCTGGTGCCGCGCCCCGCACAGGATCAGGTGTCGGCCCGATTGATGCAGCGTCTCAGCCAGGTCTTCGAAGGCTCGCAGTCCGGTCGCGTCGATGGCGGTCATGTTGCGGAGTCGCAGGATGACGATCTCCGGCAGTTCATGAATGTTCTCGACGTAGGGCCGCAGTTTGTCCGTCGCGCCGAACAGAAACGGGCCGTGAATGCGGAAGATCCTCACGTACGCCGGAATCGTCTTGTGCTGGAGGATATGCACATGACCGTCGCGAATGTATTCGTCGGTGACCGGTGAAACAGTCGTCGTATCCGCGACGCGTTTGATGAACAGCAGCGCGGCGCAGACCATGCCCACTCCGACGGCCTGGGTCAGATCGGCGAAGACGGTCAACGAGAAGGTGACGAGCCACACCGTGAGATCGGTCTTCGTCAGACGCAGCAACTCCGGAATCTCGCCCCAGTCGCCCATGTTGTAGGCGACCACCATCAGAATGGCGGCGAGGACGGACAGCGGGATGTGGCGGGCCAGCGGCGCGGCGACCAGCAGGATCGTAACGAGGGTCAGAGCGTGAATGATTCCCGCGACGGGTGTCCGGGCGCCCATTCGGATGTTGGTCGCAGTTCGAGCGATGGCGCCCGTCGCCGGCAAGCCGCCAAAGATTGGTGATGCCACATTGGCGACTCCCTGCGCGATGAGCTCGACGTTGGAATCGTGACGGTCGCCACTCATGCGATCGGCGACCATCGCCGACATCAGCGATTCGATGGCGCCGAGCATCGCCACCGTCATTGCCGGCAGGATGAGGCCGGGAACCATCGCCGGTTGAAATCTGGGCAGGTGCACATGGGGCAGTCCAGCCGGAATGCCGCCAAACCTCGTCCCAATCGTCTCCACGTCCAGCCCGAGCAGGAGACTCGCCGTCGTCCCCGCGCCAAGCGCGATGATGGTACCGGGCAGACGCTTCGACAGGCGCGTCGAACACACGATGATTGCCAACGTGACGACCGCCAGCGCGGTGGCAGGCGGCGACCAGGTCGAGAGCTGCGAGGTCAGCACTCGAAGCCGCGCGACGAACTCGCCAGGGACCGCGTCCACCCGCAAGCCGAAGAAGTCGCGAAGCTGCGTGCTGGCAATGAGCACGGCGATGCCGTTCGTAAAGCCGACGACCACCGGACGGGGAATGAAGCGGACCGCTGATCCCATGCCCGTCGCGCCGAGGACAATCAGCAGGCCGCCGGCCATCACGGTGCAAACAAAAAGTCCCTCCACACCGTGGCGCGCCACGATGCCGGCGACGATTACGACAAATGCTCCCGTCGGGCCGCCGATCTGCAGTTGGGAGCCTCCGAGCAACGAGATCAATCCCCCGGCGACGATCGCGGTGTAGATCCCTGCCTGAGGGCTCAAACCCGAGGAGATCGCAAACGCCATCGCCAGCGGCAGGGCGACCAGGCCGACGGTCACGCCCGCCGTCAGATCGGCGAGCGCTTTCGCGCCGTCGTACGCGCGCAGCGCGGCGACGAGCCTGGGGCCGCGGTTCAGAACGGGTCGGGACACAGCTTCTGATTATATAGGAATATCGCTATATCAAGACCGGCGCAGAGGCGAAATTCGACGAGAGAAATCTGGGCCAGTGTTCATT
>JBKPSC010000290.1:0-8620 GCA_046734915.1 Acidobacteriota bacterium | reverse complement strand
GCCCGGAACTCGAACTTGTTGCCGGTGAAAGCAAACGGGCTGGTGCGGTTGCGGTCGCCGGCGTCGCGCGGCAGCTTCGGCAGAACCAGCACCCCGGTGTCCAGCGTCCCGCCATGCTTGGTGCTCTTGGCGCCGCCCTTTTCGATCTGCTCGAAGATGTCGGTCAGCATGTCGCCGAGGAAGATCGAGATGATCGCCGGCGGCGCTTCGTTCGCCCCCAGGCGATGGTCGTTGCCGGCGCTGGCAATCGCAGCGCGCAGCAGGCCCTGCCACTTGTTGACGGCGACCAGCACCGCCGCGCAGAACACCAGGAACTGCATGTTGTCGTGCGGATTCGCCCCCGGCGAGAGCAGGTTGTTCCCCTCGTTGTCGCTCATCGACCAGTTGAGATGCTTGCCCGAGCCGTTCACCCCGGCAAACGGCTTCTCGTGCAGCAGGCAGGCCAGGCCGTACTTGGGGGCCACGCGCTTCAGCGTCTCCATCACCATCATCTGGTGGTCGGTGGCGACGTTGGCGTTCTCGAACACCGGCGCAATTTCGTATTGACTGGGCGCGACTTCGTTGTGGCGCGTCTTCACCGGCACGCCCACGCTGTAAAGTTCGGCCTCGGCCTCATTCATGAACGCCATCACGCGATCCGGAATTGCGCCGAAATACTGATCCTCCAGCTCCTGTCCTTTCGGCGGCTTGGCCCCGAACAGCGTCCGCCCGGCGTTGATTAGGTCGGGCCGCGACAGATAGAAGTACCGATCGATCAGGAAGTACTCCTGTTCCGGCCCGCAGGTCGTGACCACGCGCGTGGCTTTCGAACCGAACAGCTTGAGGATGCGCACTGCCTGCTTCGACAGCGCTTCCATCGAGCGGAGCAGCGGCGTCTTTTTGTCCAGCGCTTCCCCGGTCCAGCTCACGAACGCCGTCGGGATGACGAGCGTGACCGCGCCGCCGCTCTTCAGCAGCCACGGCGGTGACGTCGGATCCCACGCGGTGTAGCCGCGCGCCTCGAAAGTGCTGCGCATGCCGCCCGATGGGAAGCTCGACGCGTCGGGCTCGCCCTTGATCAGTTCCTTGCCGGAAAATTCGGCGACCGCGCGGCCGTTCGACGTGGGGTTGAGAAACGAATCGTGTTTTTCCGCGGTGATGCCGGTGAGCGGCTGGAACCAGTGCGTGTAGTGCGTCGCGCCGTGCTCGACCGCCCAATCCTTGACGGCCGACGCGACGGCATCGGCAACCGACGCATCGAGGGGTTCGCCGTGGGCGATGGTTCGCCGCAGCGCTTGATACGCGGCCTTCGGCAGGCGCTTCTCCTGCACCGCGTCGTTGAACACCAGGCTGCCGAACGTCTCGGACTTGCCGGGCGCGCCGCCGCTCTTGTCCTTCGTCACCGACCAGTCGCGGATCGCACTGATCGCTTCTCCCAACACTGCGGAACCCATCGTCACACTCCCTTGAACGGCCGGTCGCCAACGACACAGCTATTGATCAGACGAGAAAAATTGACCTCCGGGAACCGGCGGATCATAGCGCGGCTTGTGGATGTGTGCATTATCACTGATGACGTGCAGATCGTGCAACAAAATAGCTACAGAACTGCCAGAAACCCGCCAAGTTCTGACAGAGTGACGACAGTTTTGTGCTCATTTTGCAATTCTTATGGATCACTCGACGGGCGGTCCCGTCCACCCGAGCAGCGTCAGGAATTCGGCCAGCACCATGGCCGTGGCCCCCCATACTTCCGCTCCCTGCACGACGAGCGTCGGGACGCGAAACATCCGTCCGGCGCGTTCGAGCGTTCGCCAGGCGAACCGCGACGGATCCATGAGTTCGCCGAGGGGAACTTCGAGGATACGCGCGACTTCGCCGTCGGAAGGCGCGAGCGAGGGACGTGCGCCAACGGTGCCCACGATCGGATGCAGCCGGAAGCCGCTGACGGGGATGTCCACGGGCGTGAGCGGTCCGAGCGTGCGCACGTGCTCGGTGAGCAGGCCGATCTCTTCGCTCGCTTCGCGAAGCGCCGCATGCTCGAATGTCTCGCCAGCCTCGACGACACCACCCGGCAGCGACACCTGTCCGCCGTGCCGGCCGAGCGTGTCGGCTCGAACGGTCAGGACGAGGTGGGCGAGAGATGAAGAGGGGAAGAGCAGCAGCAGGCCGGCGGCGTCACGAATACGCGAGGCGGTGATGCCTGGCGGCCACTCTCGCGGCGGGACGGGCGCGAGCTGCCGCTGCGCCTCGAGGCCAGGCAGCGGCCGCGCGAGCGCCGCCTCGAGCATCGCTTGCGCCTCCTCGAACTGCACAGCGTCAAGCGTAGCGCACCAACGTCCGATCCGCGATCACGGGACGAGCGTCATGTTCGAACAGCTCGTCGCCGGTCGGGGATAAGACGTGCTCGTGGCGGCGCGGGCGATCTCATTGCCGATGACCGCGTAGCCCGCATCATTCGGATGAAAGCCGTCGCTCGAGTAGTTGCCGCGATCGTAGAGGCGCGCGTCGCACATCAAATCGACGATCGCCACGTTTCCCGACGCGAGTCCATTGATCACCGTTGTCGTCATGCGGACAGAGGCACGTTGTGCCGCCTGGCGCTGCGACAGTGAGCCGTTGGCGAGAAACGGCATGCCCGCGACGTTCGGCACGTTGAGGATCACGTAGCGTGCGTTGGGCGCAGTGGATCTCAGCGCGCTCATCAGTCGGTTGAAATCATCGCCGAACGCTCGAACCTGCTGGTCGATGTATGCCGTCGGATCGCTGCCACCAGCCCCATTACCGAGGGCGGCGGTGATGATGTTGGTTTCGTTGGCGCCGGCGAAGATCGTAATGAGGGTCGTGTCTCTGGGCACGAACGGGGCTTCCTGATCGATGAAATTGCCAAGCACGGTCCGCCCGGTTTGGTTTCCAAGGTCCTGAAAGCCGCGACTGATGACGCCGGTCGGGATGCCATGGTTTGTGACATTGACGGTGAAGCCCTGGCCGCGGAGGCTGCGAGCGGCGACGAAGGCGTACCCCGTGCCGTTCGGGCAGTCTGTGTACGGAGCGCAGATCACGCTCGAGCCCACGCCCGTCACGTCGCTCGCGCCTACAGCCGAGTAGACGATGGTCGAGCCTGCCTGCGGAGGACCGCCGCTGGGCTCGGTTGGGCTGTCCGTGCAGGCGGCGGCCGTGATCAGCATGGCGAGGACCACCGACAAAGATGTGATCCGCAAATTTGGAGACCAAGGAAGCAGAGCGAAAATCCCGTTGGCGCCGTGATCGGCGGCGCGGGATCGATTGACTAAAATGACCACACTCGAGAAACGCTGCACGTGTCGCTCCTGAGGCTGCCGAGGATCGTCCTGACGTCCGTGGCGGCCGGGTTGCTCGCCCTCGTCAATCTCCTGACGCGGCGAGGAGAACGTCATCCCGTACGGCTGCAGATCGGCGATGAGGCTCCGGACTTCGCGCTGGCGGGCTCCGATGGCCGCATGCACCGGCTGCGGGACTCGCGCGGGCGCGAAATCGTGGTGCTCGCCTGGTTTCCGAAGGCGTTCACCGGCGGGTGCGCTGTCGAATGCAGTGCCTTGGGTGCGAGTTCGGCGGCCATCCAGGCGGAGGGTGCCAGGCACTACGGCGTCAGCATCGATCCACCCCACACCATGCAGGCCTTCGCGGCGGCGCTCGGCGTCGACTATCCGATCTTGAGCGATCCCGACGGATCCGTGGCTAGGGCGTACGGAGTACTGGGGCGCACCGGGTTTCCAGGTCGTATCACGTTCTTCATCGGCGCCGACGGCCGGATTCTGCATATCGATCGGCAGGTCCGTCCTCGACAGCACGGCCACGACATCACTGACTGGCTGGCCGGACATCGAGCACCTCGACCTTAAAGGATCGTCCGCCCGGCGTCGTAATACTGAGCGCCGGGTTCAGCAAACGGGGCGAACCCGGCCTCCGCGGGGCGCCTGAGCTCTCCAGGACTGCTGCATGACGCTGCTTGACCGCTTCCGTGCCCAGCCACGACACAAGCACCCAGACGTCGCCGTCCGGCTGGCGTACGTGGCTGAGCTGCCGCTTGAGGATCGCGAGGCCATTCTGTCGATGGCCCGTGAGGATGCCGAGCCGAGGGTGAGACGTGCCGCCGTCGCCAAAGTCTTGGATCCCCAGCCGCTGTCAGAAATTCTGAAGTCTGACTCGGATGAATCGGTACGAGCCCGGGCCCTTGAAATGCTGCGGGACCTGGCGCTCGAGGCCTTCGAAGGGGCTGGCGAAGTTGAAGCGCGGGCCGCGGTCGATACTTTGACCGACCCCCGGACGCTGGGACAGATCGCGAAGAGTTCCGCCCGTGACTCAATCGCACTTCGCGCTCTGGCTCATGTCAACGACGTCCGCACGCTCGGGTCGATCGCCCGTCATGCGGCAAGCGAAGCTGCGCGCCTCGATGCCCTTCGAGCGTTGAGTGACCGTCATGAGCTCGCCGAGATCCTCGCCGTGGCCTTGAACGGCGAGCACAAGGACGCCGCGGCTGGCGCGGTCGACCTTCTGCAGGATCGACACGAGCTCGAGCAGGTCGCCGCTCGGAGCAAAAACAAGAACGCCATCAAACGCGCCCGCATCCTTCTCCGTGAGATGGAGGAGCGTGCGCAGGAAGCCCAGACCCCCATGTCTACCGACGCCCTGCTCGACTCGACCACCATGCCCGAGGTCGCGGCCAGTCCCGCACCAGCGCCCGACATCAGTGATTCGGAGCGCCTCGAAGCCGCGCGCCTCGAAGAGGAATCCCGTCAGCGCGTCGCCGACGAGGAGGAGGCCAGGCGGGCGCAGCGTGAGGCCGAAGCCGAACGGGCGCGCCGAGCCGCCGACGATGAAGCGGCCGCGCGAAGCGCCGAGCGGCAGGCGCGGCTTGCGCAGATCAGCGATGAAGCGGCCTCTGCAGCGGAGCTCGAGGATCTCTCGGCGTCGCGCGCCAAGTTCGTCGTGTTGCGGCAGGAATGGATGGCCGGCGAGCCAGTCGTCGACGAGAGCGTCGCCGCCCGTTACGCGGACGGCGAGAGCCGTCTGGCCGCCCGCGAAGCCGCGGCGCACGAAGCGGAGGTACGCGCGCGTCGCGAAGGCCTCGCCCGCATGCACAACCTCCTCGGTCGAGTCGAACAACTGGCCGCAAAGCCCGATGTGTCGCTGAAGGCGGCCGACCGCGCTTTGCGCGACATACGCGCCGCGCTCTCAGCGATCCCGCCGCTGCCGAACAAGGCTGACCATGATGACGTGTTGACGCGCCTGAAAGCGATGGTCGAGACGCTCACGCCAAAGGTCAACGAGCTGCGCGAGACCGATGAGTGGCAGAAGTGGGCGAACGTCACGATCCAGGAACAGCTCTGCGCCAAGATGGAAGCGCTGAATGCGCTCGAGGACCCGGAAGCGATCGCGCGCGAGGTCCGTGAGCTGCAGCAACAATGGCGTGCGGCCGCCGATGTCCCGCGCGACAAGGCTGACACGCTCTGGCGCCGCTTCAAGTCGGCGCACGACGTGGTGTGGACGCGGTGCGAGACCCACTTTGCCGAACAGGCGCAGGTTCGCGCCGAGAACCTGGCGAAGAAGATCCTGCTGTGCGAGCAGGCCGAGTCGATGGCCGAGTCGACGGCCTGGATTCAGACGGCCGATGCGATCAAGAAGCTTCAGGCCGAGTGGAAGACCATCGGTCCGGTGTCACGTGGGCGCGAGAAAGCGATCTGGGACCGGTTCCGGACGGCGTGCGACCGGTTCTTCACCCGCCGCCACGACGATCTGGTCCAGCGAAAAGGGATCTGGGCGGAAAATCTCGCCAAGAAGGACGCGCTGTCCGCGCGCGTCGAAGCACTCGCCGAGTCAACCGACTGGGACAGCGCGGCAGTGGAAATCAAGCGTCTCCAGGCCGAATGGAAGACCGTCGGGCCGGTCAAGAAGAGCCGTTCCGAAGCCATCTGGCAGCGCTTCCGGTCGGCATGCGATCGATTCTTCGAGCGCTACGCGCAGCGCCACGATCAGGCGCTCGCCGAGCGCGTCGCCGCCCGCGAGGCCATTTGCGCCGCGCTCGAGGCGCTCGCGCCGGGCGAGGACGTCACCGAGCAACCGGCGGATCTGCTGGCGACGGTTCGTGGGCTGCGAGGGAAGTGGCAACAGGAGATTGCGGCGCGTGGCGTCGACCCCGAGCGCGCACGTGCGCTCGACGCGCGCTTCGGCAACGCCTTCTCGAACCTTCTCACGCGGTGGCCGGCCGCCTTCAACGGCACCGATCTCGATCCCGACGCCAATCGCAAGCGCATGGAGGCACTCGTCAAGAAAATCGAAGACCTCGCTGCGTCGCTGAACGGTCCCGCCACTGCTTCCGATGCGAACCTGTCACCCGCCGATCGTCTCGCGGCGATGCTGAAAGAGGCTCTGGCAGCAAACACGATCGGCGGCAAGGTCGAGGACGACAGCCGCTGGAGGGCAGCGGCAGAGGAAGTCCGGCAGGCGCAGGCGGCGTGGTCCCGCCTCGGACCAGTCCCCGAGGCGATCCGTCGCCAGCTGGTCGATCGATTCCAGCGGGCTTCGCGGAAGATTTCCGAGCGCGCTGAAAGCAGTGCTCGGCCGGGCGGCGGTCAGGTGCGGCCGAACCGCCCGCCAGGCGGCGGTGCGCCACGGCCGTCACGGGATGCCGCGCCGGAGGCGCGACGAGAGCCCGTGACGTCGCAAAACTGATTCGCCTAGTTGATCTTCAGCAGCTCGACATCGAAAACGAGCATGCCATACGGGGGGCTCTGACCTTTGTAGGCGAGCCCCTCGGGAATCCAGAAACGCGTCTTCTCGCCTTCGACCATCAACTGCACGCCCTCGGTCCAGCCGGCGATGACGTCTCCCAGCGGGAACGTCGCCGGCGAGCCGCGCAGGACCGAGCTGTCGAACAGCTTGCCGTCAGTCGTCCACCCCGAATAGTGAACCGTGACTTGATTGCGTGCGCTGGGATGGCGTGTGCCAGTACCGGGTTTGATCACCTTGAACGCCAGGCCGCTGCTCGTTTTCTTCGCATCTGAAGGCGGCGCCTTGACGTCGGATGGTGGCTGCGTCGGCGAGGCTGTGTACGACAGAAGCTCCACATCGAATACGAGCATGCCTTTCGGGTCGCGCTTGCCCTGATACGCCAACGCTTCCGGAATCCAGAAGCGCCGTGATTCGCCCGGCACCATCAGCTGCACCCCTTCGGTCCAGCCGGCGATGACGCGATCGAGTGGAAACGTCGCCGGCTCTCCTCGTGCGACCGAGCTGTCGAACATCTTGCCGTCGGTCGTCCACCCTGTGTAATGGACCGTCACGAGATCACTTCGCCCGGGATGTGCGGACCCGGTGCCTGGCTTCAGGACGCGAGACGCCAGTCCTGAGCTCGTCTTCGTGGCATTCGACGGTGGGGCGGCGACATCGGCGGGCGCTGGAATCATTTTGGTGGGGTTCTGTGCGAACGTGGTCGCCGCGGCGGCGAGCCAGGCCACGGCCACGAGGGTTGAGATGAATCGCATCGGCATCCTTTCGCAGCCTATTCTATGTCGGAGCGAATATCCATTCGAGCGATCATCTCGCCGCGCAATTCGTAGATGTGCCGCACATATTGATCCTTCAGCACCGAGCCCGATAGATCCTGAACGACCTGGTGAACCGTTACCACGACCTTGCCGTTGTCATCCAGCACGACATTCGTCGGATGCACAGTCGGGCTGACGGCGATGAACTGCCGCGCCCAGTAAGCCCGCACGGCTTCATGGCCGTGCAGCCGGCCGCCGTCAATCGCGTTCGGCCAGTCGACGTCGGTGGACTCAAGACCGTATCGATGTCGCGCGCGTTGAACGCCGCGTACAACTGCACGAAACGCGCGGCAGGCGGCGCCGTCAACTGATAGCGGAGCGCACCAGACGGGCATCGTTCGATCGCTGCTGCGACCTCGCCAGGCTCGGCGAGCTCGGGCATGATCCACCGTCGTCGACGCACATCGAACACGCTGGGCAGCGTTCGCACGCAGACGCCTGAGTGCTGGCAGACGTTCGGATCGAACGTGACCGTGATCTGGTCGGCTTCGTAGGTCTGGAGTCGCTTTTCCACGTTCATTCCAGAAGCTTCGACCGCCGCCTGGCTGTGACCTGTATCTCGATCTTCATGCGCGGATCGGCCAGGCCGGCTGAAATCATTGTTGCCGCAGGACGAATCTCGCCGAAGTACTTGCGGAGCACCGGCCAGCACTGCGGGAAGGCGCTGGCCTCAGGCAGAATGTAGATGACGCGGACGACGTCCTCCAGAGAAGCTCCGGCTTCGGCGAGCGCGTTCTGGATGTTGCGCAGAGACTGTTCGGTCTGGTCGGCGAGGTCGTCCGAAATCCTCATCGAGGCATAGTCGAAGCCGGTCGTGCCGGATACGAAGATCCAGTCGTCATCGACAACCGCTCTGGAGTAGCCGATTTCGTGCTCGAACGTCGAGTTCGAGCTGATCAACCGTCTGCCCATGATGGCCTCATTCACCGCTGGGATCCGGCAAGCCGCTCGAGCTTCTGCTTGAGCGCTTCGAGACGCTGGCCAGCCTCACCGAGCTTGCCCTCGGCGGTCAGCCGCTGGTACTCGGCGAGATCGCGTGCCGCCTCGGCGATGAG
>JBKPSC010000289.1:0-8869 GCA_046734915.1 Acidobacteriota bacterium | reverse complement strand
GCGGCATTCTCTGTTGTTGAGCGCGTACGTCAAGATCCCGCTTCAGCTGCTGATCCTCACGACCGGCGTGCTGGTGTTCGTGTTCTACGTCTTCCAGCCGCCGCCCATGTTGTTCAATCGCGTGCACGACCAGGAGATCGCGTCGGGGCCGCGTGCAGCCGAGTACGACGCGCTCCAGCGCAAGTTCGATGCGGCGTTTTCCGAGCGCAAGACCGCCGCCGAGGGCGGCGATCAGGGCGCGTTTCTCGATCATGACCGGCGGGTTGCGGCGATTCGCGGCGAGGCCGTGGCGCTCGTGAGAGAGGCGACGGGCGACCGTCAGTACGCGGACGTCAACTACGTGTTTCCGACATTTGTCACGACGCACATGCCGATCGGCCTGACCGGGTTGCTCATCGCCGCCATGTTCGCTGCTGCGATGTCGGCGGCGGCTGGAGAGCTGAGTGCCCTGGCGAGCGCGACCATCATCGACTTTTACAGGCGTCATTTCGTGAAGTCGGCGACGGATACGCACTACGTCAATGTCTCGAAGCTCGCTACGGTCGGCTGGGGACTCTTCGCGTGCGTAGTGGCCATGTCGGCCTCGAACCAGGGATCGCTCATCGAGGTCGTCAACCGGTATGGGTCCTTCTTCTATGGCTCGCTGCTCGGTGTGTTCATGCTCGGCATTCTCACCACGACGGCGACCGCGGTCGGCGCGTTTTACGGGCTCGTGGCGGGCATGGCCGTGGTGCTCGTCGTCGCCTTCACGACCTCGGTCGCATTTCTCTGGCACAACCTGATTGGTGCGGTGGTGGTCTTTGCGGTCGGCATGGCCATCAGTGCGGTCGCTCGACCACATTCGTGATCGAGTGTGCTGAAACAGCGCAGGCTTCCAAGGAGTCCATAGTCCGCAAGTTGACGGCAAATCTCTGGCCCTACTCGACTTAAACAGATCAGGTCGCGGCACACCCATTGCACCACCGGGGGTGTGCGGAAATTGAAATCGAGCTCGGGGTTCACGATGATCGAGCTCCTCGTCGTCGTCGGACTCATTGGCATCGTCAGCGCCATCTCGCTGCCGATCGCCGAGAAGACCATCGCGAGCTTCCGGCTCGTGGGGTCCGCACGCAGCGTCACCAATGCGCTCTCGGTTGCCAAGATTCGCGCCGCATCTAGATTCAGCCGCGTTCGTCTCTACGTCGATCTGGCCTCGCGAGCTCACCACGTCGAAACGCTCGACCGGTCAGTCACCCCTAACCACTGGACGATTGAGGGTGGCTCCACGGCGCTGCCGGCGACGGTGACGTTCGGTTTCAGCGTCGTCGGGACGCCGCCGCCGAACAGCCAGGCCACGATCGGCCAGGCGCCGGCCTGCACCCAGGACGACGGCACGCCGGTGAGCGGCACCGCCTGCATCATGTTCAACTCGCGCGGCATTCCCGTTAACGCCTTGGGCACGCCGATTCCGGACGGGGTGCTCTACATCACCGACGGCACCGCCGTCTACGGCGTGACGGTCGCCGCCACTGGAATGATTCGTCTGTGGCGCACATATCCCCTGGCCACGCCATCCTGGGTGCTCCAGTGAGAACGCACCTCCGCAGCGAGCGCGGCACGACGCTCATCGAAACGACGATCGCGTCGGCCATTTTGCTGATTGCGATGATCGGTCTGATGACGATGGCCGGACTGGCGACGATGTACACCGAAAACCACGGGCATCTCGAGGCTAGAACGACCGAGTACGCGCAGGACAAGATGGAGCACCTGCTCGCGCTGGCCTATACGGACGCGATGAGCGACACCACCTACTTCCCGGCGCTGACCACCGGCGGCACGGGCCTCGCGGTCGGCGGCAGCATCGATCCGGCGGCCCCGGTCAACGGCTACGTCGACTGGCTGCGTTACAACGGCGACATGCTGCATGGCGGCACCACGCCGCCGAGCGATTGGTTCTACCAGCGAGTCTGGGAGATCACGACGCCGTCGGCGGGCATCAAGCAGATCACCGTCCTCACGACCGCGCGGTCGGCCATCGGCGGCGAGATGATTCCGAAGTCCGTCGTGGTCATGCAGAAAGCCTCGAACTTCTAGGTGATCACGGTGAGACAACTGCGATCGGAATCAGGTTTCTCGATGGTGGAGCTGCTGGTCGCCACCGGCCTCCTCCTGGTCGTGTCGGCGATCGTGACGAGCGCGCTCACGCAGATGCGCCAGTCGCAGCGCACGATTTCGAACCGGACCGCGATGCACAGCGGCATCCGCGGGGCGACCGAGTTGCTGCAGCAGGAGGTGGGTCAGGCCGGTCTCGTATCTCTGCCGACCACGCCGACACTGTCGGCCGCCGTCGTGGCCGCCGTCTGCGACGCGACGAATCCTTCGACCAATGCCGTCACCGTCAACGTCAGCTCGTCGACCGGGATGTTTGCCGGGATGGCGCTGACGACGCTCGACGGCGACGCCTCGGAGACCGTGTCGGTGGTGAGCGTCAGCGCCGGGTCGTTTAGAGCCTGCTTCCAGGGCGCACACCCCAGCGGGACGAAGGTCGCGCCGCTCGGCGGCTTCGCGACCGGCATCGTGCCCCCGACTGGCATTGCCAACGGATCCAGCGGCTACGTGCTGAAGCTGTATGGCGATGTCAACGGCGACGGCAACATGGTGTACGTCGAATACACCTGCGACCTCGCGTCGCGAAACCTTTACCGCAACATGATGCCGTTCGATGCGCCGTCGAAGTCGGCCTATCCGTTGACGGACGGTCAGATTCTCCTGAGCAACGTCGTGGCGAACCCCGATGGGTCGCCGTGTTTCACCTATCAAACGGCTCCGGTCTCGATCAACGGCACGACCTTCACCTTCGTGCTCGACGTCGCGATTACCTTGACCGTCGAGACCGAGCAGGTCGACCCCATCACCGGTGGACGGCAGCAGGAAACGAAGGCGCTTCTGAACGTGTCGCCGCGCAATGTGTTCGATGCATGGGCATACGCCAGCATGGGCTACACCTTCCGGATTCAGTCGACCCCGGTTTCCGTGACGTCGCTGCTCCCGACGTCCTGAGTGCACATCATGAAGAGACGTAACGAACGTGGCGTCGCGCTGGTGCTCGCACTGCTCCTGACCTCGGTCATGTCGGTGCTGGCCGTGTCACTGATGTTTCTGTCGCAGACCGAGACCTACGCCACCATGAACTACCGGATGATGTCGCAGTCACGGTTCGCCGGCGAGACCGCGATGCAGAAGGCGAGCAACTTCCTGCTCGATTCGGCTCAGTACACGCCGATGCCCGGCGCCCCCGCCGATCCGCTGACGAACTACGTGCGGACTGGCTCGCCTGTCACGCGCACCTCGAACGCTCAGCCAGTGATCCTGTCAGCCTGCGATCCGGCGAAGTACCCCGCCTCGAACTATCCGAACGCCACCGTGCAGGCGGCGTTCAATACCGCTGGTGCCGGCACTCTGACGGCAGGCAATTCGCGGCTGACCTACTGTGCCTACGCCAGACTCCTGTCGATGCAGCAGTTCGAGTCTTATGGCGGCGGCCAGACGGTCGTGCAGACCTGGCAGGTGACCGGCGTCGGCGGCATCGCCGGCTTCAGCAACGCAACGGTGCAGACCACGATGGTCATCGAAACGCCCAAGGTCGCCGCCAACGCCTACGCCGCATTCGCGACCGGCGACACGTGCGGATCGATGTACTTCCACGGCAACGTCACGATCAACAGCTACGACTCGACGTACACGGCCGCCGGCTCGTCCCCGTCGATGCAGAGTTACGGCGGCAACGTCGGCACCAACGGCAACCTGTACATCCAGGGCAGCGTTGCGGTTCAAGGCAATCTGTCGACGCCGAGGACGGGCGTTGGTACCTGCACCGCGGGTTCGGTCACCGCGTTGACGGAGACTGGTGCGGCGACCGTGGGCGGCAGCGTGGTGCAGCTGCCGGCTCCCGTGTCGTACCCGCTGCCGGTGTTTTCGACGACTCCGCCGACCAACAACGTCACGATCGACACGACCCTGCTCTCCAACGGCGCGACGGCGTGTTCGTCGCTCGGTCTCGTGCTGGGCACCAACTGCACGGTCAACGCGGCCACACAAACGTTGACCGTGGACGGCCACGGCAGCGACGTGACCCTGCCGAACGTCAGCGTCGCCAGCGGCTTCAAGCTGGTGTTCGTCGGCCACAATGCACCGCCGGCGAACGTCAACATCAACAGCCTCTCGGGTACCGGGGAGATCCAGGTCGAGGCCAACATGACCACGACCAACAACAACGAGGCGGTGGTCCTGAAGGTGGCTGGACTGAATCCCGACGGCAGCGAGATGCCGATTCCGTTCGACCTGTCGCAGATGAGCTGGAAGCAGAACACCACCAACCACAAGTACGACGCATCAACGCTCCAGATCGTCTACGGCGGTTCCGGGACGATCAACATGGACGGCGGGAACAGCCAGTCGGCCGCGACGATCTACGCGCCCAACGCCAACTTCTATCTGCAGGGGACGCAGGATCTCTTCGGTTCAGTGCTGGCCAAGACGGTCATCAACGGCGGGAACGCCAGCCTCCACTTCGACCGGCGGTTGCTCCGCGACTTCTTCGTCAACGGACACCCGATGGCCAGCAGCTTCAGCTGGCAGCGCCAGTAGCTCGCGCCCCTGCGCCGCGTCAAGGCTGAGGGCCCTTTCCCGTCTGGCTCGGCAGCCGATCGAGCATTGCTAGTGACTGGTGGGCGTGTTCGTTCTGCGGGTCAGCTAAGAGCACAAGCTGAAATTGCTCCCGTGCCTCCTGGATCAGTCCGGTTCTTGCCAGCAGCTGTCCAAGCTTGATGTGCCCGGTTGGATCGCTCGGCTGCAACCGGATCGCGGTTCTGTACTCGTCGGCGGCCTCGCTCCGCCGCCCGGAATCCTCGAGCGCCTCTCCCAGCAGCAGCCGCGGACGGAAGTGCTCTGGCGCGAGATCTACCGCTTCGCCCCACAGCGAGACTGGACTCGACCAGACCTGGTTCCTGGTGACGGTCAACCCGAGACAGGACACGAGCACGAGGCCGATCGCGACCCGTGGCACCCACCGGCGCAATCCAAGTCGCTCGAACCAGGCGCTGGATCTTCCCACGGCATCGCCAATCGCGAGAAACAGACCACAACTGGCGAGATACACGCGGTGCTCGGCCATCGGCTCGCCTTGGTTGAGCACCGTGAGCACGGCTCCCGGCAGCAGCAACAGCAGGAACCAGACAAGGCCGAAGCTGCACATCCACGCGCTTCGACGGGATAGCCAAACCAGCGCGACGATGAGCCCCAGCACCACGATCGCCACAGCGGTCGGCGCGGACCACATCGTCACGTTGTCGACCGCGTGGAAGATCGACTGACCGAGCGGCGCCAGCAGCAGTGTGGTGTACCGCCTCGCGACATCGAGCGCCAGCCACACATACGACCAGTGAATGCGCGCCTGCCCCGGACGCTCGAAGGCGACCAGCACACCGAGACGTGCGAGCCCCAGCAGACCAGCGAGTCCGATGAACGGAAGATGGATGTGAAGAAAGCGCCGATGCCCGTCGGAGCGGTCGAGCGCGAGCCGATCGTAGGCCGCCAGCACGAACGGAAACATTGCGCCGGTTTCCTTCGACGCCATCGCAAGGGCCCACGCCGTGAGCATCATCACGCACTTTGTCGGGCCACCGTCGCGCAGCCAGCGGCGGCCGGCCATCATTGCCAGGAGAAAGAACGTCGCGCACAGCACGTCAGACCGGCCGCTGATGTAAGCAACCGATTCGGTCATCATCGGATGGACAGCGAACAAGGCCGCGGCCACGAACGCCGCCAGCGCAGGGTTCTTCGTGGCCGGACCACCGCCGACAAGATCGGAGCGATCGGCGCGTTCGCCGGATAGTTGTCGCATCAGCACGAAGAGCAGCGTGACGTTCAGCGCGTGCAGCACCACGTTGGTCAGCCGATAGCCGAAAGCCCGCCCGCCCCAACCGGCATAGTCGAGCGCGTAGCTGGCGCTGGTCAGCGGCCGCGACAGATCGTGAAGAAGAAGGTTGCGCACGTTGACCAGCGAACGGATCGACGGATTGTCGACCACGGTTCGGTAATCGTCGTAGACGAATGGATTGTCGAGGGAGTTGACGTAAGCCAGACCGGCCAGCAGCACGAGGACGCCGCAGGCAACCGCCGTCCGCGTATCCGTTTTCACGGACGCGCTCGGTTCAGCTGAAGACATTCAGTCGGGCTATTGTAATGTATGTCCCACGCATGGCTGCTCTGCGCATTCTGCACGTCACGCCGTACTCCGCGGAGGCGTGGGCGTATGGCGGCATTCCTCGCGTGGCCCACAGCCTGACGGTTGGCCTCGCACGCCAGGGACATCACGTGACGGTCGCGACGACAGATGTCTGTGACCGCTCGTCCCGGCTCTTGAAGAATGAGCTCTTGAAGAATGAAGATGCGGATTGCCCGTGGCGTCGGGCCTGGCCGCCGCACGCGAGCGACGGCGTCGACATCCGCGTGTTTCCGAACGTCTCGAATCGCCTCGCGTATGACTGGCAGTGCTTCCTGCCGATTGGCTTCCGCCGCTTCTTGAGGGAGGAAGCCGGGCGTTACGATATTGCACATCTTCACGCCTGCCGGAACGTGCCGGGAGCGCTCGCGGCCCACTACCTTCGGCGTGCCGGGGTCCCGTACGTGCTGGGGCCGAACGGAACGGGAACTAACATCGAGCGCCGGCGGATCGCGAAGCTCGCCTTCGATCGCCTCGCCGGCGATCGGGTGATGGCCGGCGCGGGACGTGTCATAGCGGTTTCTCGCGCCGAGCAGCGGCAGCTCCGTGAGTTGGGCGTGAACAACGACCGCATTCGCGTGATCCCGAATCCGGTCGATCTCGAGGAATTCGACCCGCCGATTGCGACCGGGCGGTTTCGAAAGCGGCTCGGCCTGTCGGATGAACCCATTGTTCTGTTCCTGGGCAAGCTCACGCCGCGCAAACGCGTCGATCTGCTGGCGCGGGCGTTTGTGCTGATTGGAAATCGTCGGGCACGGCTGGTGATTGCCGGCAACGACATGGGTGCCGCCCGTCGTGCGCGGACGCTCGTGCGATCCCTCGCGCTCGAAAAACGCACGCACTTCACCGGCCTGCTGCGCGGTCGCGAACGGCTCGAGGCGTTGGCCGATGCCAGCGTCGTGGTGTACCCCTCAGAGCATGAAGCGTTCGGACTGGTTCCACTGGAAGCACTCCTCGCCGGCACGCCGGTCATCGTCGCCGACGACTCGGGATGCGGTGAGGTCGTCGCTTCGGTCGACGGCGGGCACGTCGTCAACGTCATGACGCCCGAGCCCGTCGCCCGCGCCATCGACGACGTGCTGGCCCATCAGGCGATGTGGCGCGAGAGGGCGGTTCGAGCCGCGCGGGACGTGCGCGAGCGCTTCGGCGCGGCCGCCGTCTGCTCGTCTCTCGCCGAGGTGTACGCGGACGTGACGGCGCGCGCATGAAGAGCGGCGTCAGTTTTGTCGTTCCCGTCCACAATGGCGCGCGCTGGATTCAACAGGTGCTCACCGCCATCGCCGATCAGGCGGATGGTCGGCCGATGGAGATCATCGTGGTGGATGATGCCAGCCGCGATGATTCGGTTGAGCGCGTTCGATCCTGGCGCCCACCCTGCCCGCTCCGCATCATTGCCGGTGCGGGGAAGGGAGCAGCGGCGGCGCTCAACACCGGAGTACGCACGGCTGTCCACGCCATCGTCTGCCAGGTGGATCAAGACGTGATCCTGCGCCGCGGCTGGATGCAGAGCCTTGTTGCGTGCCTCGACGACCCTTCAGTAGCGGCAGTTCAGGGCTACTACACATACGACCGGGACGCGTCGCTGCTGGCGCGAGTGATGAACCGCGATCTCGAGCAGCGCTATGCCGCGATCGCAGGCGACGAGACCACACATGTCTGTACCGGCAACGCCGCCTATCGGGCGTCAGCACTGGTGGAGGTCGGTCTCTTCGACGAAACCCTGGGCTACGGCTACGACAACGACATGAGCTACCGGCTGGCTGCGGCCGGTTACCGGCTGCGGTTGTGCCGCAATGCCCGGAGCGTTCACCGATGGCGTGAGGGGATTCCTGGTTATCTGGTGCAGCAGTACGGGTTCGGCTACGGGCGCCTCGATCTTGTCTTTCGGCACCGGGGACGCTTTCGAGGTGACAGCGTGTCACCGGCGGCAATGATGGTCCATGCGCCTCTCATGGCAGCGGCCGTCGGCGGTCTTCTGGCTGCCGGTGTGCTGGCGGCCGTCGGCGGCCCGGCATCCGTCCTGACGTGGTTCTCACTGTTAATCGTTGCCGGCCTCGTCGGCGAGCGTTCGGCCGCGGCTGTCGCGGCCGCACGCCGATTCGGCGACCTCACACCGCTGGCGTTTCCCATCGTGCATCTTGCTCGTGACCTGGTGTGGGTCGCGGCAATCGCGATGTGGTTGGCGCGCCGCTTCGGAAGACGGCCGACAGCACCCGCGCACAGCATGCGAGGCCGACGGGCGGCTTGCCTGTCGATGATCGCGTCCACCGGATTTCCGTCGCACGCGCCGCGAGAACTCGATCAGGTCGGTCTCTCGCGCGGACCGTTCCGCGTGCTCTGCGTCATTCCGGCCTTCAACGAGGCCGCGAACCTCACGTCCGTCGTCGACGAACTGCGCGAACGGCGGCCGGACGTCGATGTTGTCGTCGTGGATGACGGTTCGACCGACGGCACGGTGGGATTGCTGTCGCGGCTCGAAGTTCGCTGGCTGCGCTTTCCCGAACGGCTCGGCGTCGGCAGCGCCGTCAGGGCAGCGCTCCGGTACGCGGACCGATCCGGTTATGACGTCGCGGTCCGCATGGACGGTGATGGACAGCATCGAGC
>JBKPSC010000288.1:0-6252 GCA_046734915.1 Acidobacteriota bacterium | reverse complement strand
AGACGCGATAGAACGACTGAGCACCCCAGAGAGATTCGTGGTCTTCAGCCGAGAGATTCGACCAGCGATCGTAGCCCGCCACCTGCGACTCGTGGCATGAGACGGCCCGGACCACCGTTTTCCAGTGCGCGCGAGCATCGACGGTCGTCGTAAGCGCCCAATCGGGCCACGGAACGGCCTGGCGCTCACGTCCGTCCACCTTTGCGGCCAGCTTTCGAAATGCCCGCTCATAGGCCGCCCAAGTGGCCTGCGGCCACGCCAGGTAGTAAAGCTTCGAGACCGAGTGCGGGGGCAGGACCTCGTCTCCGGGATTGGCTGGCGACGCTCCATCCGCCGCCGCGACGATGGCCGCCGTCGTGAACTGGCAGATGGCGATGTGATCTGGATGGCCGTAAGCACCGTCAGGGCCGAACGTCACCACGACCTGCGGCCGGACTCGGCGCAGGTGCCGGACGATTCGGTCCCGCGCTTCGAGCGGATCCGCGCGATCGAGCTGTCCGTCGTGGTAATCGAGCCAGGAAATCTCGCGGATGCCGAGCACGGCGGCGGCCGCCTGCAGCTCGGCCTCCCGGATCGCGCCGAGCGCCTCGGCGCCGGGATGACCCGCATCGCGTCGGCCGCGATATTGACCGCCCTCGCCCCTGGTCGCGGTGATGAGAAACGTCTCGATTCCCGATGCGGCGCACTTGGCCAGAGTGCCGCCAAACCCGAGCGACTCGTCATCGGGATGCGCGAGCACTGCCATCAGGCGATGTCTAGTTGGCATGTAGACCGCCATCGTGGCAACCCTCGTTGGCGCTTGTCAATTTTCGGGCTTCGGCCTCCGGCCTTATGCTTCAGGTGACCGCCGCTGAAGCCTGACGGCCAATTGCCTGAAGCCCGAAGCCCGAAGCCCGAAAGTTTTCTGGTATCCACAGTGGACTTGGTCTACGGTCATCTCGGGCGGAAATCCACCAACCAACAACGGAGCGCCGGCATGCGGACGCGGACCATCTTCTGGGCTGGTGTTGTGACGGCCACGCTCTCGGTCTCGGCGAGGCAATCCCCGCCAGCGCCTCGTGTTGCCGAGTGGCGATGGCATGGCGGCGACTCGGGCAGCACGAAGTACTCGCCGCTCGATCAGATCACCAGAGATAACGTCTCGCAGCTTCGTGTGGTCTGGCGTCGGCCGGCCGTGGACGCCAGCCTGTCGGGCGCTGCCGACAATTTTTCGTTTTCCCACGATTTTCGCGCCACGCCGTTGATGGTCGATGGCGTCTTGTACGCATCGAATGGGATTGGACTAGTCGAGGCGTTCGATCCCGGAACCGGGCGGACCAAGTGGGTTCAGCAGCCGTTTCCCGACGAACCCGATCGCGGTTTGGGCGGCAACAGCACACGTGGCATCGCCTATTGGGCGGCTGGCGGTGCGCGTCATGTTTTCGTCATCCGTGGTGAGTACCTCATCGCGCTCGATCCCGCGACTGGCGCTCCAGTCCGCAGCTGGGGCGACGGTGGACGCGTGCACCTGCGTGCCGGACTCGGACCGCGGGCGAAGCTCTATCAGTCCAGCAGCGGGCCACAGGTGTGTGCGGACGTCGTCATGACGGGCGCCCAGATGACCGACGCACCCCAATCGAAAGAGCAGCCGCCGGGAAACGTCCAGGCGTTCGACGTGCGCACGGGCCGCCCACGATGGACTTTCCGAGTGATCCCGCGGCCCGGCGAGGTCGGCAGTGAGACCTGGGAAAACGACTCGTGGTCGTATTCGGGTCAGGCGAATTTGTGGTCGCTCATCAGCGCCGACGAAGAGCTCGGGCTCGCGTACTTCCCGTTGACGAGCGCCACCAACGACATGTACGGTGGCCATCGTCTCGGGAACAACCTGTTCGCCAACACCCTGGTTGCGGTCCGAT
Source organism: Acidobacteriota bacterium (assembly GCA_046734915.1). Classification (GTDB taxonomy): domain Bacteria; phylum Acidobacteriota; class Vicinamibacteria; order Vicinamibacterales; family CAVVIG01; genus VFZL01. Next base: position 4,357 of record JBKPSC010000288.1, on the reverse strand, counting down.
GTGCCACGGGTGAGCGCGTGTGGCACTACCAGCTCGTGCACCACGATCTGTGGGACTACGATCTCCCGGCTGCTCCGGTCCTGGCGAACATCACCGTCGCCGGACGCCAGATCAAGTCCGTCGTTCAATTGACCAAGCAGGCGTTCGCGTTTGTGTTCGACCGGAGCAACGGACAGCCGGTATGGCCGATTGAAGAGCGCCCTGTGCCGGTGTCGGATACGCCAGGCGAACGTACAGCTCCGACGCAGCCCTTTCCCAGCAAGCCGCCACCGTTCGATCGTCAGGGTGTTTCGACGGACGATCTGATCGACTTCACACCTGAACTCCGCGCCGAGGCGCTCGAGCTGGTCAAGCAGTACCGCATCGGCCCGTTGTTTACGCCCCCTTCGATTCGAGGCGAGGGTCCCGGTGCGACCCGGGGGACGATTCAGTTGCCAGGCTCGGTCGGCGGAGCTGACTGGCAAGGTGCCGCTTTCGATCCCGAATCGGGAATGCTCTATGTCGTCTCGATTACCGGTCCGTTCGTCGCCGACATCGTCAAAGGCGATCCCAAGCGGACCGACCTCGACTATGTGCCAGGTTTGCGCGCTTATCCGCCGGGTCCCAGAGGGTTGCCGCTGCTGAAGCCGCCCTACGGCCGCATCACCGCCATCGACCTCAAAGTCGGCGAGATCGCCTGGACGAAGCCCAATGGCGATGGTCCGCGAGACCATCCGCTCTTGAAGGCGTTGAACCTGCCGCCGCTAGGCCACCCTGGACGGGGCGGAATTCTCGCCACTAAGACGCTGCTGTTTGTCGGCGAAGGGGATCCGGTGATGGTCCGCGCCGGCAGCCGGTTGCGGCCGGAGATGCCGCGATCGATCGCGCCGGGTGCCGGTGGGAGGAAACTCCGGGCATTCGACAAGTCGACCGGAGCCATCCTGTGGGAAACGGAACTGCCAGCCGGGACCACAGGCGCGCCGATGACCTACATGTTCGGTGGCAAGCAGTACATCGTCGTCGCCATCGGAGCCGTCGATGTCGAGCCGGAGTTTGTCGCGCTCGCGCTGCCGTGAGCCGCGACTTGGCAGGACCGGACTTCAGGAGTAGCGTATCGCTCACGCCATGACCAAGCCATTGCTCTCGTCGCGTACTCCGCGCGTGTCACGTCGCGAGCTGCTCCGAGCGCTCGGCAGCGGAGCGGGTTTCGTGGCTCTCACAGGCAGGCAGTCACACGCTCAAGCGCCGGCGGCTCCGAGCAGCCCGGCGCGGGCGAATCCACCGACCGTCATCTCGAGCCCTCCACGGGATTTTTCACCCGGGGCGCCGCCCGTGACGTACCCCGACCCGGACATCGTCACGATCGATCCGTCGTTCATGCCGCTGCGGCTCGGCAACACGCCAATCCAGCGGCTGTGGACCGGTGGCCTCTGGTGCGAGGGGCCCGCCTGGTGCGGCCAGGGCCGCTATCTGGTCTGGAGCGACATCCCCAACAACCGCCAGCTTCGCTATGTCGAGGAGGATGGGCGCGTCACCGTCTTCCGGTCGCCGTCCAACAACAGCAACGGCAATACATTCGACTTTCAGGGCCGACAATTGTCGTGCGAACACGGCGCTAGGCGGGTGGTGCGGTACGAGCACGACGGTTCCGTGACGGTCATCGCCGACGCCTATCAGGGCACGCGCCTCAATTCGCCGAACGATATCGCCGTCCACCAGGACGGCAGCATCTGGTTCACGGATCCGCCTTTTGGCGGTTCGCTCTACGAAGGCATGGTCGATCTTGCTGGCGGGCCGAGCAACCAGCAGGGCCGACTGAATCCGAAGGCTGGCCAGCCGGCTGGATCCGGCACGCTCAAGCGCGAATTGCGATCGAATCTCTACCGCGTCGATCCGAGCGGGCGCGTCGACATCGCAGCGACTGAAGAAGCCATAGGCTCGGCGCCTAATGGCGTGGCCTTCGCCCCGGACTTCAAGCGTATCTACATCGTTGCCCGTGGCGGCGTCGTTGTCGGCGACGTCACCGCAGGCAACACGGTGACGAACATCCAGCCGTTCAGCAATTTCATGGTGGACGGCATCCGCTGCGGCCCCGACGGCATCCGCGTCGACGTGTTCGGCAACCTGTGGTGCGGGAGCAACGCGGGCAACAACGTCGGCTACAGCGGTGTCACGGTTCACTCACCCGAAGGCAAGATGGTCGGTCGCATTCGCCTGCCGGAAGTGTGCGCGAACCTTACGTTCGGCGGCCCCAAACGCAATCGTCTGTTCATGACGGCGGGGCAGTCTCTGTATGCCGTCTACGTCAACACGCAGGGTGCGTCGCCGGGCTGACGAGCAGCCTCGCGAGGCCCGGAGCCAGACCGTGAAGAATCGCATCGCATTACTGCTGCTCGCCGCTTCGGTCCTGGTCCATGCCGTGGGCCTCATAGGGCAGCGCTCCGATACCGTTCGAAATCCACTGGCCGACAGTCCTGCCGCGGCCGAGGCCGGCCGACAGCTATACGAGGGTACCTGCCAGGTGTGCCATGGGGCTGCGGGCCAGGGCGATCGCGATCGGGGGGCGCCGTCGCTCCGCTCGCCGGTATTGGCCCGCGGCAATGACGATGCGGATCTGTTCCGGACGATCCGGGAGGGGATCGCTGGCACGCAGATGCCGCCGTTCACGCGGCTGACCGACGAGCAGACCTGGCAGATCGTCACTTACATTCGCAGCCTCCAGCAGGAAAGCGGCGTCGCGCCCGACGCAGCGGACCCCGTGCGCGGCGACGCAGCGGCTGGCGAGGCGCTGTTTTTTGGACGCGCCCAGTGCGCGAGTTGCCACGAAGTAAACGCCCGTGGCGGCGTGACCGGCCCTGACCTGTCGAACGCGGCCCGGCTCTCGGCGACCGCGATCCGGCAAAAGATCGTCTCGCCAGACCAGCCGTTGCCGCTGCCGCCAGGCGCATCGGCCGCGGCGATTGCCGCCGCCACTCCTGTGACCCTGGTTGCCACGTTGCGCGATGGGCGGCAGATTCGCGGTGTGCGGCGCAACGAAGACACGCACACGGTGCAGATGGTCGACGCCGCCGGCGGCTTGCATCTGTTGGACAAGTCGAAGCTGGCAGCGTTCGCCGTCGAAAGCCGATCGCTGATGCCGGGCGACTTTGCAACGCGTCTTTCGGCTGCCGACATAGACAACCTCGTGGCGTATCTGCGGTCGCAGCAAAGCCGCGATTTGGCGAAGACCGTGGCTGTCCCGCTCGAAGGTGGGGTCAGCGCGGATCGGCTGCGACGTCCGTCAGCCGAGCCGCACAACTGGCTCATGTACTGGGGCGACTATCAGGGGACCCATCACTCGGCACTGAGTCAAATCAACGCCAACAACGTGAGCCGGCTGCGCGCGGCGTGGACGTTCCCGATTCTCGGAGGCAACTCCACCCTCGAGGCCACGCCATTGGTGGTCGACGGCGTCATGTACACGAGCGGCAGTGGCAATCCGGCAACTGTGACGGCTCTCGACGCCGCGAGCGGTCGGCAGATCTGGCGCTGGACTCGCCAGCAGCGGGTCGTCAACCCGTACGAGATCAACCCGTTCAGCCGCGGCGTTGCGCTGTCCGGTCAACGTCTCTTCGTCGGCACCCTCGACGCGGCGCTCATCGCCCTGGACGTCAGGACAGGACGACAGCTCTGGGAAACGCAGGTTGGCGACACCATGGAAGGCTACAGCCTGACCAGCCCGCCGTTGGTCGTCCGTGACAAGGTGATCACGGGTATTGCCGGAGGCGAGTACGCGACGCGCGGATTCATCGACGCTTATGACGCTGCGACCGGGAAGCGAATCTGGCGTTTCTATACGATCCCCGGTCCTGGGGAACCGGGACACGATACGTGGAAGGGAGAGAGCTGGAAGACCGGGGGCGGCGCCACCTGGTTGACCGGTACCTACGATCCGGATCTCAACACGATCTACTGGCCTGTCGGGAACCCGGCGCCGCAGATCGATCGGTCGACGCGTGGCGAGCTCGACAACTTGTACAGCGACTCAGTCGTCGCGCTGGATCCTGATACCGGCGCGCTGAAATGGCACTTTCAGTTCACGCCGAACGACGGACACGACTGGGATTCCGTTCAGGACATGATGCTTGTCGATCGCGAGTGGCGCGGGCAACCGAGACGGCTGCTCTTCCATGCCGACCGCAATGGACACTTCTACGTGCTCGATCGCATCAATGGTGCGTTCCTGTCAGGAACGCCGTTCGTCTATCAGAACTGGAATCGTGGCTTCGACCCGAAGGGCCGACCGCAGCAGGTTCCCGGCTCGAACTCGAGCGCTGAGGGCAGTTTTCTCGTCTATCCGACACTCGGTGGCGGCACGAACTTCCAAGCGCCCTCGTAC
>JBKPSC010000287.1:0-4819 GCA_046734915.1 Acidobacteriota bacterium | reverse complement strand
CCATCGCTGTTCGTACTGATGGTCCTTAGAGGCTCGCTGTGAGGTCGTCCGCGTCGGCGAACAGCACGACTACCGAGCGCGCCTCAGCCCGATAGGAAAAACCGGGAATCGCTCGTGCACTCTGCCAGTCGACGATATCGTGCGGCGAATCGAGGCTCGTATCGATCCAGCGGCGCCATCCGTCTTTGCCAATGCCCGCCGCCGGCAGCTCGAAATCCAGCGGCTCCCAATACGCATTGAGAATCACATGCACGAGCAGCCTGTCGTGTGGGACCTTGGCGCAGAAAGCGAGGCTGTGTGACGAATCGCTCCAGTCTGGTTGGTCCAGCTTGACGCCGTGCCAAGCTTTCGACGCTGTAAGGAGTACCTGGTTCAGGCTCAGGCGCTGTCGTTCCGGCTCGACGTCGCGCATCAGCCGGTGGGCGTTGAGCAGCCCGACGAACCGGTGCACGTCCGCGTGCTTCTCGAGCAGCGTCCAGTCGAACCAGCTGATCTCGTTGTCCTGACAGTAGGCGTTGTTGTTCCCCCGCTGCGTGCGCCGAACTTCGTCCCCCATGGAGATCATCGGCAAGCCCAGCGACAGCATGGTCGCCGTGAGGAAGTTCTTCACCTGGCGATTCCGCAGTCGTTCTATCGCGGGGTCGTCGGTCGGCCCCTCGATCCCCCAATTGGCGCTCCGATTGTCGTTCGCGCCATCCTTGTTCTCCTCGCCATTCTCTTCGTTGTGCTTGTGGGCGTAGGAGACGAGGTCGTTGAGGGTGAACCCATCGTGACACGTGACGAAGTTGACGCTCGCCTCGGCCTCGCGCTCTTTGTGCCCGTAAATCTGGGGGCTGCCCAGCAACCGATCTGCGAGCCGAGGCACGGCGCGTTCGTCGCCACGGAAAAAGCTCCGCACATCGTCACGAAAGCGTCCGTTCCACTCCCGCCAACTGTCGCCGATAAAGCTGCCCACCTGGTAGAGGCCGGCGGCGTCCCAGGCTTCGGCAATGATCTTCGTGCCCGCGAGCGCCGGGTCCGACTCGATGTCCCACAGCACCGGCGGGGTCGGCATCAGGCTGCCCGACTCGTCACGGCCGAGAATCGATGCCAGGTCGAAGCGAAAGCCGTCGACGTGCATGGCTTCCACCCAGTAACGAAGGCTATCGACGATCATCCGGCGGACGATCGGATGATTGGCGTTGAGCGTGTTGCCGGTGCCGCTGTAATTGGCGTAGCGCGACCGATCGTCTTGAAGGATGTAGTAGGTGCTGTTGTCCAGACCGCGGAAGCTCAGCGTCGGCCCGGTGTGGTCGCCTTCCGCGGTGTGGTTGAAGACCACATCGAGAATGACCTCGATGCCCGCCCGATGCAGCGCCTTGACCATGTCGCGAAACTCGTGAACGGGGCCCAACGCATCCTGACGGGAGCTGTAGCCCTGGTGCGGCGCGAAGAAGGAGATCGGCGCGTATCCCCAGTAGTTGATATGCCTGGGCGGAGCATCCTGGACATCGTACTGAAATACCGGCATGAGCTCGACGGCGCTGATACCGAGCTGCTGGAGGTACGGAATCTTCTCGACTAAGCCGGCATACGTGCCGCGTATCCGTTCCGAGAGTCCGGAGCTCGGATCGCGGGTGAACCCTCTCACGTGCAGCTCGTAGATGATCGTTCTGGAGGCCGGCCGTTGCAGCGGCGTGTCGCCCTCCCAATCGTAGATCTGTGGATCGACCACCACGCTCTTCATTGCGGTCGCGGCGTTGTCGCCCTCTCTGCGCGCAGCATCGCGGCTGTAAATTCTGGGGACGACCACGCCGCGTCCATACGGATCGAGGAGCACCTTCGCGGAGTCGAACCGCGACCCGCTCCGCGGATCGTATGAACCGTGGACCCGGTAGGCGTAGAGCTGCCCCGGCTGGACACCTGGTACGAACGCGTGCCAATAGTGATAGGTACGGTTGGCGGCCGATTCGATCGAGATCACTCGAGCCGGGCGGGCATCGTCCTCTCGATCAAAGAACAGCAACTCCACGCGTGAGGCACGACGCGAGAACACACTGAAGTTCACGCCGTCTTGCAGGACGGTGGCGCCAAGAGGCGAGCTGCGTCCGGTCGTCTGGAAACGGTTCGCGCCAGCAAGATTGCCCTTCACATCGTCGTCATGGACGATGAAGTTCATACGTTCATGCCTTGCCCAACAGCGCCTTCGCCGCCGCTACCACACCGTGCGGTTCGAAGCCAAATTTCCTTTGTAGCTCCTTGAGCGGCGCCGACGCTCCAAAGGTCTTCATGCCGATGACCCGGCCGGCGCAGCCCACATATCGTTCCCACCCGAACGTCGAGGCCTGCTCCACCGCCACGCGCGCTGTCACATCCGGCGGCAACACCTCATCCCGGTACTCCTGGCTCTGCTCGTCGAAAATGTCCCAGGACGGTATCGAAACCACGCGTGAGCGGATGCCTTCGGCAACCAGCGTCTCGTGCGCACTGAGGGCGAGACTGACCTCACTGCCGGACGCGATCAGGATCACTTCGGGCTTGGCGCCGGGAGCGTCGGCCAGTACATAGGCGCCGCGCGCGACACCCGATGCAGATGCGTATTTGGTCCGGTCGAGCGTCGGCAAGGGCTGGCGCGACAATGCCATCACCGCGGGCTTATGGCGCAGTTGCATGACATATCGATACGCCTCGACGACCTCATTGGCGTCAGCGGGGCGAAGCGTCACCAGCCCGGGGATGGCGCGCAACGATGCGAGGTGTTCGACGGGCTGGTGTGTAGGGCCATCCTCTCCGTCGCCCATCGCGTCATGAGTAAAGATGAACATCGTGGGCAGTTCCATCACCGCCGAGAGCCGAATTGCCGGGCGCGCGTAATCGCTGAAGATGAAAAACGTGGCACCGAACCCGCGGACCTTGGAGAGAGACAGCCCGTTCACGACGGCTCCCATCGCGTGCTCGCGGATGCCGTAGTGCAGGTTCTTCCCGCTCGGGCTGTCAGCCTGGAAATCTCCGGCCCCTTGATACGTCAGGAGCGTCTTGTTGGAAGGTCCGAGATCCGCCGAACCGCCAAGGAACCACGGAATATTCTGCGCGAGGACGTTCAGCACCTTGCCTGACGCCTCTCGTCCCGCGATGCCTTTTGCGTCAGCCGGAAAGACGGGCAAGTTGCGATCCCACCCCGCCGGAAGCTCGCGACGCTGCATCTGCTCGACTTCGGTTCCAAGCTCGGGGTGGCTGACCTTGTACGCGTCGAACAGCTGCGTCCACTGTCGCCGCGCGGCTGCGCCGCGTTTGCCCACCTCGTCGGCGAAATGCTCATACACACCAGCCGGCACGAGGAACTTCTCGTCTTCTGGCCATCCGTAACTGCGTTTGACAAGGCGGATTTCATCGTCGCCGAGCGGTTCACCGTGCGCTTCCGCTGTGTCCTGCCTGTGTGGCGAACCGTAGCCGATATGGCTGTCGAGAACGATGAATGTCGGCCGATCCTTCGTCTTTCGAAACACCTCGAGCGCGTGCTCGATGCGATCGGTGTCGTTGGCATCTCCCACTCGCAGCACGTTCCATCCGTAAGCCAGGAAACGCGCTGCAACGTCCTCGGTGAAGGCGATGCGCGTGTGGCCCTCGATGGTGATGTGATTGTTGTCGAAGACCCAGCACAGGTTGTCAAGACCCAGATGCGCGGCCAGCGATGCGGCTTCCGAGCCGATACCTTCCATCATGCAGCCGTCGCCGCAAACCGCGTAGACGTTGTAGTCGAAGAGGTCGAAACCGGGCTGGTTGTAGCGGCTGGCGAGCCACTTCTGCGCGATGGCCATTCCTACGCTCGTGGCAACACCCTGGCCCAGCGGGCCCGTCGTCGTCTCTACCCCGGAGACCCAGTGGTACTCGGGGTGACCAGGAGCCTTGGAGTCGAGCTGGCGAAAGTGGCGGATGTCGTCCAACGTCACCGAGGGTTGCCCGAGCCGTTCGTAGTCACTGTTCACGGCCTGCACCTTGGTCAGGTGGAGCACGGACCAGAGGAGCATCGACGCGTGGCCATTGGAGAGGACGAAGCGATCGCGGTTGGGCCAGATCGGGTCTTCCGGATCGAAGCGCATGACGCGATTCCAGAGCGTGTAAACCAGGGGCGCCAGCGCCATCGGTGTGCCGGGATGTCCCGACTTGGCCTGCTGGACCGCATCAATCGACAGCGTGCGAATAGTGTCGATGCACAGTTGATCGATCTCGGTCGCCGTCGATGGTTGAGCAACATGCGTGGTACTCACGGCGTCTCCTATTCCCATTCCAATCTTCTGATTGACTGTTGCACCGACGGAGATCCTTGACATCTACGTGCTGACGCGCCGCTTCTCGGTCAGTTCCGGCTCCAGTGACGCGACCTTGCGGAGACGCCTCAGATGGCGCTCGGCTTGACTGAACTCGGCCGCAAGAAACGCTTCGACCAGCTCCCAGGCCACCGAGGCGCCCACCGTCCGTCCACCGACGCAAATGACGTTCATGTGGTCGTCCTCGACTCCTTGCCGGGCCGAGAAGTGGTCGTGGATCAGCCCGGCGCGCACCCCTGCGATCTTGTTGGCACAGACCGACGCGCCGACACCGCTGCCGCAGACCGCCACACCGCGTTTCACCGTTCCCGCCGCGACGGCCTCGCCGAGCGGGATGACGAAATCGGGGTAGTCGTCACCGGGATTCAAGTCATGCGCCCCGAAGTCGACGATCTCGTGCCCGGCCGCGCGGAGATGCGCAATCAGGTCTTCCTTCAACGCAAAGCCACCGTGGTCAGTGGCGATCCCCACTCGCATGTGGTCCTCCCGTCTCGAGTCCAACGCTCGACAGT
>JBKPSC010000286.1:0-17346 GCA_046734915.1 Acidobacteriota bacterium | reverse complement strand
GCGATGATCTCGCCGTTGAAGAGCGGCGGGATGCCGGCCATCGCGCCGACTGTCGCACCTGCATAAGGCCCGGCGATCAGGCCGGCGAGAAATGCTCCCTCCAGACTGAGATCCGCGGCGTAGTAATTGAGCAGCAGGCGGGCGGCGACGCCGGACGACAATGGCACGCCGAGGGCCAGGGCGAAGACGAGGCGGTCGGGCCAGTCGCGCCGCTCGAAGATGAGGATGTGCCTGAACCGCCGGTACCGCACGAGCATCGTGGCCAGGGCGGCCATGACGGCCAGCTTGACGACGAGCGTCGTGAGCAGCACCTGCTCGGCGGAGAGGAATGTCGGTCCTGGCATCTCTGAAAACGAGCCCTCCGGCCAGAGGACTGATTTACTTGATCTTAGCGGCCGAGTAAACTGGGAGCAATGGCTGTGATTCGGCCCTTTCTCGTGGGCTTTGCGACCACCTTCAAACACCTGTTCCGGAAGCCGATAACCGTCAATTACCCCGAGCAGAAGGTTCCGATGTTCCCGAAGTATCGGGGCAAACAGGTGCTGATGCGCGACGAAAACGGCCTGGAGAAGTGTGTCGCGTGCGGGTTGTGTTCGGTCGCATGCCCCGCGGACGCCATCTACCTCGAGGCTGCTGAGAATGACGGCACCGTCCAGGCCGGCCCACGGTATGCGTCGGTTTACCAGATTCACAAGACCCGTTGCATCTTCTGCGGGTACTGCGAAGAGGCCTGCCCGGTGGGCGCGATTTTCATGGGCAAGGACTACGAGTTGGCCGTCTACAGCAAGGACGATTTCGTCTGGGACAAGCAGGAGCTGCTCGTCCCGGCCTCGACGGCACCCGCGGCGACGGGAGGGCAGCCGGCCCGGTAGCGCGAACTCGCTGCCGTGGCGAGTTACCCGACCCGACCATGCAGATCGGAGCGCTCGGCGACATTCACGGGGCCTTCGACACCGTTCAGGACATCATGACGCGGCACGACGACGTGCCGTTGTGGATTCAAGTTGGCGACGTTGCGAGCAACGACGGCGAGTACTTCTCACCCCTGCGTCCCCTCTACTGGATCAAGGGCAACAACGAGGACTTCGACGTCATCGCGGAAGCGATTCAGGGGCATTCGCCCGCGCCAACCCTGCATTACCTGCCGAATGGCGGTCCGTACACTGTTGGGCCGTGGCGAGTGGCGGCGCTCGGCGGAACCTTCGCCCCGAGCTGGTACCATACAGCGGCGGCTGCGCTGCCGCCTTCACGGGGACGTCGGGCGAGTGGAGCATCGATCAAGCTGGGCAAGAGTCGGGACGACAAGCGGCGCCACTTCGTCCGCGACGAAGTGCTCGCCTGCCGGAACCTGACGACGATTGATGTGTTCATGACGCACGAGGCGCCCAGACCCTTCCATCCGGCTGGAAGACGGATCGATGCCGGGAAGACGGTCATCAACGAGGTGCTGGCGTCCATGCGACCGCGGCTCCATCTCTTCGGTCACCATCACGAGTTCACCGACTCGGTGCGTCAAGGCGTGCGCTCAGTCGGTCTCGACCTCGTCACCAAGTCGTACTTACTCATCGACGCGGACACGCTGAAGTGCGAACGGTTGGACACCTGACAATTGCAATGAGGATTTAAGATTTCAGATTGAAGATTGAGCTCAGAGGTTCTTGCTCGCCAACTCGCCTGCTGAGATCCCAATCTTCAATCTTCAATCGTCAATCTTCAATTCATGACTCCCTGAGATGCGTCCTGATTTCCTCACAGCGCTGAACGAGCGTGTTCTCGTGTGCGACGGTGCCATGGGCACGATGCTGTACGCGAAGGGCGTGTTCATCAACAAGAGCTTCGAGGCGTTGAATCTGCAGCGGCCGGAACTGGTGTCCAGCCTCCACGAGGAGTACGTTCGCGCTGGCGCCGACATCATCGAGACGAACACGTTTCTGGCGAACCGTGTGAAGCTCGGGACGTTCGGGTTGGTGGACTCCCTGCGCGCCATCAACATGGAGGGAGCCCGTCTGGCACGCGAAGCGGCAGGCGACTCGGCCTACGTGGCCGGCTCGATTGGACCGCTGGGCGTGCGCATCGAGCCGTGGGGCAAGACCGGTGTCGATGAGGCGCGGGAATATTTCCGTGAGCAGGCTCAGGCCCTGCTCGACGGCGGCGTCGACCTCTTCGTGCTCGAAACCTTCCGCGATCTCAACGAGATTGGCGCGGCCATCGACGCGGTCCGGTCGCTGACCGACCGACCCATCATTGCCCAGATGACGACCGAAGAGGACGGCAATACGCTCGACGGGACACCGCCCGAACGGTTCGCTCCTGAGCTCGAGCGTCGTGGCGCCACGATACTCGGCGTGAACTGCGCCGTCGGTCCGGCGCCCATGCTCGAAACCATCGAGCGGATGGAAGCCGTGACCCGGCTGCCGCTCTCCGCCCAGCCGAACGCCGGAAAGCCGCGCGACGTCGAGGGGCGCAACATCTACCTCTGTTCGCCGGAATACATGGCAACCTACGCGCGGCGATTCGTCCAGCACAATGTGCGGGTCGTCGGCGGCTGTTGCGGCACGACGCCTGAGCACATCCGCCAGATCAAGTCCGCGCTCCGCGGTCCAACGCCGGGAGCCGAGCACACCGATCGCACGTCCGGGCCACGGTTCGGACGTGTCGCCATCGGCGCGTCGGCCCGGCCATCGGCGCCGACCGGAGCGCCGCCCGTGCCGCGCGAACAGAAGTCGGCACTGGCAGCCGCGCTCGTCCAGGGCCGCTTCGTGCTCGGAGCGGAGCTGCGTCCGCCACGCGGCTATGACGCGCAGCCAACCATCGAGCGCGCCCGCGAGCTGAAAGCTCGAGGGGTAGACGCCATCAACATCCCCGACGGTCTTCGCGCCGGCGCCCGTTTGAGCGCTCTGGCCCTGGCGGTCCTCATCGAGCAGCAGGCCGGCATCGAAACGCTCCTGCACTACGCCTGTCGCGATCGCAACCTGCTGGGCATCCAGTCCGATCTTCTGGGCGCGCATGCCATTGGACTGCGGAACCTCCTGTTGATCACCGGAGATCCCGGTCGTGTCGCCGATTATCCCGACGCCACGGCGGTCTTCGACGTGGACTCGATCGGTCTCACGAACGTCGTCTCGCGGCTGAACCATGGCTCGGATGTCGGCGGGCAGGACATCGGACGTCCGACGGCATTTCACATCGGCGTGTCGGTCAACCCGTGGGCACCGAGCCTCGATGACGAGCTCCGCCGGTTCGAGTACAAAGTTGAGGCCGGTGCGGAGTTTGTGTTGACGCGTCCTGTGTTTGATGTGCGTGGTTTCGAGCGGTTCCTGCGTCGCATCGAAACCGCGAAGCTGCCGGTAATCGCCGGCATTCTGCCGTTCGAGAACGCACGCAACGCCGAATTCATGGCGAACGAAGTGCCCGGCTCGCACGTGCCGGAGTCCCTGATGCAGCGGATGCGGCGGGCTGACCGGCCAGAGGCCGCCCAGGCCGAGGGCATCGCCATTGCGAGCGAGATTGCCGCGGCGGTGAGGCCCCTGGTCCAGGGGTTGCAGGTGTCGAGCCCATCAGGCCAAATCGAAGGCGCTCTGGCCGTCCTTGATGGACTTCGCTCAGGGTCGGATGTATAGTCGCTCGGGCTGGCTGCTCATAAATTGAGGCTGCTGATGGCATTATTCGAGCGCACGAATGGGGCGCAAGACCAGGAGCTCATCGGGTCTGACGCGGCGACGCGTGCGCTGTCCGTCACAGCGGTCGAAAACGATTTCGTCAACGCCGTTTACGACAAGCTCGCAAAAGTCTACGACTTCACATTCGGGCCGACGCTTCATCCGGGCCGGGTCCAGGCGATCCAGCGGATGGGCGTCGCTCCAGGCGACCGCATCCTTGAAGTGGGTGTCGGCACCGGCATCAATGCCGGGCTGTATCCGCGCGACTGCTCGGTCACCGGCATCGACCTGTCGAGTTCGATGTTGGAAAAGGCCCGCGAGCGCATCATTCGGAAGGGCATCAGGAACGTCCGGCTACTCGAGATGGACGCCGCGAACATCAAGTTCGCCGACAACACCTTCGACATCGTCTACGCCCCGTATCTCATCAGCGTCGTGCCAGACCCCGTTACTGTCGCGAGCGAAATGCAGCGGGTCTGCCGGCCCGGCGGACGAATCATCTTCCTCAATCACTTCCGCAGCCCGAACGCTCTGCTCGCGTCGCTGGAGCGGGCGATCTCGCCCTTTACCGTCCACATCGGCTTCAAGTCGGATCTCGACCTTCCGGCGTTTCTGGCACAGGCCGAGCTCGAGCCGGTGACGATCGAGAAAGTCAACATCCCGCGGATCTGGTCGCTCGTGACTTGCATCAAAGGATGAAACAGGACCGGCTCTGGCTGGTTCTGGTTCTCGCGCTGTTCTGCCTGCCGCTTTTCGTCGGCCTCGACCGCGCCGACATCGATAACGACGAGGCCATCTATTCGTTTGCCGTCGACCGCATGGTCGAGACCGGCGACTGGCTCGAGCCGAAGACCATTCCCAACGAAGACTGGGCGTTCCTCGAAAAGCCGCCGCTGAAGTTCTGGATCGTCGCCGCGCCGATCAGGCTCGGGCTGATGCCGCTCAACGAGTTCGGCATCAGGTTCTGGGATGCCGCGTTCGGCGGGCTCGCCTTCGTCTACGTCTTTCTCATTGGCCGGCGGTTGGCGGGGCCCGTGTGCGGGTTCGTGGCGGCGCTGGTGCTTGTCGCCCATCGTCCGTTGCTCTTCGAGCACGGATTACGCAGCAACAACATGGAAGCGTCACTCGTGCTGGCCTACTGTGGCGGCATCTTTCACTTCCTGGGCTGGTTCCACAGTGAGGCGTGGCGGGCGCGTGCCGGCCACATTGCCGCCATCTGCTTGTATTTCTTCCTCGGCTTCATGACCAAGTTCGTCGCCGTAGCGTTTCTGCCGATGGTCATGGGGGTTGTCGTCGTGTGCAGTCCGAGAGGACGCCACCAGCTGGTCCGCGACTGGCGAGTCTGGAGCGTGGCCGCCCTCTTGACTGCTCTGGTGATCGCTCCATGGTTCATTTGGGCGTCGCTCCGCTATGGGTGGTTTTTCTGGCAGACAATCTTCACCGCTCACGTCTACACGCGGTTCACATCGTTCCTCGATCCCAGCCACCTGCAGCCCTGGCACTACTACTTCACGACGATGTACGCGCGGTTCGCGGAATCGGGCCAGCACTGGATGGTGATCATCGGCTTCGTCACGCTCCTCGTCCTGAGCGTGATGCGCCGCTCGGTGGACGGCATCACCGTCGTGCTGTGGGCCGCGCTGCCGGTCATCGGCATCTCACTCGGGACGTCGAAGATCTACCACTACGTGTACCCGTTTCTGCCGCCCCTCGCTCTCGGCATCGGCTATCTCATCGCGCTGCTGATCATGCTTGGCGCATCCCCCTTCCGGCGTGCGTTGCTGGGGATAGAGGCGCGAATCGCCAGAGCTCCGAAGGTGGCGCGCGTCCTGGAGTGGTCGCCAGTCCGGCTGGTGCTGGTCAGTATCTCGGCGCTGGCCCTGCTCGTTGCCGCCGTCACGCTCGTGCTCGGACCGATCAATCTGGCGCCCGGTGGCGACACCGTGTTCAAGAGCTCGGGCCTCTTCCGTCCGATTCTGGTGTCTATCCTATTTGGTCTGCTGGGCGGCGCCGTGAATAGCGGCAGCCAGGCGACAGCGGTGGTGCTCGTCTCCAGCCTGTTGCCGCTGCCTGGCTACCGGGACTCGTGGTCGCGGATTGCCTTGGAGCAGCATCCGATTCGGCAGTCGAGAGACTGCATTCTCGATGTCGAACGCCGGGTCGGCGAACCGGGGCTGTACGTGGACGTGCCGCCTGAAGACATGACGCACGGCGTTTACTATCACTTCCGACGCGTGCGTCCGTGGCTGCGAACGTCCGAACCGGCGCCGGCCGCGCTCCAGACCTATCTCGAAGACACAGCCCAGCAGCGCCCGATCCTGGTCGTGGACCGAATCTACCAGGCGTTCATGCATGGCAGCGCAAACGCGTCCGGTGTACGCGAGCGAACTGCATCGCCGCCGATGCTGAATTTTCCACCGGCGGTCGTGCTGCTCCTTCCAGGGCCGTACGCTGTCTGTGCCGTCGCCCCCCGCTATGAGCTCGGAATCCGATAGCCTGCAGCACCGAGAGACGTTCGTATCGATCGTTATTCCCGCCTACAACGAAGAACGGCGGCTCGGCGCGACATTGGAAACCGTTGCCACTTTCTTGCGAGCGCGCAAATGGTCGTGGGAGATACGCGTGGTGGACGACGGATCGCGGGACAGAACTGTCCGCGTTGTTGAGCAAGCCTCCCTTCTTGAGCCGCGAATTATCGTCCAGCGTGAACCGCATCGCGGAAAAGGCGGTGCGGTCAAGGCCGGACTTCTGGCGGCAACTGGAAACTTCAGATTCATCTGCGACGCCGACCTATCGATGCCAATCTCTGAACTAGCCCGCTTCCTGCCGCCGCTGCTCGACCGGTTTGATGTTGCGATCGGAACCCGTGAAGGACTGGGGGCGCGCCGGGTTGGAGAGCCCGGGTACCGCCACGTCATGGGTCGGTTGTTCAACCGTGTGGTGCAATTGATGCTTCCCGGTATCGAGGACTCTCAATGCGGTTTCAAGATGTTTACCGGTGATGCCGTGCGTGCGATCTTTCCACTTATCAGTATTGACGGCTGGGCGTTCGACGTCGAGGTCTTAGCCGCTGCCCGTGTCCAAGGTATGCGCATTGCCGAAGTGCCGATCGAATGGCACTACCGAGCTGAATCACAAGTCTCGATGATGCGTGACAGCGTCGGAATGCTGCTCGAGCTGGTGCGTATTCAGTTGAGGGTTTTCAGAGGAGCGTACGGGGCGGCTCACGTCAGGAAGCGTGCGATGCCGGGCGAGCCGGGAAACTCGAGCTAAAAGCGAGAGAGCCCGAAAGGTTTGTTGGGCCGCTTTCTCAACAGGCCTTCTTCAAGATGAATTCTGCGGCGATCTCAGCGCCGTTGGTCATCGGACGCGTCGGCGCCTGCGGTTGCGCCAGCAGGGCGTCGACGGAGTCCGCCCAGCGGCCGGCGAGGACGTCTTGCTGGGAGATGAAGCGGCAGCGGAGCATCCGTGGCATGGCCTCGACGAACACGTCGTATTCGATCATCCGGCCGCGCGACGTGTACAGAAGGGCCGTGCCGTTGGCGATGCACTCGGAGACGATGCCGTAACCGGGTTTGCTGATCACTACGTCGGCGGCGACAACGAGATCTTCATAGCGAAGGTGCCGGGTCGCCATGTCCTCCCAGGTCAGGCAGATGAGGTGGGTTGAATCCGTGAGCGCTTCATTCCGGTTCCACTCGAATTCGGTCATGAGCACGGTCAGGCGTCCGTCGCCACCGGCAATCTCGTACGGCATCCGAAGCGAGTGGCCGCCGAACGACGCCAGCACGAGTGGCCGGCTCGAATCCACGTTGAGCGCCGCCCGAATCGATGCCCGGCTGTGCGTCGACCGCCGCGCGATGAACGGAATGTCACGCACGACGTCGGCCATCGCGTCGAAGCCGCCGTGGAGCGGCAGTCGCAGCGCGTGCGTCGCGCTCTCATAGGCGCGCGTGATGACGTCAATCGCCTGCGGCGCCCGCCGGTCGAAGCCTTCGAACCCGCGATAAATCCAGTCCCAGGTGAAGTTGGCGAGGACAATCGCCGGAAGCCCGGCGCGGGCGGCGGCGGCACAGGCGAGCGGCGGCACGTCGGCGACGACGGCAGTGGCCCCGGACAGACGGAGCCAACGCGCCTCCTCCTCGACGCGAGCCTCGAAGTCCGCATAGAACGTCGCGGCGCGACGCGCCGTTTCAGCTTCGTCAACGTGCAGGCTGTCAGTCTGAACAATCCCGGTGTCGGTCTCGATCGGCTGAACATCGATCGGCCGCCGTGCGGAGTTGTTGAAGAACCAGGCCGGGACCAGACTCCGGACGGCCACCTGCAGAGGCGGTCGGTGCCGCGCGAGCGCGTTGATGACTTCGATTTCGCGCGACGCGTGCCCGAAGCCGTGGCTGGAGATGTAGAAGACCAGCATCTACAATGAGAATGCAGAATACGGAGTTCAGAATTCAGAATTCAGAAACGGCCTTATCCAATTCTGCCTTCTGCAATCTGCGTTCTGCACTCTCATCGTCAACGTTCTACCACCATCGCTTCGACCAAACCAGCGACATGCCGACCTGCTGATCCCAGTCGGAGCGCGTAAACGTTTTGCGAAGAGCGAGGCTCGTTCGAAGCAGCAGGTCGCGGTTGAGGCGATAGCCGAGCGTCGCTTCGGTGCCGTACAGCCTCGAGCGGCGGCCCGCCACTGGTCCGCTGATGGCCGGAGGCGCGGATACGCTCTCATGACGCCCGGCCACGAGCCATCGCGGTGCGAGCGTCTGCATGCCCTGCACGAACCACGAGTAGGCGACGGCCGGGCCTTGGAACGTCTCGAATTGCGTCCGCATGACCTCGCCGGCGAGCTTCGTGTAGCCGACGGCCAACTCGCCCTCGAGGCCGGCCATCGTCATCGACCGGCCCTCGCCGGCCCGCGGCACTTCCTCGGCAGTCGCATATTCGCCATGGGCAATGGATGCACCGATCCGCGTGCCCGTCCGCGGCGTGAACCCGACGCCGCCTTCAACCGTCGGCGTCGTTTGTGGCGGGCTTTCACGATTGATCACGTAACCGCGGGTCGGAGCCGAGGCGACAAGGGCGCCGCGGACGTCCCACCTCGCCGTCGACGTGGTCACCTGCGCGCCGAGCGGATAGGTTGAGGCGATAGCGGAAACGCGGGGTGCCGACGGTTCGAAGGGGGGCAGCGAAGTGAAGTATGCAGAATGGCCGCCGATGAGTGGATTGACCCCAGGACGCGAGTCCATGATCCCGAGCCCGATGGGTGACGCCAGATAACCAAGATCGACGCGGGTGCTGAGGGCTCCCAAGCGCTCGTACTCGATGAACGCCTGGTAGACCTCTTTATCCCACTCGGGCGACCGCGGCTGCCTGAACCAGGGCCGGACGAAAGCACGCCACCCGGCTCCCAGCCGAACGACGGTGCTGATGTCGACGACGATGTTCGGGCGATCCGAAGCGTTCTGTCCGACGAACTGATCTATGGCGACGACCGAGTCGACGCCGACTCTGGACAGCTCTTGCGCTTCGGCCGCGGAGCTCGTCAGCGCCGCCCACGTGATCAACACCATGAGGGTTGAGGTGATGCGTCGTTCAGGCATGGACGGCACTCAACGGATCATGTGACGCGAGCGATTCGGGTTCTTGCATCCCGCGCAGCGACATCACGAACGCTTCGACGATAGCGGTATCGAAGGCCGTCCCCGAACAGCGCCACAGCTCCTCGATGGCCCTGGCCGACGAACGCGCGCCACGATACGCACGGGCGCTGGTCATGGCATCGTAGGCATCGGCAACGTGGACGATCCGCGCCGCGAGCGGGATGGCGTCACCCTGGAGACCGTACGGATAGCCGCGGCCGTCGGGGCGCTCGTGATGTAGCTCCACGATTGGGATGTGCGGGGAGAGGAAAGGAACCGATCGCAGTATCCGTGCGCCGAGTACTGGATGCTGCTTGATTTGCTCGTACTCGGCGTCGGTCAGGGCGTCCGCTTTCCGCAGCAGCGCATCGGGCACGCCAATCTTTCCGATATCGTGCAGCAGTGCGCCGAGCCGCAACACCTCGAGCTCCGGCTCGCTCAGGCTGAGCGTTCGCCCGACTGCGACTGAGAACACGCTGACGCGCTCGGAATGGCCAGCCGTGTACGGATCGCGCGCGTCGAGCGCGGCCGCCAGCGCGCGAATGGCGCCGGTATAGGCGGCCTCGGTTTCGGCTTCTGCCGCCGTGACCGACGCCATCAGGTCGTTGAAGGTATCGCTGAGCGCGTCGAGCTCACGGCTCGAACCGCTTCTCGGCAGGTCGCTGGCGAAGTTTCGCGACTGGGCGACGGCTTCGACAGATCGCGACAGTCGATCGATCGGCAAGGCGATCGTTCTCGCCAGCCACACGCTGCCGAGAAGCGCCAGCAGCATCGCCCCGCCCGCGACCAGCCCCATCGTCCGCATCGCGGCCGCCGTTGCGGTTTTGGACAGTTCGTCGATCGAGCCTAACGCGTAGAAGCTGGCGTCACCGATGTTGAGCAGTCGCCGGAAGGCGAAAGCCTCGCCGTTCAGTTCGACTGTGCCTTCAGCAGGTTTCGTCGCACCCACCAGGAGCTCGAACGCACGCGCCGTGGCGGCTGGCAGCGTCGCGGCGACGATCCGGCCGTCGGTGACCACGGCGATCTGCGCATTCGAGGCCCGGCCGAGCGCGTCGGCGTAATGGTCATCGACGAGCGTCGCGACATAAAGGGTGCCGATGACGACGTCGTCCAGCTGGAGATTGACCCAGACCGTGCGGTAGGCGACGCCGGAGGTGTGCAGGATGCCTTCGTGGGCATCTGGCGCCGTCGGTTTTACGGTGAACGTGACTCGGGAGCCGACCGGCCACTGCCCGGCGAGCGGTCCGACCCCGGCGAGCGTCTGATCTCGCTGATCCACCAGGATGATGGCGTCCGCTTCCACGTGCGACTCGAGCTTCTGCAGCTCGCGGGTCACCGTTTCGACGAGCTGTGCGCGCCACTCCTCGTCGGCTCCCGGTGACTCGGCCGCAAAGGTATCCACTGCCGCCTTCAATGTTGGGTTCTCGGCCAGAATCGCGGCTCGCGCGCGCAATTCACGCTGTCTGAGGGACTCGAGCTCAGCGAAGACGTGCTGCGTCGATTCGAGGGTGGCGGCCACGTTCCGGCGCACCTGCTGCCGCATGTTGAGGCTGACAACCACGAACACTAGCGACAGCAACACCGCAACGCCCACGACGGTGACCGTCAACGTCCGGACGATCAGACGCGGGGGCCGCTTTGCCATCAGGGTGCGACGTCAACGGGCAGCGAGAGCTCGATCTCGGTCGGCTCGCCGGCCCGCACTTCGATAGAGCGGGACCGCTCGCCGACGCGTTCGTGCCAGCCGACGATCGTATAGCGGCCAGCCGGCACGCCGGAGATGTCGAAAGTCCCATCCTCACGCGGCGCCGTGAAGAAGGGGTGATCGAAGATCATGATCGACGCGCTCATCTGCGAGTGGATGTGGCAGTAGACCTTCACCAGGCCGGCTTTGGAGAACACGCGGCTGCGCGACTGACCGCGCGGGTAGCGGCCGAGATCGAAGAGTGCCGCGCCCGACAACGAGAAGACGTTGTGAAAGATCGGGTCGGCGTTGGGGAAGCTCACCGACGAACCACGCGTCACCGCGAGCACGCGCGGCACGAACGCTTCATACTCCTGCACAATCTCGCGGCTCATCGCCGGCAGTGACCCCTGAAAGGCGATGTCCTTCAGATAGACGAGCACGTAGCTGATTTCCGGCGTCGGCGGCGGCTGAAATCGCTCTACCGTGCGCGGCGTGTATGCAGCCGTGGGAATCGCGTGGCCGCGGACTCTCGTTTTGAGGCGGACGCTGCCGTGGATCGAGCCGGTGTCACCCGCCGAGCGGACCGTCGGCGTCCAGGTGCCGACGAGGAGGACAGTGGCAATGAGAAAACGGCGCATGCCTAAGCATGGTTATCGGCCTCATCGCGCGGCAGCGCTACCCGGAGCACTTCTTCCAACGTCTGCACGGGAACGAAGCGGAGGCCGTCCTGCACCTCCGGCGGCAGCTCGCTGAGATCGGCTTCGTTTCGCGCCGGGAGCACGAACGTCTTGATGCCATTGCGGCTCGCGGCGAGCGCCTTCTCGCGAATGCCGCCAACTGGCAGCACGAGGCCGCTCAACGTGATCTCGCCGGTCATCGCGACGTCTTCGCGAACCGACTGGTTGCGCAGCGCTGAGACGATGGCGGTGGCAATGGTCACGCCGGCCGACGGACCATCCTTGGGGATCGCGCCGGCAGGGACGTGCACGTGCAGATCGTGGTCGTCGAAAAAACCGGGATCGACGCCGAGCTCCTTCGCTGATGCGCGGATATGACTCACGGCCGCACGGGCCGACTCCTGCATGACGTTGCCCAGCTGTCCGGTCAGTGTGAGATTGTGGTGGCCGTTGGGCAGCAGGCTGGCTTCGATGAACAGCACGTCGCCGCCGGCTTCGGTCCAGGCGACGCCGGTCGCCACGCCCGGACGCGAGACTCGGAACGAGACCTCCTCCAGGAAGCGCGGCGGTCCCAGGAAATCCGGTACCTCGCCGGGCTCGACGGTCTCTGTCGGCCACGACGCAGCCCCGTCTGGCTGACCGTCGCTCGACAGCCGCGACGCGATCCGCGCGGCGATCTTGCGCACGACGGCGCCTATCTGCCGTTCGAGGCTGCGGACGCCGGCCTCGCGCGTGTATTCGGCGATGATCCGCTTGAGTGCCGCCTCCTGAAAGACCACCTGGTCGGCTTTGACGCCGTTCTCGTCGAGTTGACGCGGCACGAGATAGCGCCGGGCGATGTGGAGCTTCTCCTCCTGTGTGTAGCCGCTCAGTGGGATGATCTCCATCCGGTCGAGCAGCGCCGGTTGAATCGTCCCGAGCTGGTTCGACGTCGCGATGAACAACACTCGCGACAGGTCCATGCTGATCTCGAGGTAGTGGTCGCGGAAGGAGTGGTTTTGCGCCGGGTCCAGGACTTCGAGCAGTGCCGCTGCCGGATCGCCCTGAAAGCCCGTGCTGATCTTGTCGATCTCATCGAGCATGAAGACCGGATTCATCGCGCCGGCTTGTTTCAGCGCCTGCACGATGCGGCCGGGAATCGCGCCGATGTAGGTTCGCCGGTGACCGCGGATCTCCGCCTCGTCGCGGACGCCGCCGAGCGAGACGCGCACGAACTTCCGGTTCATGGCGCGAGCGATGGACTGGCCGAGCGATGTCTTGCCGACGCCGGGCGGACCGACGAAACACAAAATGGGACCCTTGATGGTGCCCGGCGACGAGTTTCCCGCCTGCCGGGCTTTCAGCTTCTGCACGGCGAGGTATTCGACGACCCGGTCTTTGACCTTGTCGAGATCGTAGTGATCCTCGTCGAGGACCTGACGCGCCATCACCGGATCGAGCCGGTCTGCGGTCGTCGTCGACCATGGCACGTCGAGGACCCAGTCGATGTAGGTCCGGATCATCTGGTATTCGGGCGACGCGGGCGTCATGCGCTCCAACCTGTCGACTTCACGCGCGGCGATCACCAGCACGGACTCCGGCAGGTTGGCGTCGGCCAACCGCTTGCGCAGCTCCTGGGCTTCGGGCTTCTCACCTTCGCCGAGCTCGTCCTGAATGGCCTTGAGCTGCTGGCGGAGGAAGTACTGGCGCTGCGCGTCGGTCATCTCCTGCTGCGCGGCGGTCTCGATCTTGCCCTTGAGCTCGAGCAGCGAGATCTCACGGTTGAGCGCCGAGGCCACGGCCTGGAGCTTGCTCAACAGGCTGTCGCTTTCGAGAAGCTGCTGCTTTTCCTCAGCCTTCATGTCGATGAGGCTGGCAAGGAGGTAAGCCAGACGCAGGGGGTCGTCGATGCCGGCGACGAGCGTTCGCAGCTCCTGCGACAGCCCGCTCGAAACCGACAGGGCTCGGTCGATGAGCTCCTGCAGCCGGCGCACGTACGCGTCGATTTCAATCGTCCGTTCGGTCGGCTCGGGCGCCGGCGCCACCGTCGCCCTCAACGTCGTGCCGGTCTTGTTCACGAGGCTCGACCTCGCCCGCATCAGGCCCTCGACGATGATGTGCACACCGCCGGCCGGAACTTTGGCCATCTGACGAATGGCGGCGACAGTGCCGATGGGGTTCAGATCTTCCGGTTGGGTCTCGTCGCGCTCGGAGGTCTGCAGCGAGAGAAACAGCAGGCGGTCACCGGCGAGGGCGCGGTTCACGGCGTCGACGGATTGCGGACGGCTGATCGCGAGCGGCTGCAGCGTGAGCGGAAACACGACGGTCTCTCTGAGCGCCAGAGCCGGCAACTCGCTCGGGTAAGTGCGGACGGGTTCGGTCGCCATGCAAATAGTATGAGCCGTTTCCGTACGGCCGGGCTGCAGGAAGCAGGTAGGATCGGAGCTGACTATGCCTGATCCGCGGGTCGTCGTCACGGGCGTTGGCGTCGTGTCGCCGTTCGGATTGGGACGCGCACGGTTCTGGGAGAGCGTTCGTGAGGGTCACAGCGCGACACGCCGCGTCGATCAATTCGATACCGAAGGGATGCCGTGCCGCGTCGCGGCCCCGGTCCTTGGTGTCTCCATCGACGATCTGCCGCCGATTGACGGCGACGAGCTGAGAGACGTCGACTACCGAGCCGATCCGAAGCGGTACTCTCGGGCGGCGTTGCTCGCCGTGATCGCCGCGCGCGAGGCCTGGAACGATGCCGGCCTGCGGATCGGGGAGGCGGGCGCCGGTGTGGTCATCGGCAGCGGCGGTGGCGGGATCGACGTCGGCGAGCGTCAGTACTACGACTTTTTCGTGGACCGTGGCCGGCGGGTCACACCCTACGCCATTCCGGTGTCAATCGTCGGCATGATGTCGAGCGAGATCTCCATCTCGCTGCGTGTGCGCGGTGTGAGTCACGTGCTGTCGTGCGGCTGTACGAGCTCGACCGATGCGCTGGGATATGCCGCGGCGCTGGTGCGATCGGGAGATGCCGAAGTGGTGTTGTCGGGCGGGGCCGACGCCTGCGTCACCCCGGGCATGATGTTCGGCTTCTCTCGCATGCACGTCATGTCGAGCGCCTTCAACGAGACCCCGGCCGCGGCATCCCGGCCGTTCGATCGCCGGCGCGACGGATTCGTGCTGGGCGAGGGCGCCTGGATGCTGGTGCTCGAACGCGAGGCGCGCGCCCGGGCGCGAGGAGCACGGATCTACGCCTCGATCGAGGGCTACGCGTCAACCTGCGACGCGTTCCACCGCGTGCAGATGGCGCCAAGCGGGGAAGAGATCGTGCGGGCGATGACTCTGGCCGTCGAACGGTCAGGACGTGTCCCGGAAGAGATCGGGTACATCAGCTATCACGGCACGTCGACCGTGCTGAACGACGCGGTCGAATCGCGATGCGTACGGGACGTGTTCGGATCCCACGCCGAGCACCTCGCCGGCTCGTCGGTCAAATCGATGATTGGCCACCCGCAGGGCGCAAGTGGCGCGGCCGGCGTCGTCACTGCGATCATGGCGCTCAACGACAACTTCCTGCCGCCGACCATCAACCACACCGATCCCGATCCGGACTGCGATCTGGATTACCTCCCCAACGAGGGCCGGCGCGCCGAGATCGAGGCGGCGCTCTGCAACTGTCTGGGATTCGGTTCGAAGAACAGTGCGCTCGTCGTCGGCCGGCTGGGATGACATGTCCACGTGGGTGACGCTCGTCACCGTGGCGGTGAGCATGGCGATCGAGGCGCGGCGCGCGGCGCGACACGAGCGCGCGCAGCGTGAACGCGGCGGCATCGAGCCGCCAGGCGACGTGTATCCGCTGATGCAGGTCGCGTATCCCGCCGCGTTCCTGCTGATGAGTGCCGAGGGATTGTGGCGCGGCGCCCCGGCCGCGACGTGGATTGCCGCCGGCGCGGTCGTCTTTGCTGCGGCCAAAGCCCTGAAGTGGTGGGCCATCGTGTCGTTGGGTCGCTGTTGGACGTTTCGCGTCATCGTCGTGCCCGGCGATCGCCTCGTGCAGTCGGGCCCGTATCGCTACCTCGCCCATCCCAACTACGTCGCGGTCATCGGCGAGCTCGTCGGGGTCGCGCTGCTGACCGGCGCGCGCGTGACAGGATCGCTCGTCACGGCGGGCTTCGGTCTGCTCATCGCGACTCGCGTGGCCGTGGAGCGCCGCGCCCTAGGTGCTATACTCCCGCGCAGCTGACGTGCTTCACGGCGGCCTCCCGCATGCGTGACTCCGCCACACCGCCGCTGCCTGCCTGGGCACGTCTCGTCGACGGACTTTGCCTGCTGCTGGCGGTGCTGGCGCTCGTCATCTTCGCGTCGGGTGGCTTTCGCGAGCGCATCTTCGGCCTGCGGATCGCGCTGACCTCGCCTTACCGTCTCCTGCTCTGGGCCGTGGCGATATCAATCGTCCGGCATCTCGTCGTGCGGCAGCGGCCCATCTACTCCGACCTGCCATGGCGGTTGCGCCACGCCTGGCGCACGCGTGAGGTGCAGGCCGCCGCGACCGCGGCCGCGGGCACCCGCGTCGCGATCCTGTTCGTCGGCTACATCGCGATCTTCATGGTCGGCTTTGCGAAGGGACAAGCGCCGTGGCGCGTGGCGGACAACGAATTCGGCAATCTGCCGGCCCGCTGGGACGTCGGCTGGTATCTGGGCATCGCCATCGACGGCTATTCGTACAGCGACGCGGCGGGAGCGGCCGGCAATCAGCAGAACATCGTGTTCTTTCCGGCGATGCCGTTGCTGATGCGAATGGCCGGCCGTCTGTTCGGCGGGTCGCCCACCGCGTACGTGTGGGGCGGCACACTGGTGGCGCTCCTGGCATTCGTCGGCGGCCTCATCTACCTCTTTCGGATCGCGCGCGAGATGCTCGCCGACGACGGGGACGCGGCTTTTGCGGTGTGGCTCGTCGCAGCCTATCCATTTGCCGTGTGGTTTGGTGTGCCGTATACCGAATCGCTGTTTCTGCTCGGTGCGACCGGGGCCTTCTTCCATTTCAGACGCGGCGAGCTGGCGAAAGCTGCGGCCTGGGGGCTGTTGGTCGGCCTGACGCGACCGAACGGCGCATTCCTGTCACTGCCGCTGGCGCTGCTGGCGCTGGAACCGTGGCTGCCGGCGAAAGTGATCGCGGCCGAATCACGGCTGCGGGTGGCCAGAAGCACCGAGCGCACGCTATCGACTCTTTTCCGATCGCTCGTTGCCGCCGCGTTCCCGGGCTTCGGCGCGCTCTTATACTCCGCGTATATTTGGGGGCTCACAGGCGATCCACTCAGCTGGGCCGAGGGTCATGTCGCGTGGGGTCGCAGTTATCAGGGCCTCTCGATTCTCGTCACCGAGCGATACCACTTCATCTCCGAGGCTGGAGTTTACGCCTACACGTCGGAGTGGTCGAACGACCTCCTCCAGTTGCTGGGGGTGCTCTTCGTTCTGGCTCCCGCGTGGCCGATCGCCCGCCGGCTCGGGCTGGCCTATGCGGTCTTCATCCTGGTCAACATCCTGCCGCCGCTGGCCGCCGGAGGATTGTTGTCCGCGGGCCGGTTTTCGTCGGTTCTCTTTCCGGCCTTCATCTGGTTCGCCGGCGTGATTGCCGAGCGACATCGTTCAGCTTGGCTCACCAGCTTCATGGCACTGCAGGCACTGAACGCCGTGCTGTTCTACACGTGGCGCGA
>JBKPSC010000285.1:0-11388 GCA_046734915.1 Acidobacteriota bacterium | reverse complement strand
GAGCAGGATGCTCAGCATCTGTTCGATGTTTCCGGGCCGCGCGCGAGCGAGACGCCGAGTGATGTCCTCATTCCGTTTTATCTCAGCTCTCCACTTGGCCATCCACGCGCCGAATTCGTCCTGAGCCTTCTGTTGACGTTGTCTTTGCTCCTCTCGCGTCTCCGGTCCAAAGCCGTAGTCGATGCGTTCGTCATCGTTTGCCATTTGGCGCCTCGGGCGTTCGAGCGTGATGATGACGCTGAACGTCTACGCCCACCTACTGCCGTCGATGCAGGCCGATGCCGCCGCGCGTCTGGCGCCTTCCTAGCGCGTCGCGAGCGGCGGGACGGCGCCAACCAGCTGCGACCGGTCCGCTCCAGGCCGCGGGCGGAATTTCTGGGTGCGGCCGTTGAAGCTGTCGGCGCCGTAGAAGTTGCCCTCGCTATCGACGGAGAACTGATGGAGCTCCCACCACGCGCCGGGGTAGATGCCGTACGTGCCCCAGAAGTACAGCAGCTTTCCCTGCTGGTCGAACTTGAGGAGCCGGGCGTTGGTGCCGTCGGCGACCCACACGCTCTGGTCCGTCGTGACGACAACGTGATTGGGTTGCCGCAGGTTCGGCCAAATGTCTTGAAGACTGCCGGCCGAATCGAAAATCTGGATGCGGCGGTTCGACCGGTCGGCGACGTAAATGCGTCCGTTGCGATCGGTCTCGACGCCGTGAAGGCCGCTGAATTGCCCGGGGCCTGACCCGCGCGTGCCCCACTGCCTGACGAACTTGCCGTTGCGGTCGAACTGCGCGATGCGGGCGTTGCGCAGGCCGTCGGCGACGAGGAGCGATCCGTCGGGCAGCCAGGCGACGTCCTGAGGCATGCCGAAGTGCGTGGCGTCCTCGCCTTCGACGCCCGGCGTGCCGAGGGTTCGCAGCAGTTGCTTCCCGTCGTTCGTGAACTCGTAAATGACGTGCTTGCCGTCGTTCACGACCCACACGTGGCGTTCGGGATCGTACGGGTTGATCTTGATCTTGTGCGCCCCGCCGCCCTCGAAGAGGTGATCCCACTGCGTCCAGGACTCGATCCGCCGGCCGGCGCCGTCGACGACCACGATGCAGTTGCGAACGACAGGGGTCGGCGTCGTGGCACGCTCGCCGAGGGAACCCCACATGCCGTTGAACGTCCGCGGAAGTGTCGCCGGCAACTTCAGCTCGCCTCGTGCGGTGATGAAGATGCGGTTGGGCGACTCGGCGAAGACGCCCGGCTGCGATCCCCAGATGTAGCCTTCGGCCGACCAGGGCTGGGGCCAGTTCTCGACGACCTCATAGGGCCCGGTCTCGTCTTCGCCCCCCTTCTGCTGCTGAGCGGCTGATGGACCGCGCTCGGCGGCGACCAGCGCCAGTGCCGTCAGGGTCGCCACGGCCGTGAGATTCCGCCATCCGTGCCGAGTCATCGGACGCCTCCTCTGTTGCTTACTCACCGAGCTGCTCGCTGACGATTCGCCCGTCGGGAGCGAGCAGCACCATGGCCGAGAAGATCCCGCGCCGTGCGCCCGGCCGGCGAGCCGGTCCCTGAATGAAGCGTAGGTCGACCCATCGGACCTCGGCCGAATGATCCGCGTTCACGACCGAGCGCGTTGCTGGAAAGCGCGAGAATCCCAGAAACACCCGTCCCAGCTCGCTCTCTGCGGCGCGCATCACCGAGGGCGTCCACTGATTCGGGTGTGGAACGGCGGCGCGCCACGGCGCGTCGAGTCCGTCGCGTGGGCGGTTGCCGTCGGCCAGCAGATCGACGGTGAGCATCTGATATCCGTCACTGAGTCGCGCGATGATCTGCCACTGGAACGGTGAGAAAAATGTCGGAACCGCCGCGACTTCGACCAGGCAGTGTGAAGCGCCCAGCGCGCGTCGCGCCGCCGGGTCCGCCAGCGGCCAGCGATCGAGCAGCGTCTCCGACACCATCCCCGCGCACCGGGGCGGCGCCTCTGGTCCCATGAGCGCTTCAGCGGTCTGGACCGCACGCTGATGCGCCAGTCCCCGGGCGACGTAGTTCGCGGCCATGAACGCCAGCACGACACACGCGCTCTGCCGGCGGATTGCCGGCCGCGCTCGGCCGAGCAGCAGGCCGGCCGCGAGGACGACCAGCAAATAGACGTCGATGATCGGCATGAGATCGGCGGCGTACCAGTGCCAGTCGAACGGGCTGAGCAACCGCGTGCCGTATGACGTCGGCAGATCCATCAGGACGTGCGCGGCCACGCCGACAACCGACACCAGGAACAGGCCGATGTACGAGGCGTGATCCGAGCGGTGGTTTCTGTCGAGGGTCCGCTGCCACAACCAGACGATGCCCGCGCAGATGAGACCCAGTCCGACGACCCCGAGCGGCCCATGCGTCGGGCCGCGATGCCATCGGAGGTAGTTCAGCGCTCCGCCGGCCGTGGTGACGATATCGACGTCCGGCGCATTGGATGCCAGGAGCAGCGCAGCCGTCGTGCCACGGCCCACGCGCGGAAACGCGGCACGCCCGAGTGTGGCGCCGAACAGCGTATGCGTGAGGTTGTCCAACGACTTAATATAACCACATGCGGAAATGGCTCGTGTACCTGGCGCTGATCGGCGGCCTCCTGCACCCCGCGCCGGCTGCCGCCTGGGGGTTCGCGGCGCATCGGTTGATCATGCGCGAAGCCATCAAGCTCCTGCCGGCCGAGCTCAAGCCGCTGTTCGAACAGCAGCGTGACGAAGTCGTGCTCCGTGTCGTCGATCCCGATCTCTGGCGGAACGTCAACTGGCCCGATGACCCGAACCACTTCCTCGATTTCGGCGTCAAGGAGTATGGCGCCTATCCGTTCAACGATCTGCCGCGCGACTACGGCGCGGCCCTGGCAAAATTCGGCCCGACCGTGCTCGATCGAAACGGTCGGCTGCCCTGGCGTCTGGCGGAGATGACGGGGTCTTTGCGGCGTTCGTTCGAGGAATTTCCGCGGAACGCCCCGTATACCATCAGCAACACGATCTTGTACGCTGCCGTCTCCGCCCACTACATGCAGGATGCGTTTCAACCATTCCACGCGACCGACAACTTCGATGGGGCGGCGACCGGTCAGCGCGGCATTCACTCGCGGTTCGAGCGGGATCTGATCGAGCGCTATGCATCACGGCTCGTCCTGAAACCCGCCTCTTCGCAACCGGTGAGCGAGCCGCGGGACGCTGCCTTCGACGCCCTGCTCGCGAGCTTCAAGCTGGTCGATCCCATTCTCAAGGCCGATCGCGAGGCGGCAGGAGGCCGAGACAAGTACGATGACGCCTACTTCGAGAGTTTTTTCGTGAACGTCAAGCCCATCCTCGAAGAGCGTTTGTCGTCGGCGATCTCGATGACTGCGCGATTGATTGCGGGCGCGTGGATCCAGGCGGGCCGGCCCGCGGTTCGCCTCAACGAGGCGCGGCCGACGCAATCGATCGACCGCAGCCGGTAGGTCCTGATGGTGGTGTACTTGGTCCCCGCGGCACGGGGACGTTTCGAGCTCTACTCGGAGGCGCCGGAAACGCCAAACGAGGCGCCGCCGCCGTCAGGCCGCTTCCGGCGCTGGATCCACAGTGCCAACGCGCAGTGGCACGAGCTCGTCGAACGGGCGCAGCGCGGCGGCGGAGCCGGCCGTTTCGGCCGGTGGCGCGACCGTGTGGTGTGTGCCCTCGCCGAGTCCATTGCCGAGCAGCGCACGCTGTGGGCGCTGCGCAACCAGACGGCGGCGACCATCCGCATTCCGGCGTCGCTGTCCGCCGACGAGGCGCAGCGCCTCATGCGCGCCGAGTTCGCCCGCGCGCGCAACCATCACCTGCGTTGGCTCGGCGTCGATCTGCTGCTCTTCATCGTGTCCGGGGTGCTGGCGCTCGTGCCCGGGCCGAATCTCATCGCCTACTACTTCGCCTTCAGGGTCGTCGGCCACCTGCAATCGTGGCGCGGCGCACGGCAAGGCATGGATCGCATGATGTGGACCGTTGAGACCGATCCCGCGCTCACCGAGCTGGCGTCGCTCGTGAACGAGCCACGCGAGGTTCGCGCGCGGCGCGTCGCGGCGATCGCCGAGCGGTTGAATCTCCCGCACCTGGCGGCGTTCTTCGACCGCGTCGCCGTCCCGTTCGGCTGAGATCAAGTGCTATACTCCGCAACCGCACAAGTGCTATTGAAGATTGAAGATTTAAGATTGAAGATTGGGGGGAGCGCAGCGTCGTCTCAGCCTCGCGTGATTCCAATCTCCAATCTTCAATCTTCAATCTTCAATTCCCCGAATCACCCATGAAGCTCGGAGACATCGCGCGGCAGCTCGAGTGCCGCCTTGAAGGCGACGCCGAGCTCGACATCGTGCGCGTCGCCGGCATCGAGCAGGCGCGTCCGGGTGACCTGACGTTCATCGCCAACACGAAGTACCAGAACCATCTCGAGTCGACGAAAGCCTCGGCGGTCATCGTGTCGACCGGACTGCCGGCGTTCGACGGTTGTCCGGCGCTGTTGCGCACTGATCATCCGTATCTCGCTTTCGCGCAGGCGGTGAGCCTGTTCGTCCACACCGCTCCGCCCGCCAAGGGTGTCGATCGGCTCGCCTCGGTGGCCGCAGACGCGACCCTCGGTGACGAGGTGTCGATTGGTCCGTTCGTCACGATTGGCGCCGCCGCTTCGATTGGCGCGCGGACGATCGTCTATCCCAACGTCGTGATTGGGCCGGGCGTGAGGGTCGGCGACGACTGCGTCATCCACTCGCAAGCGTCGGTGCGGGAACGGGTCACGCTCGGTCACCGCGTTATCGTCCAGGACGGCGCCGTCATCGGCAGCGACGGTTTCGGGTTCGTCACGCAGGCCGACAAGACCCATCTCAAGATTCCCCAACACGGCGACGTCGTCGTCGAGGATGACGTGGAGATTGGCGCCAACACGACCGTCGACCGCCCGGCTGTCGGGGAAACCCGCATTCGCAGCGGCACGAAAATCGACAACCTCGTGCAGATCGCCCACGGCGTCACCATCGGCCGCCGCGTCAGGTTCGCAGCACAGGTCGGCATCGCCGGCAGCACCACCGTCGAGGACGACGTCGTGCTGGCCGGCCAGGTCGGCGTTGCCGGTCACCTGACGATCGGCGCCGGTGCCATCGCCAGTGCGCAGACCGGCATCCCCAATTCGGTCGAGCCGGGCGAGTTCGTGTCAGGCTACCCGGCCATCGCGAACCGCGAGTGGCTCAAGGCTTCGGCTGTTTACCGCCGCCTACCGACATTGAAACGCCGGGTCGCGGAGCTGGAGCAACGGCTCGCTGAGCTCGAGGAGAAACTCGGAAGATGACGGAGGCCGTCGGATCGCCTTGGCGGCATGCGCTCGCCGGCGCATGCCTGAGCATCGCCCTTGCCTCGCCAACGCTGGCCCAGCCCAGGCCAGCCCCGCTGCCAGATCCGCCGGCGACACCGCAATTCATGTCGCGCTACGACTTCCATCTCGAGGCGTCTTCGCTCGCGAGCGATGACCACCGCCGCTTCATGTGGGACACGCACTGGGGCGGCGACTTCGACCTTGTCGACTACGTGGCAGGCCGTTTCGGATTTCTCGCGGACTATCAGGCAGTGCTCGGGAACGAGTTCCGCCCGTTCGATCCGTATCAAGGGAACTACACGCTCGAGTTCTCGGGGTCCGGACGCGTCGGCCGTACGGAACTGGTCGGCGTTTTCCATCATGTGTCGCGTCATCTCAGCGTTCGCGCCAAGGAGATCTCCATCGCGATGAACGTTGCCGAGCTCCGCGTGCTGCGACGGTTCGAGCCGAACGGTCTGAGCGTCGACCTCAAGGCCGAAGCAGGCCACATGCTGCAGCGGGCGTACGTCGACTACGAGTGGACCGGCAACGTCGATGTGACCGCTCGCCGCCGGGTCAATGGCACGATGAGCGGTTACGGGCGCGTCTTTGGAGAGTTCTACACGATTGACAAGGAGCGGTCGGACCGTGATGTACAACGCGGCGGCCGACTGGAGGCAGGCATTCGGCTGCGCGGACGTGGGGGCGCTCTGGATCTCTTTGCCGGATGGGAGCGCGTCATCGACGCCGACCCGTTCGACCGCCAGGCGCGCAGCTGGCCCTTTGCCGGCTTTCGGCTCGTGAACTAGGCCGGTTCCGGCGATAATCGAAGGATGCCCAACCGGCTGTCCCGCTTGCTCACGGCTGCACTGACGACGGCCATGGTCGTCGGCGCCGGAGCGCCCTCGATGAACGCGGCGGTTCGACCGCCGCGCCTGCAATACCAGACGTTCAAGCTGCCCAACGGTCTGACGGTGATTCTGTCGGAGGACCATTCGACGCCGATCGTGCATCTACAGCTCACGTATCACGTCGGTTCGAAGAACGAACGCCCCGGGCGGACCGGCTTCGCCCATCTGTTCGAGCACATGATGTTCAAGGGCTCGAAGAACGTGGATCCGGAGGCGCACACCTCGCTCATCGCGTCAGTTGGCGGCCAGAGCAATGCCTACACGACCGACGACGAGACGGTGTTCTGGCAGACGGCGCCGGCGCAGTTCCTGCCGCTGCTGCTGTGGCTCGAGGGCGACCGCATGGCCACGCTGCGGATCGACGAGTCGACGTTTGCCAATGAGCGCGAGGTCGTCAAGGAAGAGCGGCGGATGCGTGTCGACAACCAGCCGTACGGGCGCCTGAACGAGATCATTTACGAGCAAGCGTTCACCGTGCATCCCTACAAGCACCCGACGATCGGCAGCATGCAGGATCTGGAGGCCGCCTCCATCGAAGACGTCCGCGACTTCTACAACACGTTCTACGTCCCAGCCAACTGCACCGTCACGCTCGTCGGTGATTTCGACTCGGGGCAGGCCAAACAGCTCATCGAGCAGTACCTGGGCCGCGTGCCGCCGTCCAATCGTCCGGTGCCGCGGGATACCCCGAAGGAACCGCCGCAAACCAAGGAACGGCGCGTCACGCTCGAGACGCCCTGGCCGCTGCCGGCCGTCGTCGTCGCGCACCACATCACCTACGACGGGCACCCGGATTCGTACCCGCTGCACATCGCCTCGAAAGTGCTGTCGGACGGGCAGAGCTCGCGCATCTACCAGGCGCTCGTCTACGAGAAACAACTGGCCGTTGCCGCGTTCGGCGGCGCGAATCTCATCGAGGACCCGAATCTGTTCTACGCCGTCGCGATCGTGCAGCCGGGACAGGCGCCGGAAGCTGCGATCAACGCGCTCATCGGCGAGCTGGACCGCCTGAAATCCGAGCCGATCAGCGAGCACGACCTGCAGCGGACCAAGAATCAATTCGCGCGCGATTACATTCTCGGCCGCGAGTCTGACCAGCAGAAG
The DNA here is from genome assembly GCA_046734915.1 of Acidobacteriota bacterium. Lineage (GTDB taxonomy): Bacteria > Acidobacteriota > Vicinamibacteria > Vicinamibacterales > CAVVIG01 > VFZL01. Next base: position 4,067 of record JBKPSC010000285.1, on the reverse strand, counting down.
GCGTTGCAGTTGTCGCATGCGGCGGTGATCCACAACGACATCACGACCGCCGACGGCGAGTTCGACATCTTCCAGGGCATCACCGCCGCCGACGTGCAGCGCGTCGCGAAGACCTACTTCACGCCCGAGAACCGATTGGTGCTGACGCTGATGCCGGCGGGACGTCCGGGACTGGGCCAGGTGCCGCGATGAGCGCTCGGCGGTCCGGCTTGGCGCTCGGCGTCGCATTGAGCATGTGTCTGGCCGCCGGTACCGCCGCCGCTCAGGCCCCGGCACCGGCAGCCGGGACACCGCTCGACCGGTCGACTTGGCCACTCGAGAGTCCACCGCGCCCGCTTGCGGCCCGCGATGTCCAGTTTCCGCCGTACCAGCTGCAGACCCTGCCAAACGGGCTTCAGGTCGTGGCCGTGCTTCACCACGAGCAACCGGTCGTCAGCATGCGGATGATCGTCCGCGCCGGCAGCTCGCTGGATCCGGGCGACAAGCTCGGCGCGGCGCAGCTCGCCGCCGCTCTCTTGACGCAGGGAACCGTTGACAAGTCCGCGAAGCAGTTGAATGACGAAATCGACTTTCTCGGCGGCGCGATGGGCGCCGGCGCCGGCACGGACCTGAGCTTCGTGAACATGGTCGTCATGAAGGACAGCTTCGAGACCGGACTGCGGATGCTGTCGGACATCGCCCGCCGGCCGGCGTTCTCGCCAGAGGAGATCGAACGGCAGCGGCAGCAAATGCTCTCGGGCCTCCAGGTCAGCCTCGACGATCCGGAGTTCCTCGCCAACGCCGTCTTCGATCGCATGGTCTACGGCTTACATCCCTACGGTCTGCCCCAGACCGGCACGCCGCGCACACTGGCGGCGATCACGCGAGACGATCTCGTCACGTTTCACCGCCGGAACTTCGTTCCGAACAACGCCATCATCGCCGTCGTCGGCGATGTGACGGCCGACGAGGCGTTCGACGGCGTGAAGAAGATCTTCGGTGATTGGGAGCGCCGCGAGATTCCCACGGACACGTTCATCACCCCGCCCGAGCCCGCACGCCGCGTCGTCATCGTCAACAAACCGGACGCTGTGCAGACCGAAGTCCGCGTCGGCCACCTCGGAATCAAGCGGAACCATCCGGACTACATGGCGTTGAACCTGGCAATCCGCGTCCTCGGCGGCGAAGGCGCCAACCGATTGCACCAGGTGCTGCGCACGTCGCGCGGTCTGACCTATGGCGCGCAGGCCGAGATGGACACGCTCCGCGAGAGCGGCGACTTCGAGGCCTCGACCAACACGCGATCCGAGGCCACCGGTGAGGTGCTGCGCCTGATGGTCGACGAGTTCTGGCGGCTGCAGCGCGAACGCGTCCGCGAGCGGGAGCTGGCCGACGCCAAGGCCTACATCACCGGCAGTTTTCCGCTGACCATCGAGACCCCCGACGCGATCGCGACCCAGGTGCTGAACGTGCTCTTCTACGGCTTGCCGGTCGAGGAACTCCAGTCGTTTCGCGATCGCGTGAACGCGGTCACGGTCGACGACATCGAGCGCGTCGCGCGTGCGTACCTGCGGCCCGATCGGCTGTCCATCGTTCTCGTCGGCAATGCGGCCGCGTTCACGCCGCAGCTTCGCGGCATCGGCTTCGGAACCTACGAGACGGTGAACATGCCCGACCTCGATTTGACGACCCCCGACTTCAAGGCCCGGCCCGGCGCGAGGGCGCCTGCCGGCGGAGGTCCGTTGGGCGCGGGCCGACAGCAGCGCGTGGCGTACGCGGGGCAGTCGGCAGCGCAAACGCCTCCCGTCACGCCCGGCCGCGAGGACGCGGCGCGCGACCTGCTGGATCGGACGATTGCGGCCAAGGGCGGGTTGGACAAGCTTCGCGCGGTGAAGAACATCAAAGCGGTGACGACGTCGGACCTGCCGGCGTCGAGTGGCGCGAAACGGGCGCGAACCACGACCTACCTCCAGTATCCGGATCGGGTGCGCGTCGAGACGGTCATGCCGGATGCCGAGATCGTCCAGGTCTTCGACGGCCAGCACGCCTGGGTCAAAGACCCTCGCGGTGTACACGAGGTGCCGGATCGCGCGGTGCAGGAGCTGCAGGGGAATTTCAGGCGCGACACCCTGGCGGTGCTGCTGGCGGCAAAAGCCGGGCAGCTGCGCGCGCGCCTGCTGCCTGATTCAAAGGACGATTCCGGACGGGTGCGTCACGCGCTCGAGGTCTCCGGTCGCGATCTCGAGCCAATGGTTCTCTACATCGATCCCGACACGAACCTGATCGTCAAGCAGACGTACGTGGCCGGTGGTCTTGGACAGCCGCTCATCGAGGAAATCCTCGCTGATTACAAGGCCGTTGACGGCGTCCAGATTGCCTTCTCGGCGACCGTGCGGCGTGGTGGCGTGGCCGTGCTCAACCGCCAGGTACACGACATCGTCATCAACGGCCCGATGGATCAAGCGCTCTTTACCCGCCCCACATTTTGACGCGCCTCCTCTTGTCGTGCGGCGAGCCGTCCGGTGATCTGTACGCCGGCGCGCTGACGCGCGAGCTCCGCACGCTGCAGCCACAGCTGACGATCGCCGGTCTCGGCGGACCTGAGTTCGCCGCGGCTGGAGGAAAGCTGCTCGAGGATTATCGCGGCCTGACGGTCACCGGCCTCACCGAAGTCATCGGCAAACTGCCCAAGTCCGCGGCTACCTTGCGCCGCCTGGCCGGCGTCGCGCGTGACGAACGGCCTGACGCGCTCATCGTCATCGACTTTCCTGACTTCAACCTGCGGCTTGCGCGCGCCGTCCATCGTCTCGGCATCCCGATCATCTATTACATCAGCCCGCAACTCTGGGCGTGGCGGTCCGGACGCATCGCGACGATCCGACGGCTGGTGCAGCGGATGCTGGTGATCTTTCCGTTCGAGCGCGCCATCTACGAGAACGCTGGCGTGCCGGTCGAGTTCGTCGGCCATCCGCTCGTCGATCTGATACCGCATGCTGGTCCACCGGAGGCGTTTCTACGCCGTGTCGGCCTCGAGCCGCAGGCAAAGACCGTTGCGGTGCTGCCTGGAAGCCGTCCGAACGAGGTGCGTCACATCCTCCCGAATCTCGTGACGGCATGCGGGCTGATCGCCAGCCGCGTACCGGGAACACAGTTCGTGATTGCCCGTGCACCGAATCTCGACGATGAGCTCTTCGCGGTGCTGCGGCGGGCGTCCGGACTGGCCGCCGTCATCGTTGAGGGAGAAACCGACGCCGCGCTCGCCGCCGCCGACGTCGCCCTGACCGCGTCAGGAACGGCCACTGTTCAGACCGCGCTGCACGACACGCCGATGGTGGTGGTCTACCGGGTGTCGCCAATCACCTACAAACTAGGCCGGCGACTGGTGCGCGTCGACACGTTCGCGATGGTCAATCTCATCGCCGGCAAACGCATCGTCCCCGAGCTGATTCAGGATGCCTTCACGCCCGAGAGCGTGGCCGCCGAGGCGATATCGATGCTGACCGATCCGGCGAGGCGGGAGCATATCCGCGCCGACCTGGCGCACGTCCGTCAGCAGCTGGGTGGATCAGGGGCAAGCCGTCGTGCGGCCGAGGCCATCATCGCAGCCGTGAGCGTGAGCCCGGCCCCGCCCGCCTGGAACGAAGAGGAGCAAGGATGAACCGAGTCTGGATTGTGACTTTGTCGCTGATTCTCGTCACGCGCTCCGCTGGCGCGACGGTCCTCGTGCCTCTCGACCTCGGTGCGTTATCACGCGATGCGCAGGTCATCGCCCGCGGCCGTGTGCTCGCCACCGGCACGCGGTGGACCGACGACCGCCGCGGAGTCGAGACGCTGGTGACGCTCGAAGTCGAGTCGTACCTGAAAGGCGCGTTCGGTGAAACCTTGACCTTCCGGGTGCCGGGTGGGAGGCTCGGCCGCTATCGCAGTCTGGTTGTGGGTGCGCCCGAGTTCACCGACGGCCAGCGCGTGATTGTCTTTCTCTCCTATCGCGGACCGATGGTGCCATATCTCGTCGGCCTCGGCCAGGGTGTCTACCGCCTCGCACCGGCCGGGACGCGATGGGTCGTCACACCGCCGGCGCTCATCGC
>JBKPSC010000284.1:0-10177 GCA_046734915.1 Acidobacteriota bacterium | reverse complement strand
CTTCGAGATCGCGGGCTGACTGATCGCGAACGGTTCCGCGAGCTCCGTCACCGAGGCCTCGCCGCGCGCGAGGCGAGCCAGAATGGCGCGCCGCGTCGGATCGGCCAACGCGAGAAATGTGGCATCCAGGCGATCGGACATTGGCATATGCATAGCCAATCGGTTCAATAACCGAATTGTTATGCAATGACGATGGCATGTCAAGAGAGCGCGGACTTGCGGATCAGCTGCCGACTCGCGTGTGTCGAGGTGGTCGATTCGTCCTGAGGACTATTCCTCACCGAGGATCAGGCGGCGCGCACGTTCGTCGCAGGGCCCGAACGGGCCTTGTCCGGCTGGATCCGGGAAACCCGTCGGATCCTGCTGCATGCGAGGCAACACCCGCGCTCGACGGGCGTCCGCTTCCGGGCCGGCGGCCCAGATGAGTTGTGTCCACCAGGAAAGCACGTCGTGAAGCTTGCCGAAGTAGTCGTCGTGTTTCGCCGCATATCGCCGCAGCGCGGCGTTCCAGTCGTCGCTCTCGGCCAGTTGGCCGGCGAGGGTCTCCACATCGACCAGCGTCTTGGACAGACCGCAGCCCCAACTCGGATCGGTGGCGCCGGCGGCGTCACCGATCAAGGCAAGGCCGGGTTTGCCTGGTGAGCAGACCCAATGGTCCGCACCCTCGAACTCGGCCAGCGGGCCGACCACGCTCACCCTGTCGAACCAGTCGGACGGAACGTTCGTTGCGCGGCATCCATCGAGGAACTCTCCGACTTTAGCCTTGCCACTGAGCTTGCGGTCGCCCAACGCTCCCGGATAAATGAAGTAGACGCGCGCGCGCCCGTGGCCAAGCGGCGCAATGAACGTCGAAAACCCTGGGCCTAGACAAAAGTGGACACCATCGTCGGGCACTTTCGTGCCCTCCACGAGCGTCCCCGCAATCCGCAGGTTGTCGGGATCGCGCCGGACGGTGAAGCCGCCCATCTGCCGCACCGCCGAGAAGCGCCCGTCGGCACCGACGACAAGCCGCGCGGTGATGGTTTGTGCCTCCCCGTTGTCGCGAAACGTGAGCTTCCAGCCTCCCTCTTGTTCAGCGATCGACTGAACGTCGGCGCCGCGCATCACCTCCGCGCCTGCGTGGGCGGCCACTGCGAGCAGGGTCTCCTGCAGATCCGGATGGTACATGTTCAGCGACGCTTCCCCGGTGGGCGTCGTCGTCGGAAACGGTCTGTGGTCGGTTTGCGTGCCCATGAAATAGACATTGAAGAAGGGCACTTGATGACCGCCCGCGGCCAACAGCTCGTCGACCACGCCGAGCCGTCGCGCGGCCGCGACGCCCCACGGCAGCATGTTCTCTCCCCGCACGCGGTCCTTGAACTCCTTCTCGCGCTCGAGCACCAGCACGCGGCGGCCGCTGCGGGCAACCGCTGACGCCAGCGTCGACCCGCCAAGGCCGCCACCTATGGTGATCACGTCCACGTCCATGACGTTCTCCTCGTAATGCCCGCCTCACAGCAGGGCGAACGCGCGGCGTTGATGGCAAACCGACCGCGTGGCTGTGGTCTATGAGAAAGTGTCAGTGCCAGACGACAGGGATTATATCGAGGCGCGTCACTGCGACGCGATCAGTGACTCGTCACGCGGATCGCGTTTCCGACACACGCCTTAGCGAGGGCTTGGGGCGTCTCGCCATGAAACAACCGTTGCCGGCTTCCGTGTGAGACGCCGCCTCGGACTCGTGTCAGCGATGCTCTTCTAGCCATTTCAGGTAGTCAGTGGCAGCTCGCCGAACCCTGAGACTGGAGTCACGAGACAGATCGTCAAGAAGGGACAGCACGACGGCTCTTAGGAAAGGATCGGATTCGAGGTCAATCAGGCCGGTCGCGGCGCTGGCAACTGCGGCCCTCACGGTTTCGTGGTGATCGGCCTTTCCACGAGCCAGGTCCGACAGCGAGTCGGGACCAAGAAGGCTGGCCAGTCCGTGGTACGCGGCGCCTCGCACGACTGGCGATGGGTCGCTTGCCGCGACGTTCCGCAGACTCTCTGCAACCGAAAGATCCTTCATCGTTCCGAGCGTCAGGGCTAAATTACAGCGCTCGTTCACGGTCCCTGTCCGAAGGCCGGCCAGTAACAGCGGCACGGCTTCGCGAATCCGCCAGCGACCGATGGCGTTAAGGATGGCGCCTCTATCTACAGGCACGCCATCGCCTGTCCATGCCCTGATCAGCGCTCTTGCGAGCGTGGGGGTCGGTTTGGACATGTGCGAGGGGCCTGAGGAGAAGGCCCAGATGCGGACGTGCGGGTCAGAGGATCTAGCCGCCTCCTCGAAGGCGGTCCTGGCCTCAGGTCCGCCCACTCGCGCCTCGGCCTGCAAGCGAACGAGCGTGCGAATAGTCGACTTGTAGTCCGACAGCGGCCGCTTCGCGATGTATTGCTGGACCTCGAGGCGCCCCTCGTGGATCGGTAACTGGGTCACCGACCTCGCATCAGCACCTTCGTGTGCGAGAACAAGAATCTTGTCGCCGGCGATCCAGGGAGACGAAACGCTCCAGCATTGGTTCCGGGCGAAGGGGTGCAACCAAAAACCGGTGTCGGAGACTTTGCCTTTCAGTGTCTCGTTCACCTGCACATAATCCGAAATCTCGTCAAGCACCGTCGCGACGAAGATGAGGTCCGACGCCTCGACCATGTTGGACAGCGAGGTGATTAGGCATTCCGACGCTTCCGCAGAACGCGCTGCTGACGTGATCACTCCGAAGACGAGTGTGAGCAGTATGCCGCGCCTCAACGATTTCATGCAGGGACCTCAGATCGACTCCACATTAGATCCTGTGTCGTTCCAGGTCGCGGAAGAAAACCGTTGAGCCCCGGGAGCGCTTCCGCGGATCCATGAAGTTGAAGCGCAACGTGACAAACCTTGTCGGCGGGAAGCACCGCGCCCGTATCGGCCCACGAGCAGGGCATCATTTTCGGGACCGGACTGGGCGGCGCTACCGGCAGACACACCGGCGCCCATTTCGTCCGATGCTCTCGTTCCGATCTGGAGGTAACGAGCAGTCGCTTCAGGACCTCCTCGTCGCGCGGCTCCGCAACCAGCTGGGCGATCTGCGGAGTAAACCCGGGGAGGTCACCGATGAACTAGAGGGCCGTGTGACTCACGCCATACCTCAGTGAGGCGGGTCGCGCGCGTATTGGCTAACGAACCGCAACAGCTCATGCAATCTTAGACAGACGCGGCGGAAGGCGGAACGACAAGCGGTCGTTCCGGCAGACGCCGTGTCAACCGGCACCCCGGTCGCCTCAGGCCTTCGCGTCCGACCCGCTAGCCGGTCGACTCACGAGCGTGGCCACGGCACGAATGAGCGTGGGCAGCGAAGCTGCCGCGGCGGTCGTGATGCCCAGGACCGCGTTGTAGAGCTCCTTCTGCGTCGCGAATAGGAACAGCGCGACCCCGACGAAGCCCAGCCCCAACGGCACGTGCAGTCGGTCCCAAACGCTCGGACCCTGCTCAGTCTCCAACGCCCTCACCTGCTCCGAACACTGACGCGAGAGGACGAAGCTCCGGAAGGTCTCGTTCATGGGCCGCAACGCCGGGTCTTTGCAGAGCAGCCGACGCCCGAGCAGCCGTCTCACGACGGTGCGCGCCGACGCGTTGGCGATTCCGTGCTGCGCAATGTGCCCCAACACGACCATCTCGTCTTTGGAGCACGACGCCCAGACGTTGCGGTAGAACTGCGCAGTCCGCTCCGAAAGTTCGTCGAACGCCTGCTGGCGGGTGAGAGACCCGCTTTTGGCCGCCGCCGACTGCGAGAGATCGTCGCATACGCGCTTGACGTATGCGTGCGCACGGCCTTCTCTCTCGAGGAAGGAGTCGACCGGCCCCCGCCGGGATTCATTCATTCGGTCAGACGTGGGCATCCCCTTCGCAGGCGGCGACGATCCCGGCTCGGACGTCACCACGAGCGGCACGGCCACGTGGTGATGGCGTCGGTCGATCACAACGAAGGAGTTGAGCACTCGCCTCCAGCGCTCGAGAGTGGTCTCGGCTGCTCGAGACATCGTCTTGTTGCCAATCGTACTTTTGCGTCCATCGAGCACGCGCGAAGCGAAGCGCACGCTATCGGTGAGACTTCGGATCGAGGCAGAGGACAACAGAATTACCGTCCGTGCCGGGTCGGAGACGAGCTCGTCCAGCAGGGCGAGCTTGAGATTCAGCCCTTTGACGTCTTCGATGTTCTCATCGAAGTCATCGATGACCAAGGCACCGTCGCCGCCGTTCTCGTCGAGAGTCAGCAGTGCACGCCGCCACGCGCTTGTCGCGTCGCGGTCGCGCACGATTGGTCCCAGTCTGAGCGGTGTAGTACCGGGGAGCTGACGGGCTTTGGAAGGATTGTCGCAGAGAACCAGAACGTTCTCGCCGGTGCTGACCGTCAGCTGATCGCAGGCCCAGAAGGGCTGTGCGAGTCCGATGAGGTAGATGCGACGGCTGAGGATCGTCACGACGCCCCCTGCGAGCGCGAGGAGGGCGACAGCCGACAGCACCAGCAGCATGGGAGATGAATCTCGTCGCCCCTCCGGCGGACTCACGCTGGTGTGAGTCCCTTCCGCACCGTCCTGAGATCCTGTGGTGCCCACGGGGCTCGGCTGGTCCGCGGATGCAGGGCCAGTGTCGGATTGTGCTGGCGCGATGCGTGTCGCGCTCGGGACATACGACGTGAGCTGAACCGGAAGACTTCCGCTCAGTGATGTCAGGACGATCTGTTCGTCGGCCGAGCCTTTGTGCCGATACATCGACGTCCAGCTTGCGTCGCCAGCGCTGTCGTGCAGCAGCTCGCGCCATTCAACCGAAGCATCCGCGTAGTACGGCAGATAGTCTTCCAGAAACGAGAGCACCATATCGTCGTCTTCACCGCTCGCGAGACCATTCGCCGTCTCGCCGCCTTTGCCGGTCATGCCCTCGACAGAGTCGGGCGAGGCGCTAGCGTTGTTCCCTCTCTCCTCGATCGATGTGTGGTAGAGAAAATCGACGTAGATGTCCCGGTCCCGCGTCCGGCCGGCATGTCTCGCTGCCTCTTGTTTCGGGCTCGGAGTCGATCCGTCGATGCCCAGGTAGAGCTCACGCAGGCGATCGACGCGCTCGGAGAGTTGCCTTGCGACCATGAGCTGACTGTTCTTGATGTAGCTCCGCGCATGCAGTTGATACGAAGCGAGAAAGAAAAGCCCGCCTGGAAGCACGGCGGTGACAAGCAGCAGCAGTACGGCGGCGCCAGAATACTTGATGGAACACGATCGGTCGCGGCCTTCCGATCCCGTCGGCCGTTGTCGGAGCAGCCCGTAGCTGCCTACCCACGCGACGAGGGGCAACGCGGCGCCAGCCAGCAGGAGGAATGTGTGGTCGAAATTCCACGCAGCGGCGAGGCCAAGTACCAAGCACAGGCCGCACAGGGCGCAAACGCGCAGATAGCCGGTCGATCGCGTCTGATCTGGCCACAGCCATGACGCGCTCGGACCGAGCGTCGACAGGGCGACAATCACCCACATGAGCAGGTAGATGACAAGAAAGATCAGTGTGACGACGAGCCATTCCCGGTTGATCGCCCATGCCCGTTCCTTCTGAGCCATCGCCACGACGTACATGTCCGGAAGCGACATGGGCTTCACGTACGCCCGGTACGCACCGCCCCAGTAATTGATATTCAGCGGTTCGGCGCTATGGGCGGCAACCTGTGCGCGAAGGCGCCGATTGTTGTCGGTCTCGGCGAAGAAGTCCTCGCTGCCATTGCGCCGGCGATCTGAGTGGAACAGCACCTTCCCGGTGTGATCGATCACCGCGAAGGCGAAGCCGGGCGGCAGCACCGGGCCGATGAGCGACCGCATCGGGAACGAGATGAGACCCACGGGATACCCGCGAAGAATGCCGCTGGTTCGATTGATCGCCTGGGCGAGCACGGCCTGGGCCTCGCCGGTCGTCCACGACCGGACCGACTCGAAGACACACTTCCCGGTGTTGCAGAAGTCTTTCTGGTTCCAGCCGCCCCCGCGGAGGACGGTCTTGAAATACTCGCGCTCGGCGACGCTGATCTTGTTGGAGACCGATGCTGACGCGCCGACTTTGATGGCCTGCATCCCCTCTCTGTTCACGAACGAGACCGAATCGAAGAACGGGTATGGGAACCGACGCCGGTCGCCCGCCGCCAGTTGATCGCTTGCGACGACCGCGTGAGGCGCGGCCGGTGAAGCTGATGACACATCGGATGCGCATGCGAACACGTCGGACTCCAATGCGCGCGATCGCAGGCCGATCGGCACGAGCGTGGGGTCCTCGACAATCCGCTTCTCGACGCAGTCAAGTTGGCGAGCCGCGTCACGGATCTCAGCTGTCGCGTTCTCGTCGAGGTCAAAGGCGAGATGCCTCAACTGTGCGTCGAGGTCATTGTTGAGCCTTGAGTAGGCGATCGCGTCAAGCAGCACAATCGCCGCGAGCGCGAGTCCCGCGACGCTCGCCGCACCCAGGAGGAAGAAGTCGGAAACACTCAGGTGCTGCCGGTCGCCGAGCAGCGCGAGCTTGAGAAACGGCCAGGCGACCAGCGCCAGCAGCAAAGCGAGGATCGCGAGTTTGACAAGTGTCGTCGGGATCGCCCAGCTCGCGGATCTGAGGCTGTCGCTCGACACCAGGCCGGCGAGGACCAGAGCCGTGGAATCGCGGCTGTGCGAGATGCAGCACGGAAAGACGAAGAGCGTGTGATCGATACCCGCAAGCGAGACGCTCGTCATCGTCGTCGACTTCGCCAGTTGCGCAAACGTTACCGGCTCGTCGTCCGTCGTCTTCGATGAGAAGACGCCAAGACCGCTCGAACGGATTGAGTCTGCATTGGCCCCAGCGCTCAGGAGGACTTGACCGCTCTGCGAACCGAGCAGAATCGTGTCGAATGCGCCCTGGCCGACCCTGGCGTTGAAGATGGCGTCGAAGGCCGGCTGCAGTTTGAGGGTCGCAACAATCGTCTTGGTACCGGTGAAATCCTTCCACAGGGGAACTTCGAGAGTGAGCGGCGGGCCAGGTGCCAGCGTGTAGTCAATCGCCGACCATGCGTAGTCCGGACGGGACTCGAACCGGATGTCGTCAGCCTGGTAGGGCCGTCCACGAAGCTGCGACCATTGGCTCTTGAGCTGCTGCACGTCGTCGCCGTGCGGAAGGTTCCTGAGGACACGCACCTCCGGCTCGAGACTGTTGTCCATCTGATTGGCCAGGTTGGAGAGGAGCCGGAAATCGCGGCCAACGATGTACTGGCGCTGCTGGGAGACAAAGAACCAGTAGGCCGATCCGGCGGCGACGAGAAGTGTTGCCGCCAACACGAAGCCGGCGACCCTGAGGCCAGAGAACAGCCGACCGCCAAAGGCCATGAAGCACACCTCGGATGATGTCCAACGCCGCGAACGGGCCTGGCGCGCCAGCGCCAAGCCTGCGAACGCTATAACGATGGACCCGGCCCATTCGAACAGATTGCAGTTATGTGGCAGGCGGGACGGGTCTCGAGGTCTCGGCGCTGACGCCGCGTCATCGGCGGGCGTCGAAGAGATGTAATCGCGACATAAACGAGCTAGCGGTCGTGTGGCCCGTCACCGCGCTGTGCACCCGCCCCGCCGTCTGCATGCTCACGATGCAGCGCAAGCCGAGCAGCTAGCCATGGTGCAAGCCGAAGCGCCGTTGTCGATCAGGGCGGGCGAGGTCGAAACGCAGAGGACGTTCGCCCTGAACTCCCAGGAATAAGTCTCTTCGCGCCCTGCAGACCTGCATCCAATGCACCCGCTTGGACGCGCGAGCACAGATCTTTGGTCCCGTCGTTGCACCTCCGCGGCACCGTGGAGGTTACATGAGATATCGAATCTGGTCAGCAGTGTGTGCAACCGCTTTGCTCAGTGGAACTCTCGCGATCGCGGCGCAACAACCACAGACGCAGACGCCAACACCGGCACCGTCACAACCTCCCTCGACGGCCCAGCCGCCGTCGACCGCACCACCTCCGGCAACACAGCCGAAAACTACGCCAGGCGACAACAAGGTCACGGTGACCGGATGTCTGCGGCCAGCCCCCGAACCGTCGACGGCAGCACCAGGGTCGCCGGATGCCAAGAGTAGTACGACGAGTAAAGAGAAATTCGTCCTGACCAATGTCACACCAGGATCATCGTCCGAGAATGCGACCGCCTCGAGCACGCCGGCCGCGAAGACGTATCGACTGGTCGCCAACGATGCGGCGCTCGAGCCGCACGCCGGCAAGAAACTCGAGCTCACGGGAACCGTTGAAGCTGGCGCGAGTGCCAGCGCGAGCCCCGCGCCGGCTGGGGCCTCTGCGTCCGCGGCAAATGCGCCGAGACTGACCGTAGAGTCCGGCAAGATCATCGCCGCCACCTGTACGGACTAGCGACTGACGGCCGGCTTTACGGGAGCCGGCCGTTCACCCCCGAGCCGCCGGGCTATCGCAGCGCTATTGGAGCGCGATCAGAACTTGAAACAGACTGCAGCGTCGCAGAGCCTCTCACATCTTGAAACGTGGCCGTGATCTCGACGCGTCCTGGCATCAGGTGGGTGACCAGTCCGTTCGCCACCACCGCGATGCCCTCGTCCGACGAGGTCCAACTGGATTGCCGTGTCACGCCAACGCTGCGCCCACCGGAGTAGTGGGCAATCGCGTCACAAGTCGTGCTGCCCGGCGGGGTACTTCGCGTGACGCCGCAGACCACCGCGATCCGCTCGAGAACGGCGCCCGGTGAGGCCGGTTGGAGAGGCTTGTCCTGGAATTCGCAGCCCGCGAACAGACAGGGGATCACACCAGCGAACACGCTGATCGTCAGGATCGAGGGCTGCCTGGTCCGCGTCATGATGCCCGCCGGATTCACGGTTCCGCGTAGACGACTCGCGCCGGCACGTGACGGCAGGTCGCATAGCTTCTGAGACCGCCGACGGCCCAACCGATCGCAAGCCCCGCCAGCGCCGGGCCCGAGTCACGGCCAATCGCCCCGCCAATCAGCGCTCCCGGCAACGCTCCAATCAATGCGCCACGGTAGTAGCTGGCGATCGCGCATCCAGCCGGGTTGCGGTCCTGGGGTGTCGTCTCAATGCGCGTCACGAGATCACGTGGCGCCGCGATGACGAGCTCGTTCGGAGCGCCGATGTTGTGGTCTGAGATGCGGATGCCGTCTTCAGCCACGAAGACATGAGGCGGGATGAAGAACGTCCGGCCCGGGCCCGCGTCGAGCAAATATTGCGAGTGCGTGGCCGAAACGTCGCGCAGCGTCTTCCGCTCGAGACTGGTCAAACTGGGATCGTCGATCCTCAATAACGTGAGAACACCTTCGTCCACCGCCAGGACGATGCCCACGACCGGCGCGGTGCCGTGGCATTCCAGCGTGACCTCCGTGCCGGCCGCGAGACGGCGGACGCGTTCCCACGAGTGGGGCTCCGATCTGGCGCTCTGGGGAACCAGTAGGACTCCCACGATCATCAGAGCTGTTGGACATCGCATTGGTCGACCTCCTCGGCGCACGATATGCGGCGGCCTGGGGCTCGGCCCTGCGCGCGGCGCTGAAGAAGTCTGAAGGCGGCCTGATACGCTCACCGGGCGCGCATCTCTGCGCGCAGTGGCATTCCTCTCTCCTCGAGACGCGAGCGCTAGAAGTGGGCCCGGCGATCTTCTAGTTCGCCCGTACGGGCATGGAATCGACCGCTGCGTGAAGCGACCGGTAGGACTGCTGGAGCAGCCGACTGACTTCACTCCAGTCCGCCCGTGCCCCGCCGGCATCCCGCAGTTTGCCGGCTCGCGCGCGAAGAATGGAAGCCTCCAGCACCCGATCGCGTGGAACTCCGTACAATTGAGCGTTGAGATCGGCCATCAGGCCGCCAACCTGCTCCGGGCTGTCTTCGCCGGGCACGCGGCGCGCCACCCACCAGGCAAGCTCCGCCCGCGCGACCGAGGCCGGGTCGTAGGTCGCGCCGGTCCAGTCTCGCGCGATCCCGTATGCCGCCGCGAGATCCGGTAGAACGCGATCGTAGTCGGACCGCATTTCGCCGAATCTGGCGGCAGCGCGTGCAATATAGAACCCCATTCGCGTGGCCCTCGCCCATGAGCAGCCATATCGTTCGCGGACCATCGTGACCAGATCGGTCATGAGGGCGACATGCCACTGGTCGTAGTAC
>JBKPSC010000283.1:0-5541 GCA_046734915.1 Acidobacteriota bacterium | reverse complement strand
TCGAAGAACTGGCCCGCGCGATCGCGTGCCTCCACGACACCATCCGAATAGAGATGAAGACGATCGCCAGGTCGGAATGGCGAGATTTCGGTGTTGGTGTACTCCGCATCCAAAAAGAATCCGAGCATCATCCCATGCTCGTGTTCGACGAGGGATGTCCGACCGCATCTGTGAAGCAGAGCCGGTGGATGCCCGGCGTTGGCGATGGTCACGGTCTGCCGATCGGTGTTCACGACCGCATAGACAGCCGTCACGTACGCGTGCTCGAGATGGCGACACAGGATCTGGTTCATGGAGGCGAGGACCCTGGCCGGATCGTCGGCATGATCTTCCTGCGCCGAAAACGCCACCTTCACCATCGACGCGACGAGTGCGGCCGGAATGCCATGACCGGAAACGTCCGCGACGAGGATGCCAAGACGGGAAGGGCCGAGCTGGACGAAATCGTAGATGTCTCCAGCCACGGCGGTCATTGGCACGAACCTGACCGCGACTGCCAGGCCGGGCAGACGTGGGATCTCGCGCGGCAAGAGCGACGTTTGAATCCGCCTCGCGGTTTGGAGCTCCCGCTGGACACCGGCGAACTCGGCCTCCGACTCGAAGACCGTCCGCACGACGGCATACCCCAGACACAGGACGAAGAAGAGCATTCCAATCGGCTCGATGTTCGTACCTGAAAACACGAGCTGGCCGGCGTTCTCGTTGACGATGAACAGGGCCAGCACCGCTGCGCCGAGCAGAACACTGTGATCGGTGAAGACCGTCTGAGCACGTGCGATCGTGGACCCGTGGAAACTGTGCAGAAGCGCGATGGAGACGATGATGAGCACCAGCCCGCTGTTCGACGCGCTGGCGGCGCCAGGTCTTGCCAGCGTCAGGTCGACCAGGGGTGCGGCGATGGCGAAGGCGATCACCGCACGCAGGACCCATCGCGTCGAGTTCTTCCAGCCCGGGCCAATGATGCCTTCGACAAAGTAGGCGAGCGGCACGTTGATCAAGTAGGTGACGAACGCTCTGAGGTAACTCCACTGAATCCGTGTTTCGCCGATTGCCGTTTGTACTGGGGGCTGGGACGCCAACAGCCGGACCCCGTAGAGACCGGTCGTCACGCCGAACGCAAGAAGGATGCGTGTGCGCCGTTGAGGCCGCAGCGTCGAGGCCAGCACCGAGGCACACCCCAGGACCAGCAGCGCTCCGCCGATGAGAATCCCCGCGAGCTCTCCGCCGGTCACAGAGAGAGTCTAGGGCCGCTCAAATGAGCGGTCCCGCGCCGCCCGTCAACTCTCAGGCACGTCACTTCCGTATTCCGGTCCACTCCAGCACGACCAGAACCGGACGGTGGTCTGATGCAACGGGTTCATCGATGACTCGCGATTCGACCAGGCGCCACTCGTCCATCGGGCGGCACAGCACGTAATCGCCGCGCAAGCGCGGTCGTTCGGAGACGGAAATCGGCGACGGATCGCCGGCGGAGGCATTGGTCCACAGGCCTTCGAGAATCGTCATGACCTCGGTGTCGCGCCTGGCGTTCATATCCCCGGCGAGGATGGCGGGTCGAGCGTTGTCGCCGACCAGCAGCCGGTTGAGGGACATGGCTTGCTCCAATCGGCGCTCCTGATCGCGTCCCTGATCGAGGTGCGTGCTGGTGAACTGCAGCGCGGGTCCGCGCTCACCGGCCTTCACGTGCACAGTCAGCGCGATTCGGGGTTCGCGATCCGGCGCACCGGGCAGCGGATGGCTTTCCACGCTCGAGAGCGGCCAGCGCGACAACACGGCCACGCCGTACGCGCCGCCCCCGTAGTCCATGGCTTTGCCAAATGCCGCGTGGAGGCGCGTCAGTCGCGCGAGCTCGGCCAGCTGGTCAACGCCGCCGGCTCGCTCCGTCCCCTGGTCCACTTCCTGGAGCGCGACGAGGTCGGCCTCGGTGGTCGTGATCACCCCCGCCGTACGCGACAGATCGAACCGACCGTCGGTTCCTTCGCCGTGGTGAATGTTGTAGGTCAGGACGCGAAGCGTCGCAGGAACCGACGGGTCATCCGCCGTCCAGACCAGAAGCAGCAGCACGAGTGAAGAGATTCCCCGCACCATAGGCCCTCGGCGATTTTCCCATCATTCCACGCTTTTATCGAAACTGACGCTGCCGCGGGCGAGCGTTGTCAGCTTTCGTCGATCTGCACTGAGACCGGGAAATGATCGCTGAAGCCTGCGGTGTTCACGTTGCTGGCCGCGTCGCCCTTCGGCAGGCCGAATCGAATCGGGCCCTGGCCTACGCGATGATCCACCATCTCCGGGAAGGCCTCGACCCTCGCGCTCGCGTCAACGGCCTTCAGCCGACCCGGCCCGACAAGCAGTCCGCGCGCGACCAGCACCTGATCGAACACGTTCGCATCGTCGTCGAAGTACAGGGTGCCGTCGAGCGAGCGCTGATTGCCGCGGTGGTCAGTGACGATCTGCGTGAGATAGCGCCACGAAAGGTTGTAGAACTTGCCGATCTGGGCGCGCGTCACGTCACCGCGGTCGCGGAGCGCCAACGCGTGAATGATGAGCGAATCCGCAAACGGGTCGTCGTTGAAGTCACCCATCGCGATGATGGCGGCGTCGTTGCCCTTCACCTCGCGAATGCGCCCATGCCAATACGCGAGCGTCTCGCCCGCAGTGGCGCGGAAGCCGGCGGAGTATTGCGGCCCACGCCCGACGGGCGCTGAACGCGACGGCCAATGATTGGCGAGCGCAACCAGCTCGTTGCCGGCTGGGGTGATGAACGTCGACTGAGTGATATCGCGTGTGCCGGTCCGCCTCATGACCCAATGCGAAAACAACTCCTGCGGATTCGTCGCAAGCACGTTCGCGTCGTAGATGAAGGCCGTATCGATGCCGCGATGGTCGCGCGTCGAATCCACGTGGACAAGCTGGTAGTTTCGAACCGGCCGCAGCACATTGAGCTGGTTGGCCACGGCCTGCAGCGCGAAGCGGTTCTCGACCTCACACACGCCGAGCAGATCGGGGCCGGCGCCGCTCTTCAGCTGAACGATGATCGAGGCGAGTTGAGCGACCTTCTGATCGAACAAGGCTTGCGTCCAACCCATGAGGTCGTTTCGCACGGCCTCGGCGAGCCACGGCTCGCGCGCCGGAAAGCCCTCGGGCGCGAACAGGTTTTCAAGGTTCCAGAACGCGACGAGATAGGCCATCTGTAGTAGGGGTGGACGGGAGTATACCCGGACCGACGTAACCCTTCTCCTGCTGTTCCATCCAGAATTCCGTATGAACCGGCTCAGCCGGACACACCTGCGGTCTCATCCGCTGCCACTCGGCAGAGATTGTGATTCCAGTCAGGTAGGGCGAACCGCGCCGCCAGCTGAACTGCTCTGGAATGCATGAGACGGTGAGCTCGCGCGCCGGAGATCACATCGGAGAGAAGGTCGAGCGATGGCACAGGACAACACTCAGGAGAGACGACGCTACCTCCTCGCACGTTATTGGGAGGCCGCACTCGGGTTCTGGCGCAGGGATGCCAGGCGCAAAGCCTGGCTGTTGACGATTGGCGTCTTCACGATAGCGTTGGTGAACATCGGCATCGCCTACGGGATGAACGTCTGGAACCGTGTGATGTTCGATGCGCTCGAGCGCCACGACGCCGCCGCGGTTTTCCGCCAGTCGCTGATTTTTTTCCCGCTCGTCGTCGCGAGCGTAACCCTGGGATGCGCGAATACCTTCTCGAAGATGACGCTGCAGCGGGAGTGGCGAAGCTGGCTGAACTCGCACCTGCTGGATGAGTGGTTGACGAATGGACGCTATTACCAGCTCAATCTGATGAAAGGCGACCACAGCACGCCAGAATATCGTGTCGCCGACGATCTGCGTATGAGCGTCGATGCGCCCGTCGATCTCGTGCTCGGCATCTTCACGGCCGTCACATCGGCGCTGACTTTCATCGGCGTTCTGTGGTTCATCGGAGGCGAACTGGAGGTCTCGGTCCGCGATTGGACGTTGCATATCCCGGGCTTCCTGGTCATTGCCGCCGTCACCTACTCGGCCCTGGCCAGCGGCGCGATGGTCTACATCGCACGCGGCTTCGTGGTTCTCTCCGAGAACAAGAATCAGGCGGAGGCGAACTATCGTTATGCGCTCACACGGCTGCGCGAAAACGGCGAGAGCATCGCGCTGCTCGGAGGCGATGCGGAGGAGCGCGCCACACTTGAATCGGCATTCACGATGGTGCGGCGGCGCTGGCGCGCGATGATGATGCAGTCGGTCCGCACCACCATCGTCGCCGGAGCCAGCAACGGATTGGCGCCGATCATTCCGATTCTGTTGTGTGCCCCCAAGTACGTCGGCGGGACGATGACGCTGGGGCAGATGATGCAGGCCGCCTCAGCGTTCGTCACCGTGCAGGTGGCATTCAACTGGATCGTCGAAAACTATCCACGTCTGGCGGACTGGACGGCGTCGGCCCATCGAGTCGCGTCGTTGCTGGTCTCACTGGATCGGCTGGAGAGTGCCGAGCAATCCGGCGCGTCCGGACGCATCATGCGCAAGCGTGCGGAAGACGGCGCGCTGCGTCTCCGAGGCGTGTCCGTGACACTGAACGACGGCGACGCGGTGGTGAACGAGGCCGACATCGAGATCGCGCCCGGCGAAAAGGTGCTCGTGGTTGGCGAGTCAGGTACCGGCAAGAGCATGCTGGTGCGGGCAATCGCCGGCCTGTGGCCCTGGGGCAAGGGCGAGATCCTGGTTGAAGACGACGGGTTGTTCCTCATGCCGCAGCAGCCGTACGTGCCCCTCGGTACGCTGCGACATGCGGCCACTTACCCGCTGCCGACCGACAGCATCGAGGATGAGTTGGTGCGAAAGACGATCGACGAGGTGGGCCTTGGTCACTTCCTCGATCGACTCGATGAAGATGCGGAATGGGGCAACGTGCTCTCCGGCGGCGAAAAGCAAAGGCTGGCGTTTGCCCGTGTGCTGATCCACCGGCCTAGTCTGGTCGTGATGGACGAGGCGACTGCGGCCCTCGATCCCCTCGGCCAAGGCGAACTGATGCAGCTGCTGCTCGACCGCCTGCCTGGCGCGACGATCGTCAGCGTCGCGCACCGCGTAGAGCTCGAGGCGTATCACACTCGCAAGCTGGTGCTCGAGTACCAGCGTGAGGGCGCACGACTGGTGAGTGAGGATTCACTGCAGCGCGCGCTCGGTCGCCTGGCCCGCTTCCTGTCGAGGCTCTGGGACTATGACGAGCGAGTCGCGAAAGTTGCCAACGTCGCGACCGAAGCTCGGTAGGATTCGGGCGAAGCGGATGACAAGTGCGTTCGCCCGGAAGCAGGCGAGTACTCCGAGTACTCAATGAGCTGAGCGATTTTTGGCCAGACGATCATCGACCAGCGTGACGATCTCGTCCAGCGTGTTGGAGTGGAGTCCCTGTGCACGGGCAATCCGTCGAACCAGACAGTCGACACGTTCGATGTGATCGGCTCCGCCAAAAAGAGCCCGTGCAGCGGAGGAGGCTTTACCAAGACCCTCGGCGGCCTTGGCGTACTTCTCGAA
>JBKPSC010000282.1:0-4817 GCA_046734915.1 Acidobacteriota bacterium | reverse complement strand
GGGTACACCGTGACCGCGATGACGGGCAAGGCCGCCGAAGAGAGCTATCTGCGCGAACTGGGCGCGACGAATGTTCTCGTGCGCGGCAGCTTTGACATGGGCAGCCGGCCGCTGGAGAAAGCTCAGTGGGCCGGCGCAGTCGATCCGGTTGGCGGCGACACGCTGGCGTGGCTCACCCGGACGATGATGTACGGCGGCACCATCGCGAACTCCGGCCTCACCGGCGGCATCGATCTCAAGACGACGGTGATGCCGTTCATTCTGCGAGGTGTGAAGCTCCTCGGCATCGATTCGGTCGCGTGTCCCCAGCCGCAGCGCGTGGACGTCTGGCGGCGCCTCGCGACCGACCTGCGGCCGGCGCACCTGAGCACGACGGCGAAGGTCGTGTCGTTCGAAGGCTTGCCGGGCGCGTTCGAAACGCTGCTCGCAGGCCGCGCGCGGGGCCGTTACGTCGTTCGACTGACCGGGTAGTAGAATCGCGACGCAGATCTGCGATGCCGCGGAAAGGCGGTTCGAGATGAGGACTCTTGTCGTTGCGGCCATTGCAGCCGTTGCGATTGCCGCATCCGTCAGCGCGATTCAAGCGCCGGCGACTCCCTCAATCGCAGCGATCCCCAAGGCGAGCCCGCTCGCCGGGCCTTCCGAACACTTCGACGACGCGTTCCTCGAGTGGCCTCTGGCTCAGGCGGATCGAGCGTACGGAACGATCAATGGACGTCAGCTGCACCGCCTCGTCGAAGAGCAGGCAGCGATCGCCCGCCGCTACCGCGACCAGGGCCATCCGAAATTCTGGGGACGCATCATCGGCACCTCCGCGGACGCGGAAAGCGCGGAGTGGCTTGCCGGCAAATTCCGCGCGCTCGGGCTGAGCGACGTCCGGATTCAGCCGCTGCCTCTCGACCCGCAGTGGTTCCCGCAGCAGTGGAGCGTCACGGTCAGCGGCGGCGGTAAAACGATCGCGCTCGACACCGCGCAGCCGGACTATCGCGCCGCCGCACTGCCCGCCGGCGGCATCGACGTCGAAGCGGTGTACGGCGGACTCGGTAGCGACGCCGACCTGGCGGGCAAGGACGTCAAGGGCAAGGCCGTGTTCACCTACACGATGCTCGGCATGCACGACGAGGGCGCCGTGAAGCGCGCCGACGAACGAGGCGCCGCGGTAATGTTCGAAGCGGACATGGTGCCGGGCAACATGCGCTACCAGGCGTATCCCTCCAACACGACGGCCCCGGCGTTCACCGTCGGGAGCGACGACGGCCTCGCGGCCAGGAATCTCATCGGGTCGCTCGGGCCGGGCCAGATCGCGCGCGTCAAGGCGACGCTCGACGTGCAGATGGTCCCGAACCTCAAGACCGCGCTCGTGTGGGGCACGCTTCCAGGCGCTACCGATGAAACGATCTACATCGTCGCGCATCGCGACGGCTGGTTCGACGCGTCGGGCGACAACGCGGGCGGGGTCGCCGCGATGATCGGCCTCGCGGAGCACTACGCGAAGATTCCGCAGGCCGAGCGGCGCCGGACGATGGTGTTCATCGGGCTGGATGGACATCACAACACCGGACCGGGCTCCGCGGTCGGCGGTGTGTGGCTCAATCAGCCCGAGAACAAGGCCAGGCTGTTCGCCAAGACGGCCCTATCGATCAACTGCGAGCATCCGTCCACGCTGCAAACCTACGTGCGTCCGCGGTACATCAGCGGCGACGTGCTGCACTGGTCGAACATGTACTCGGCGCAGCAGTGGTACGCGGGCGGGCCGTCGCGCCCCGAGTTGACCGCGATCGCACTCGCGGCCTTCCGGGAATTCGGCGTGCCGCTCCTCGCCGAACCGAATCCGCGTCCGCCGGCCGGCGATCTCGGGCGGCTCTACCGCTTCACGCCCGGCGTCGCCACGAGCGAGTTCTTCCACTACTTCCACACCGATCGGGAGACACCCGAGACCGTGCCGTGGACCGGACTGCAGGCAACGACGCGCGCGTACGCGAAGATCGTCGACGAGGTCAACAAACGGCCGCTAAGTATGTTTCAGCGGACGGAGGAGAGCGCGACCAGGTAGCGCGCTGGTCGTCCGTCGCGCCGCCGAGACGCACAACAGCCGGCTGACGGTCCTTTCGCGTCACTGCGCGACGAGTGACAACCGGAACGCCACCATCTCCTCGCCGTTGCGAACGAGCAGGACGTCGCCGACGAGCACGGGATGGTTCCACGTTTTCCCTTCGATGGCGGTGAAGCGCGCGACTTCCGTGAACTGATCAGGCGTCGCTCGAACGAGCGCCAGCTCCCCTTCCTCCGACAGCACCAGGAGCAGATCCTGATCGGGCAACAACACGAGCTGCCCGTGTCCGTAACGGCCGCCCTTCCACATCCGTTTGCCGTCCTCGAGATCGATGCACGCGAGGATGCCGCCGTCGAAGCCAAATACGTGGCCCTTGTGGATGACCAGATCGTTGAACGACGGCTTCAGTCCCGTCGACGTCCAGCGCTCCTCGGCCGTCCATCCGGCGGCTCCATGTGCGACCGTTATCCGGCGCGTGCCGATGCCGCTGGCGCTGCTGTCGACCGAGGCGATGAGCACGCTGCCGTCCGCGGTGAGGGCAGGCTGAACGATGCTGCCGCCCGACCAGTGATGCTCCCACAGCAGCGTGCCGTCAGCCGGCCCGACGCTCATCGCGCCTCCGCCGTTGAGTAGCACGACCTGCGCGACGCCATCGATCGTCGCGTCCTGCGGCGAGCTGTAGCCCCAGCCGCC
Source organism: Acidobacteriota bacterium (assembly GCA_046734915.1). GTDB lineage: Bacteria > Acidobacteriota > Vicinamibacteria > Vicinamibacterales > CAVVIG01 > VFZL01. The sequence goes on along the minus strand of JBKPSC010000282.1, from coordinate 2,071 downwards.
GGCGGGACCGAACCAGCGCGGATTGCCGGTGTCGAGGTCATAGGCGGCGAGCGTCCCGGCGGCGGCGCCGATCACCACATCGCCGACGACGAGAGGAGAGCTCGCGAAGCCCCAGCCCGGGACCTGGGTGTTGGTGTCTGACGCGATGTTGCGCGACCACAGCAACGAACCGTCGCGGGCGTCGAGTGCGTTGAGGATGCCTGTTGCGCCGAGTGTGTAGACACGCCCGTTGTGGAAGGTTGGTGTCGCCCGCGGGCCGGCGCCGGCGTTGGACTCCCAGAATCGCGCGGCTGTGCGGTGCCGCCACACTGGCTCGCCGGTGGCCAGGTCGTAGCAGGAGACGACTTCGTCCTCGCCGCGCTGCTCCTGCGTATAGACACGATTGCCGTGAACGGCGAACGACGACCAGCCCGGTCCGATCGGACGTCGCCAGATCTCCACTGGCGGCATGTGGGACCAATCTGTTGCGATTCGAATGCCGCGAACGACGCCGTCGCGATGGGTTCCGCGGAATCCAGACCACTCAGCGCTGGAAGGCGCTGCGAACGGTTCGGCGTGAGCGGCAGGAGCTCCGCCCTTGGCTGTCTCAAGTCTGTCGGGCGCTGAAATAGGTGCCGGAGAGGCCGGCTGATTGACCGGGTCGCTCGACGCGCTTGGAACCGGCGCTGCTTGAGGCGTCGCGGCTGGGACACTCGAAGGGATCGGCGGCGGATCGTCGTTGCCGGTTGCCAGGAGCCGTTCTTCGGGAGTTGGAGTCCAGCGCCAATGAAAGTCCGAGTTCGCATCGCCGCTGATGCCGCCAGTGCGCAAGAGCGCGAACACGCCGCAAGCCGCGAAGATGGCGATCGCCATCACCGAGCGGCGGGGCCCGGCCGGCAGTCTGCGACCGGCTGCTGCCGAAGCGACCAGCGCAAGAGTGAGGGCGGGCATGGCGAAGATGGGCAGCATCATGCCCATCATCCCGGTCGCCACCGACTCGTGCGCGACGCGCGACGTGGCGGCGAGCCCGATAACCATCAGCGCGATGGCGCCCAGGCGGTCGAGCCAGGGCGTCCGGCTGAAGAACAGCCACCAGATGAGCACCAGGGGGCCGCCGGCGATCCCGGCCAGCACCCCGTAGATTGCGGCCCCGGGCAAGACCACCGGCAGGACGAATCTCGAAAACCACTGGACCGCGACGATGACGATGCCGGGCCAGAGCCGGAGCGGCTTACGTGCCGGCTGTTCTGTAGTCATGGGAAACAGGACGACTTCGGCGTCGCTCATGTTCCGCGTGTTCGCCGGCCCCGCGCGCGCGCGATAAAATTGTCGGGCTAAGCGTCGGTCACCAAGTGACGGAACCCCGCTATCACATCATCGAAACCATCGGCCGCGGCGGCATGGGCGAGGTCTGTCTCGCCGAAGACGTGATGCTGGATCGCCAGGTGGCGCTGAAGTTCGTCACCGCGCCCGGTGAGAGCAATGCCCTCGAGCAGCTGCTCGGCGAGGCACGGGCGGCCGCCGCGCTGGATCATCCTTTCATTTGCTCCATATATGAGGTCACGACGCTCGGCGATCGGCCGTGCATCGCGATGGAATACGTGCGCGGCGAATCGCTCGAGCACCGCTTGCGCGCGGGCCCCCTGCCGCTTGGGGAAGCGCTGCGGGTTGCCGACGAAATTGCCGAGGCGCTCGAGGCCGCGCACAAGCGTCGCGTCGTCCACCGCGACCTCAAGCCGGCGAACGTGATGCTCACCGAGGACGGGCACATCAAGGTGATGGATTTCGGGCTGGCCACGCGCCTGCCGGCCGTCGACCCCCCCGTGGGGGCGCCGCGCCACCAGGCGGAGACCGGCGTGCTGCGCGGCACCCCGGCGTACCTGGCGCCCGAGCGAATCCGGGGCGACTCCGCCGATCGGCGATCGGACATTTTCGCGTTCGGGGTTCTGCTGCACGAGATCCTGTCGGGACGGAATCCGTTCATCCGTGTCGGCCTCGACGCCACGCTGGCCGCGATTCTGCACGAGCCGGCGGCGCGGCTTCGCGACTGCGCCCCAGCTGTGCCGGCGACCCTTGATGGCCTGGTCGCGGG
>JBKPSC010000281.1:0-8361 GCA_046734915.1 Acidobacteriota bacterium | reverse complement strand
GTCTCCAGGCTCCGGCCACTTGATTGCCGGCCGTTCGGCCGGGCCCAGCGCCGCAATGACCGCCTGCAACGAGTCCCGCAGCGCTTTCAGGTCGTACCCGCCTTCGGCCAGGGCCAGCAACCGCCCGCCACAGCAATCATCGGCCACGGCTCGTAAGTCGTGCGTCATGGCGCCGAACGCCTCGGCCGTCAGCCGCATGCCGGCGAGCGGATCGTGCTCGTGCGCGTCGAACCCTGCCGAGACGATGAGCAGCTCGGGCTTGAACGCGCGCAGCACCGGATCGACGACGTCGGCGAATACCAGGCGGTAATCCTCATTCATCGCACCGACTTCGAGGGGCACATTGACCGTGAAGCCCAGTCCGTTGCCGGTGCCAATCTCTTTGGCGGCGCCGGTCCCCGGGTAAAACGGATATTGGTGGAGCGAAACGTACAGAACGTTCGGGTCCGCCTCGAAGATGTGCTGCGTCCCGTTGCCGTGGTGAACGTCATAGTCGACGACGGCGACTCGGTGCGCGCCGAGCGAACGCGCATGCGCAGCCGCGACAGCCGCATTGTTGTAGAGACAGAATCCCATCGCGCGATTGCGTTCGGCGTGGTGGCCTGGCGGTCGCAGCAGCGCCAGCGCCCGCTGCCGCCGGCCGCCCATGACCCGCTCCACCGCCTCGATGGCGGCGCCGGCCGCAAGGTGAGCGACCCGAACGGACTCCGGGCTCGTGAAAGTGTCGGGATCCAGCGCCGTGGAACGTCCGGAGGTGGCAGCCACGCGCCGAAGATAATCCTCGTCATGCACGCGGCTCAGCTGAGTGTCGCTGGCCGCGCGAGGTGCGACGACTTCTCCGCCGGCCTGGCGCCATTCGTCGGCCACGAGATCCATGATGCGCGCACGCTCTGGCCGCTCGGGGTGACCGGGAGGCGTCTGATGCTGAGCGAACTCGGGGGTGTGAATGACTGTCAGCACAGTGAGTTATTTTAGGCCTACGTCTTTTAGGTCTTACGTCTTAGGTCTTACGCGCACGTCTGAGGGCTCAACGGCATAGGACCTAGGACTTAAGACTTACGCCAAATTATGTCGCAACGCACGGCGCTCGTCACTGGCGGGAACCGTGGCATCGGGCTCGAAGTGTGCCGGCAGCTTGGACGCCTTGGGCATCGCGTCCTGCTTGGCAGCCGATCCAAGACTGCCGCGAGCAAGGTGGTCGCCGAGTGTCGGAAGGCCGGACTGGACGTCACTGCTGTGACGCTCGACGTCACGCGGCCGGACGACATCCAGGCGGTTCGGTCGTTCGCGGACGAGCATTTTGGCGGCGTGGACATTCTTGTGAACAACGCCGCCATCCTGCTGTCCGAAAAGACGGGCATCCTCGACGTGACGAGAGACGAGCTGGTGGCCACCTTCGAAACCAACTTCTTCGCCCAGGCCGCGATGTGCCAGGCGTTCGTACCAGGCATGATGGCCCGGCGCTACGGTCGCGTGGTCAACGTCTCATCGCAGGCCGGGCAGCTCACTGATATGGGCACCTATGCGCCCGCGTATTCGATGTCGAAGACCGCGCTGAACGCGCTCACCAGGATTCTGGCTGAAACGACACGGAGAAGCGGCGTCCTAGTCAATTCTGTCAACCCTGGCTGGGTGCGGACCGACATGGGTGGCGCGCACGCACCGCGCTCGGTCGAGGAGGGCGCCGACACAATCGTGTGGGCCGCCACCCTGCCGGCCAATGGTCCCACGGGCGCGTTCCTGTCAGATCGAAAGCGGATTGATTGGTGACAACGCACTGCTTGGTGCTTCGTCCTTCGTTCTTGGTGCCGCTGCTTCGTGCTTCTGAGAACTGGGAACCCAGAACTCAGAACCGCACAACCCGGAACTGACACGCCTTTAGACGCCTAAGATCTGCTTGGCCCGCTGCTCGAGCGATAGGAGTCGCTGCTCGAGCAGCAGTCGCGACTCGTCCAGCGCCACATCGCTGGCGTCCGGCGATACCGTGAACGGTTCGCCAACGACGAGTGCCACGGTCGCAAAGGGCGAGGGAATCTGCGTCCGGTCCCAACTGTGAAGGGTCCAGTGGCGGTTGGCCTCGAGATGAAACGGCAGCACTGGATGGCCCGTGGCCTTTGAGAGCCAGAGCGCTCCCAGCTGCGCCACTCGCGCCGGCCCGCGCGGCCCGTCGACCGTGAATCCTGCCGGGTGGCCGCCAGCCAGCTCGCGTTTGAGCTGAATCAGCGCTCGCATCCCGCCGCGGGACGTTGAACCGCGGGCTGTGCCGTAGCCGAACCGCTCGATGATGCCGGCAATCCACTCCCCGTCGAAGTTCTCGCTCGTCATCACGACGATGCCGCGGCGGCGGAAGTAGTAAGTGGCAGGCAGAATACGGCCGTGCCAGAAGGCCATGATCGGCCGGTGGCCGTTGTGGAACGCTCCTTCAAAGTGCTCCAGACCCTCTGTTTTCCAGCGAAGCGTCGAGCCCAATGCCGCGATAAGGCGATAGCCCGCCATCGCGATGAGCCGTGCCTGCAACCGTCTGAACGGCGAGTCCCGCCACGTGGCGTCGCTCAAGTTCGGGCCAGCCTGCTGTTGACAAACGTCATCAGGTCCACGAACTGCACGTCGGCGGCCTGGGCACCTGCCGGAGCGCTCGATTTGGCGCCCTTCAGCATGATCGAGCAGAACGGGCACGCGGTCACGACCGTCGACGCGCCGGTGCTCCGCAGCTGTGCGTAGCGCACGTCGCTGATTCGTGAGCCCGGCTCCTCTTCCTTGTCGGCGAACAGGAGTCCGCCACCCGCACCGCAGCAGTACGGATTATCCCGCGTGCGCTCGGGCTCCACCACCTTCGCGCCGAATCGCGTCAACAGCGCGCGAGGCTCGTCCACCTTGCCGGCGTACCGCCCCAGGTAACAGGGATCGTGATACGTGACGGTGCCATCGGCCGTCGAACCGCTGGGCCGGGAGTTGCGGGTCAGCTCTTCGACAAAGACCGCAGAATGGACAATCTCCACTTCGTAGCCGAATTTTCGGTAGTCGTTCCCAATCGTCTTCACGCAGTGCGGACACGAGGTCAGGATCTTTTTCGGTCCTGCCGCCTTGAGGTCTTGGATGTTCTGGTTGGCGAGCTCCTGGTACAGGTATTCGTTGCCGGTGCGCTTGGCCGGATCGCCCGTACACTTCTCTTTGGCGAGCACGCCAAATCGCACGCCGTGCGCCCTCAGGATGTCGAACAGCGCCCGTAGCGATTTCTGAAAGTCGGCCTCGAACGCGCCGGCACACCCGAGCCAGACGAGCACGTCGTGCTGCCGGGGATCGAACAGCTGAAGCCCGGCGGCGTCGACGAACTTCTGGCGCTGATCGTAGGTGAGGCCCCAGATGTTGCTGCGCCGCTCGAGGTTGTTGTACATGCCGCCCAGATACTCGGGCGCGTCGCCGTTCGACACCAGTCCGCGCCGCGATCCGATGACGAGCGGCAGGTGCTCGATGCCAACCGGACACTGGTTCTCGCAGGCCCCGCACGTGGTGCATTGCCACAGCACCTCGGCGGAATAGACGTCCACGAGCCTCGCTTCCCTCGGCCCCTTCAGCAGCGTGTCCTGTGTCTGAAGAATCAGCGTCTTCGGATTGAGCGCCTTCCCCGCACCCCAGGCGGGGCAGTTCTCCTGGCACCGTCCGCATTCCACGCACGTGAACGCATCAAGAACCGTTTTTCGGCTGAGGTCCTTGACGGCTTCGAGGCCGACCTGTTCCTTCTCGAAGTCGAGGTTCGGCACGTTGCCGAGCTCGAGCGATTTCAGGAACACGGTGATCGGAGACAGCACCAGGTGGAAGTGCTTGGAAGCCGGAATCAGCGCCAGGAAGGCGAGGATCACGAGCGCGTGCACCCACCAGTTCACCCGCCCGGCGGCGCTCGCCTCGTCCAGTCGCCAAGTGAGGAGAAACGTGATCATCAGCGTGGCGATGAAGGCCGCGATGATGATCGATTCGTAGGACACGTGAGCCCCGAGCCCTGGCGGACGGAACACGCCGCGGCGGATCGCCAGATAAACGATCCCGGCGAGAACCGCGACGGCAAACGGCGTCAGAACCACGCGATACGCGTGAAACCAGGCGCTATCCGTCAGATCGACGATGCCAAGACCCTTCAGAAATTCAACGGTCGTGTACAGGCCGAAGGCCAGAAATCCCCAGAACACCAGCGCATGCGCCGTCCCGGCAACCGGGCGCTCCTGGATGGTCTTGCGCTGGCCGATGACGTCAATCGCGAACCGTGCGACGCGCTCGCCGATGTCGTCGACGTGGAAGGTGTCGGGCGCGGCCAGAATCAGGCGAACGCGGGTCGCCACCTGGGCCGCGAAGACGCCGACAAACCCGACGACCAACAGCCACAGGACAAAGGTCGCAGTCATCGCACTCGCCGCTACGACTTCAGCGCGTTGACGATGGCGGGAACGATCTCGAACAGATCGCCGACGATCCCGTAGTCAGCGACTTCGAAGATGGGGGCGTCGGGATCCTTGTTGATGGCAACGATGACGTTCGATCCCTTCATACCCACGAGGTGTTGAATCGCGCCCGAAATGCCCAGCGCAAGATAGAGCTTGGGTGCGACGGTCTGGCCTGAGCTCCCAACCTGACGTTCCATCGGCAACCAGCCGGCATCGCAAATCGGCCGCGAGGCCGCGAGCTCGGCGTGAAGCGCCTCCGCGAGACTCTGGGCCACCCCGATATGCTCTTCACCCTTGATGCCACGGCCGACCGCGACAATGCGCTCTGCCTGGGACAGGTCGACGGCTTGCCTCGTTTCCTGGAAGGGGGCATCCGGCTTCTGCCTGATCGACGCAGCATCGACAGCGGCCGCGACGGTTCTCACCGCCGCGGGAGCGTCCCCCTTGGCGGCGGCATCCGCTCGGTAGGCGCCAATCTGAAACGAGACGAAGTGTGGACCGGATCCTTCCGGGAAGACGTCAGCTGTGAGCTTCCCCTGGAACATCGGCCTCACGAACACGATTCGCCCGTCGCCGGCGGTCTTGGATCCGGTGACGTCGGTGATGAGCGCGCGATCGAGGCGCGCGGCCAGCTTCGGCGCGAAGTCGCGGGTCTGGTAGGTGTGCGGCAGAGCGACCAACTCGGGCCCGAGGTCCACGATGGCCGCCTGGAGGGCCATGACGTATCCGTCAGGCGTGTAGGTTTCGAGCGACGCATGCTCGAGCGCGATCACCTCCTGAACAGCGGCCGCAGCCAGACCCTGTGCCGCCGCGGTCGTCGAACCCGGTGCGCCCGGCAGGACGACGCTGATCGGCCGCCCGCCTGGAATCTGCTGCGCCGCCGCGATCGTCTCCCACGAGGCGCGGTTCAATGTGCCGCCACGCTGTTCGGCAATCACCAGAATCATGTCGCCCTCACCCGATGACCCGGGCTTCTTCGCGAAGCTTTTTGACGAGCGTCTGGGCCGCCTCCGCCGGCGGCCCGTCGATCAGCTCAGTGCGCTTCGACTTCTGCGGGGCATAAAGCTTCGCGATGCTCTGGTGCGCCGCGGCGGCCGCCGCAGGGGCGACCTGACGAATCTCCTTCTTCTTGGCGGCCATGATCCCCTTGAGCGTCGCGTACCGCAGCTGGTTGATGCCGCTCTGGATGGTCAGCACGGCCGGCAGCGGCATGGTGACGAACTGAAACCACCCACCCTCGAGCTCGCGTTTGACCCGCACGGACCTGTTCGTCGCGTCGGCCTGCACCTCCATGATGATCGTGGCGTGCGACAGGCCGAGGCGCTCGGCGAGGATGACGCCGGTTTGCGCGAACCCCTGATCGTCGGATTGGAGTCCTGTCAGTATCAGATCGAACTGCTCGTCCTTCATCGCCGCCGCGAGCGCGTCTGCGGTTACGAACGCGTCCGCAGCGGCGAAGCCGGCGCCCGCGATGTGGATCGCCCGGTCTGCGCCGCGGGCCAGGGCTTCGCGGAGCACCTGCGCGACTCGGTCGGGCCCGGCGGAGCAAGCGACGACTTCCCCACCGAGTTTCTCTTTGAGCCGCAGGCTCTCTTCGAGCGCGTAGGCATCGGGCTCGTTCATCTCATAGCTGACGTCGCCCTCACGAATCCAGGTGCCCTGTTCGTTGAGACGTGGCTGCCAGTCACGCGTGGGAACCTGCTTGATGCAGACGGCAATCTTCATGGTGTGCTCGCGCGGATGGTTTCCGGGCTGACCGGCTCCGGACCGCCGTGGTCCAGCCCGGACAGCTTACCCTTGAAACCGCTTGAACAGGAGAGCGGCGTTGGTCCCGCCGAATCCGAACGAGTTCGACAGCGCGTACTCGATGTCGAGCGCCCGCTTGACGTTCGGCGCGTAATCGAGATCGCACGCCTCGTCGACCTGATCGAGGTTGATCGTCGGCGGAACGAGCTGATGGTGTACGGCCAAGGCGGTGATGCCTGCCTCGAGCCCGCCGGCCGCACCGAGCAGGTGCCCGGTCATCGACTTGGTCGACGAGACGACCAGCTTGAAGGCGTGCTGGCCGAAGCAGTTCTTGATCGCCAGCGTCTCCGTTGGATCGTTGATCGGAGTCGAAGTGCCGTGAGCGTTGATGTAGTTGACGAGGCCCGGCTGGACCGAGGCCGACTCGAGGGCCGCCGCCATGGCTCGTACGGCGCCGTTGGCGTCTTCCGGCTGGCCGGTCATGTGAAACGCGTCGCCGGACATGCCATAGCCGACGACCTCGGCGTAAACCCTCGCGCCGCGGTTGCGTGCCGATTCGAGCTCTTCCAGCACGACGACGCCCGCCCCCTCCCCGAGCACGAACCCGTCGCGGTCTTTGTCGAAGGGTCGGCTGGCCTTCACCGGTTCCTCATTGCGAGTGGACAGCGCACGCAGCGCGGCAAATCCGCCGACGCCCATGGCGCAGACGGCGGCTTCGGACCCTCCCGCAATCATCGCATCGGCCGCACCACGCCGGATGATCTCGTACGCATCGCCGATCGCGTGCGCCGACGCCGTGCAGGCCGTGCATGTGGCCGAGTTGGGCCCCTTCGCCCCGAACCGGATGGACACCTGACCGGCCGCGAGGTTGATGATGGCCGACGGGATGAAGAACGGCGAGATCTTGCGGGGACCGCCCTCCAGATACGCCTTGTGCTCTCGCTCGATAGTCGTGAATCCGCCGATGCCCGAGGCGATCAGCACGCCGACGCGCGTGTCGTTCGACGGCGTGATCTTCAGCCCGGAGTCCGCCATCGCGCCATCCGACGCGGCAATCGCGAACTGGATGAAGATGTCCATCTTCTTCACGTCCTTCTTCTCGATGTACTGCAGCGGGTCGAACTGCTTGACCTCGCCGGCAATCCGCGTCGAGAAAGCGGACGCGTCAAAGCGCGTGATCGGGCCGATGCCGCTCTGCCCGGCGCAGAGCGCATCCCAGTTGGCGTCAGTACCGATCCCGAGCGACGACACCAGACCAATACCGGTGACGACCACTCGCCGAGTGTTGGACATGATCCTCTGTGTCGGTGGCTATTTCTTGGATTTGGCGTGAGACTCGATGTACTCGACCGCTTCCTTCACGCGGGTGATCTTCTCGGCATCCTCGTCCGGAATCTCGATGCCGAACTCTTCCTCGAACGCCATCACGAGCTCGACGGTGTCGAGTGAGTCGGCGCCCAGATCGTCGACAAACGACGCATCCGGCGTGACCTCCTCTTCATCCACGCCCAGCTGCTCCACGATGATGCTCTTGACCTTGTCGGATACTGCCATTCACGCCTCCTACATGTACATTCCGCCATTCACGGCCAGGACGTGTCCTGTAATATACGCTGCCTCATCTGACGCAAGAAAGCACGCCGCCGCCGCCACGTCATCCACCGACCCAAGACGGCCGAGGGGAATTTGTCCGGCCCAGTCGGCCTGCGCCTTCTCGGCGACGGCCCTCGTCATGTCGGTCTCGATCATCCCCGGCGCGATGACGTTGACCGTCACCTGCCGCGACGCGACCTCACGAGCCAGCGCCTTGACGAACCCGATGAGCCCGGCCTTCGACGCCGCGTAGTTCGTCTGGCCAGCGTTGCCCATCTGCCCAACGACGGAGCTGACGGCGATGATGCGGCCGCTGCGCTGCTTGATCATCGGACGCATGGCCGCCTGGGACAAGGTGAAGGTGGCTGTCAGGTTCGTGGCGATGACGGCGTCCCAATCCTCGCGCTTCATTCGCATGAGCAGCTGATCGCGCGTGATACCGGCATTGCTGACCACGACATCCAGTCGACCGTGGGTCGCGACGATCGATCCCGGCAGACTCTCGAGTGCCGACGAGTCAGTGACGTCAACGCCGACTGCCTCGGCACGACCGCCGGCCTGACAGATCGCGGCAGCGGTCGCCGCG
>JBKPSC010000280.1:0-7909 GCA_046734915.1 Acidobacteriota bacterium | reverse complement strand
GGCGGCTGGTCCACCGGATGCGGATTTGCCGATTACGATCGCGATGGCGATCTCGACCTGTTCGTCTCGCGCTACGTGAAAATCGATTTGGGCAACTTGCCGCAATTCGGTAAAGACAAGACCTGTGAGTATCGCGGCATTTCGGTCCAGTGCGGCCCGCGCGGGCTGCCTGGCGACGGGGACGCGCTCTTTCGCAACGATGGCAATGGAAAGTTCACCGACGTCAGCGAAAAAGCCGGCGTCGCCGATGCCCGCGGCTACTTCGGATTAGGCGTCGCGTGGTTCGATTGCAATCAGGATGGCTGGCCCGACCTCTACGTGGCCAACGACTCCAATGCGAACTTTCTCTACATCAATCAAAAGGACGGAACCTTCAAGGAAGCAGCGTTTCCGCTGGGCGTGGCCGTCAGCGAGGATGGCGCCGAGCAGGGCACCATGGGCGTGGCCGTCGGGGACTACGACAACACCGGCAGATTCAGCTTGTGGGTGACGAACTTCTCAGAGGAATACAACGCGCTCTATCACAACGACGGCGATCATTTCACCGACGTGTCCTTCCGATCGAAGACGGCAGCCGTCAGTCTTCCGTACGTTGGCTGGGGGAACGCCTTCTTCGACTATGACAACGATGGTCTGCTCGACATGATCGTCGTCAACGGTCACGTCTATCCTCAGCTCGACAAAGCCAGATTGCGTGCATCAGCCGGATACCGTCAGCGGAAGCTGCTGTTTCACAACCGCGGCGATGGCACGTTCGACGAAGTCGGGTCGCAGGCAGGGATGGTGATGACAGAAGAGCGCGTCAGTCGCGGTCTTGCCATTGGCGATCTGGACGACGACGGCAAGCTGGATATGGTGATCAACGATCTCGACGGCAGTCCGCAGATCCTGCGCAACGAGATCACCGCAATCGGCAACTGGCTCAAGGTACGGCTCAAAGGCCGCGGCGCGAATACCGGTGCCGTTGGTGCGGTCGTGGTCATTCGTGTCGGCGATACGCAGCAGCGACGACTCGTCCAGAGCGGCAGCAGCTATATTTCACAAGAGGACAAACGGCTGCAGTTTGGTTTGGGAAAGGCGGCACAAGTTGATTCGGTGCAGGTGACGTGGCCCGATGGTTCGACGTCAGTGCAGCAGAACGTGAAGGCGAATCAGATTATCGAGCTGCAGCAGCAGTAAGCGCAGAATCACGCTCGTGGCCAAGCTGTTCACGAAGGCGTTCGCGCAATCGCTCGCGGGCGGCACTCGTGGCGAGTAGCAGGCTGCCCCACAACGGCGCCTCTTTGTCCAGGCTCGAGACGACGACCGGCGGCGGACTGAAAATAAACTTGCCGAGGATCTGGCGGACGCGCTCGACAAGCGGCGCGCCTTGGACGACGAGCGCACCGCCAAGGACGATCAGCGACGGATCGAGCACGCTGCTCACGTTCGCCGCCGCAATTCCCAGCACAGTGCCGGCATCCTCGACGGTCCTGCGCGCAACCTCGTCGCCGTTCTGAGCCGCGCGAAACAACTCCGCCACCCACTCCGGTGAGTCCGCGGCTCCCTGATTCCACTTGCCTTTGAGCGCGCCAAGGCCGCTCAACGTTTCGAGGCAGCCGCGAGATCCGAAGTCCTGGTCAACGTACTGCGGCCCCATGCACATCAAGCCGATCTCGCCGGCGAGGAAATGATGGCCGTGATAGAGCTGGCCGTTCATCATGATGCCGGCGCCGATGCCGGTGCCAAACGTGAGAAACACGCACGTGTCGTGACCGCGTGCGGCCCCCTTCCAGTGCTCGCCGAGGACTGCCAGATTGACGTCGTTCTCGATTACGGCATCGACACCGCTCTCACGCGTCAGGAGCGCGGCGACAGGCGCTCCAGCCCAGCCTTTCAAGTTTGGCGTCAGGCCCACGAGGATGCCGTTCGTCGGATCGACGATGCCGGGTACGCCGGCAGCCACGGCGATCAGACGCTCGCGCGCGAGTTCCGCTTCTTTGCTCAAGGTGTCGATCTCGTGGACCATGCGTCGCAGCACTGCCTGAGGATCGGCATCGCGCGGTGTGGGCAGGACGCGGCGTGCCAGCAGTTCGCCGCGGAGATCAGCGAGGCCCAAGCGCGTCCGCGTCGGGCCGATGTCGATGCCGGCGACGAAGCCGTAGTTCGCATTGAACTGCATGTGGCCGGGCCGGCGTCCGCCGCGCGACGGACCCACACCGAGATCGGTCAACAAGCCGAGACGGATCAACGTTGAGGAAAGACTGCCGACAGTGGGAGCGGAAAGGCCAGTGGTCTTGATGAGCTCAGCGCGGGTGAACTCACCCTCGTGAGCGATGGCCGCTGCAAGCACGCGATCAAGGTTGAGACGGCGGACGTGTGCCGCGTCTCGGGCGGCTTCGACGTGGGCAGCAGTGTGTTTGAGCAAGCGCAGCGCTAGTGTCCCCTCCCGGGCGCAAGTGTAGCAGCGTTGCGCGAAATATTTAACTCATTTAATTAAGTAAGCTAGACCCGGAGGTTCTCTGCATGTCTCTGCGGATCCTGGTCGCCATCGCGGTGATGGCGTGTGCCCCGGATGTGGCGCAGGCGCGCCAACTTGCGCGGATTCCGCTGGCGGAGGGGTGGGCGCTGCAGTCGTCGGCGCACGTCAAAGCGACCGGTGAGACGCTGTCGCAGACCGGGGTGAACACGACCGCGTGGCATAAGGTAACGGTCCCGAACACCGTCGTCGGGGCACTCGTCGAGAACGGCGACTACGGCGATCCGTACTTCGGGATGAACCTCAGGAAGGTTCCTGGAACGACCTATCCAATCGGCGAGCGATTCACACTCCTCCCGATGCCCGATGACAGCCCGTTCAAGCCGTCGTGGTGGTACCGGAAGGAATTTGCGGCGCCGTCGGATGCGGCGGGACGGCGTCTCTGGCTGCACTTCGATGGCATCAACTATCGCGCGAACATCTGGCTGAACGGCCAGCGCCTCGCCACGTCTCGCGAAGTTGCCGGCGTCTTCCGGCGATACGAATTCGACGTCACGCGACTGGTGAAAGCGACCGGTGCCAATGTGATCGCCGTGGAAGTGTTTGCGCCAGGACCACGCGATCTATCGATCATGTGGGTGGATTGGAATCCCACGCCGGCAGACAAGAACATGGGACTTTGGGGCGACGTGTATCTGACGCACACCGGTCCGGTTGCGCTGCGGCATCCGCTCGTGTTGCCGTCACTCGACCTGCCGTCGCTCGACCGCGCCACGTTGACGATTGCCGCTGACGTGGTGAATGCATCTGACGCCCCTGCGAAGGGAGTCGTGCGCGGAACGATCGGCGATCTCACATTCGAGCAGCAGGTCTCACTTGCGCCGCGAGAGCACCGCACCATGACGTTCTCGCCCGAGCAGTTCAAGCCGCTCACCATCGAACACCCGCGGGTCTGGTGGCCGTATCGTATGGGCCGTCAAGAGTTGTACACGCTGACGCTGACGGCCAGCATTGACGGATCGGTGTCCGATCAACTGACGGTGACCTTCGGCATTCAGCAGATGACGTCGGAGCTCACGAAAGCCGGACATCGTCTGTTCAAAGTAAACGGCAAGACGGTGCTCATTCGAGGCGGTGGATGGGCGTCGGACATGTTGTTGCGTCCGAAATCGACCGAGCGGCTGGAAGCGGAGTTGCGCTACACGCGCGAAATGGGGCTCAACACGATTCGGCTCGAGGGCAAGCTCGAGACGGATGAATTCTACGAGCTTGCCGATCGCATGGGCATTCTCGTGATGGCGGGCTGGTGCTGCTGCGATCAGTGGGAGCAGTGGACCAAGTGGGACGCGGAGGATTACCGCGTCGGACCGGCGTCACTCCGCGATCAGATCCGGCGTCTGCGCAATCATCCGAGCGTGATCGCGTGGTTCAACGGCAGCGACTTCCCACCGACCGCCAGAGTCGAGCGCGCCTATCTCGACGTGCTCGAGCATCTTCATTGGCCAAAACCGATCCTCTCGAACGCGACGACTGCGCCAGGACCGGTAAGCGGTCCGAGCGGGGTGAAAATGCTCGGCCCGTACGACTACGTGCCGCCTGGCTATTGGCTCACTGACACCAAGAATGGCGGCGCGTTTGGTTTCGCCACCGAGATCAGCCCCGGCGCCGCCGTGCCGCCGATCGACAGTCTCAAATCGATGCTGCCTGCCGATCGATTGTGGCCGATGAATCAGTTCTGGACGTTTCACGCCGGCGGCGACGAGTTCAAGGATTTGAAGCTGTTCACTCAGGCACTCGAAGCTCGCTACGGCAAGGCGGATAGCGTCGAGGACTACGCGCGCAAGGCGCAGGCGCTCGCGTACGATGGGCAACGCGCCATGTTCGAGGCGTACGGCGGCAATCGTTATCTCGCCACTGGCGTCATTCAGTGGATGTTGAACAACGCCTGGCCGTCGATGATCTGGCATCTCTACGACTACTTCCTGCGGCCGGGCGGCGGCTACTACGGAACCAAGAAAGCCTGCGAGCCGGTCCACGTGCAGTATCGGTACGACGATGGGGCGATCGCGGTGGTGAACGACACGCAGGAATCGCTGACCGGCTTGACGGTGAGCGCGCAAGTACTCGGTCTGAATCTCGAGCGGCTCTTTGCCCAGGAGCAGACGATCGACGTCGGAGCCGATCGCGTCGTTCGCAGCTTCGTCGTTCCGGTCCCAAAGACCTCGACGGCCACGTATTTCCTCCGCTTGACGCTTTCCAAGCCAGGAGCCGCGACGCCGCTGTCGACGAATTTCTACTGGCTCTCGACGCAGCCGGACGTTCTCGACTGGAAGAAGACGGAGTGGTATTACACGCCGACGACGTCTCACGCTGACCTGACTGCGCTCTCGAAGCTACCAGCGACGCAGCTCGCCGTTTCCGCGCGAGCTGATGCGGCTCATCCGGGCACGACCATCGTCGCGGTTCGGAATAGCGGCAGCGCACTGGCATTTCAGGTGCACCTGAAGCTCACCGACGCGGTGTCTCACGAGGAGCTCCTCCCAGTGTTTTGGGACGACAACTACTTCGCGCTTTTGCCTGGCGAGGAGCGCGAGATCGGTGTCACCGTCACGCGACCGGCGAAGGCGCCATCGATTGAGGCGGAGGCGTGGAATGTTTCGCGCGTCACGGCTCCCGTCTCGTTCACGCCAACGCCGTAACCGGTTTCTCCGTCAAACGAGGCGTATGCTTCGCGACGACCTCTTAGCTGCGCTTCGTCACACCGTTCGTCGCCCGAGTCTTTCGCTGGCGGTCGCACTGACCCTGGCCGTCGCCATCGCCGCCGCGACGACCGCCGTCGGTTTGGCGAGAGCCGTGTTGTGGCGATCATTGCCGTTCGCGAACGCCTCCAGGCTGGTCTTTGTCTGGGAAGACACGGGGACCGACGGTGACCACCGCGCGACGCGCGTCACCGGCTTCAGATATACGCACTGGACCACCGATCTCGGTGCGGCGTCACCGTTCTCGTCCCTCGCGCTCTTCGGCGCCGCCGGCTTCACCCTCGAGACGCCTGAGGGTGCGCAGTCGGTGAGCGGCGTGCGTGTGTCTGCCGGCTACTTCGACACGCTGGCGATCGAGCCAATGCTCGGACGGACATTCGCGGCGGGCGATGACGCCCCAGGTGCCACTCGCGTCGTGATGCTGTCGCACCGGATGTGGCGTGAGCGCTTCGGTGGAGATACTCGCGTCGTGGGAACGACGATTCGCTTGAGTGGAGAGCGGTACGCAGTCGTCGGCGTGATGCCGCCTGTCGTGTTTCCAGCGTGGCCCGTCAATCCGGCGGTTGTGACGCTCGATCCCGACGCGCAGGAATTGTGGGTGCCGATTCCACGAACGGCTCAACTCCAACAGAACAGTCGCGCGCACGTGTTCGGTGTGCTTGCGCGTCTACGTGACGGAACGACATCGTTGCAGGCGCGGGACGCGTTGCTGCGGACGACTGACCACACGGCCGCTGACGCGCACGGTGCACTCCTATCACCGTTCCGTGACCAATTGGTCCGCGACGCGTGGGTGCCGCTCGTCGCACTCGCTGGAGCGGCGCTCGCCGTTCTGCTCGTCGCGTGCGCAAACCTCGCGTCGGTGCATGTGTCCGCGTTCGAGCGGCGCCGGCCAGAGTTCTCGGTGCGTGCGGCGATCGGTGCAAGCGTCGCCACGCTGGTTCGGCAAGTTGCGCTCGAGGCAGTGGTACCCGCGATCGTCGGCGGAGTGCTCGGTATGGCGATAGCGAGGGGCGCACTCGCCGTGCTTCCACGCCTGCTGCCATCGACGATCCCGCTTCTCACATCTCCAATGCTGGACGCACCGCTCGGGCTCTTTGCGATTGTTTTGTCATTCGTCGCATCCATCGTGCTGACGATCTGGCCGATCATTCGCCTGGTGCGAGCGACGCCGGCGTTGCGAGGTGCACCCAGTCGTCCGAGGACGATGGTCTATCGCGTGCTGGTTGTGTCGCAAGTCGCACTGACGATTGCGGTGACGACCGCCGCGTCACTTCTGGGACGATCGCTGCAGTTCATTGAACACCAGACCCCAGGTTTCGCGATCGATCACGTGCTGGTCGCCAATCTGGGGTTGCCGGTCGGCAGGCCGGTCGAGCCAGGCCAGGTCATCGCCGACGAACGCGCGGTGTTGTCCTCACTCAGCGCACTCCCTGGCGTTGTCGCAGTGGCGACGGCGTACGACCATCCGCTCGAGGCCAACTGGAGTGAGAACCCGACGATCCTCGGCGATGAGCAATCGGCAGAGCGGCAGCGTCAGACCGAGCTGCGGATCGTGAGTCCTGGCTACTTCGACGCGTTGGCTGTAGACGTCTTGAGCGGCCGCGGCTTCACGGCACGTGACAGCTTCGATGCAACTGGCGTGGCCGTGGTGAACGAAGCGTTTGCTCGCGAGCTTGGCGGGCGCGTCATCGGCCGAAAGATTCGGACCGCGACACCGCGCACCGCCTATGGCAACCATGCGCCAGGCGAGTTCGAGATTGTTGGTGTCGTCAGCAACGAACGCTTCCGAGGCCTCGAGGCGCCGGTTTTGCCCGCGTTCTACTTGAGTACGCGACAGTTTCCGCAGTCTGGTGTGACGCTCCTCGTCCGCACGGCGAGAGATCCAACGGCTGTTGTCAGCACTGTCAGAACCGCCATCCGGCGATTGAATCCGTTGATGACGTTCAGCCAGCCCAGGTCGCTCGAGCAGATTCTTGCAGAGCAGCTCGCTGCGCGTCGATCGACGACGGCAGTCATCGGCACGTTTGCGATCGCGGCACTGTCGCTCGCCGCGCTCGGGATGTACGGCCTTCTGGCGGTGTTCGTGTCCGTGCGCACGCGCGAGATCGGCGTGCGGCTCGCGATCGGCGCGCCGCCCCGCGCGGTCGCGCTCGGCGTATTCCGGGAGGGCATGATCAGTGCGACGGCAGGCGCGGCGGTGGGCTGCGTGCTGGCGCTCGCAACCAGCCGTCTCGTATCCGCAATGCTGATCGGCACGCCCTCGACCGAGCCCACGATGCTTGCAGTTGTCGTCGTCGTACTGCTGATCGCCGGAGTGGCGGCGTGGGCTCCTGCGCGACGAGCCGCCAGCATCGACCCGGTCAACGCACTCCGAGCGGAGTAGTCCTCATTACCGTCCTGAGTTTGCACTATCACTCTCGTTTGCGGCGCCGTGAACGGCACGACCGAGGTCGACCGCAAGCGCTGTCAAAGTGAGGACTTAGCGAAACCTGGCAGTGAGCAGGGCGGTGGTTGCTGGCTTGCATTCACGCGTGGTAACGCGAGCCATGCATATGAAACGAACGATCACCGTCGCCCTCTTGCTGTTGATGCCCTTCGCCGCTATCTTGACGGCGCACCAGGGTAAAGGGCACAAGAAGGACAATCAGACGTCTGCGAAGGTTGAGCCCGTCGCTCACGTCAGCGTGAA
>JBKPSC010000279.1:0-12529 GCA_046734915.1 Acidobacteriota bacterium | reverse complement strand
GCTGAGGTTGTGCTTATCGATCAGCACGCCAACCCCCTGGCCCGCCTGCAGCACGCGCATCACGCGGCGCATGGTTCCCTGCCGATAGATGACTGTGTTGCCGGTGCGCGTGCGTATCCGCTCCAGCAGATCGTTCAGGGCCCGGTTGTCGAGCGTCCGCGCCAGCACGGCCATCGGCGGCAGTCGCAGGGCGTGCACCATGGCCTGAAGCTCCCAGAACCCGAAATGCCCGGTGACGAAGAGGACGCCCTTGTTCTGGGCGTGCGCCAGTCGGACTCGATCTTCGCCCTCGAATTCGACCCGCGCCAGCATCGACTCGGGAGCCAGCGTCGCGAACTCGAGCACGGCAAACAGCAGACGGCCGAAGTGCGCGAACGCGCCGCGGACGATGGCCCGCTGCTCGCTGACGGCTCGACCCGGAAACGCCGCAGCAACGTTCTGGAGGGCGATGCGGCGGTGGCGCCGATCGATCAGGTAGAACGCGCCGCCGAGCGCGCTGCCGCAGGCGTCGATCACCGCGCGTGGCGCGACGTGAATGAACGCGATGACGCCGCGTACCGCCAGGAACTCGAGCTTCTGACGAAGGCTCACGGGGAAGTCGAACCTCCGGCTTCGCGAGGTCCGCGCGCGCCGCCGGCGAGCTGCTCTCGTGCCCGAGACAGCCGATCCCGCAGCCACGCGGCGAAGGTCGAGGCCGGTTCGACCCCGGTGGCTATCGTCGCCACAGCCAACGCCAGGGGCGAGTAATCGAGTGGCTCGAAGCGGACCGCGTCCTTGGACGTCGTGATGACGATGTGCGTCTGTGCGTCGCGGGCCGCCTGACTGATGCGAGAGACATCCGACTGGCTGAATCGATGGTGATCGCGGAACACCAGCGTGCCGCCGAGCCGCCAGCCGCGCGACGCCAGCGTCTCGAAGAGCCGATGCGGTTTGGCGATGCCGGCCACCGCGAACACCGGGCCGACCATCTGCGGCTCGATGACCTTTCCGCTCGACATCATGTGGACGTCGACCAGCGTGCGCACGGTACGAAACACCGTTGGTACGCCGAGCGCGGCGACGGCCCGTCCGAATCGGGTCGGCTCTCCGCTGCCCATGAGGATGGCGTCGGCCGCCACGGCCGCCGACAGCGGCTCGCGCAGGCGGCCTGCCGGCAGGACGCGTTCGGCGAGATCGTCTTCATCGATCAGCAGCAGATTCACGTCCCGCCACAATTTCAGGTGCTGAAACCCATCGTCCAGGACATGCACGGTGACGTCGAAGCGCTGCTCGGCCTGCAGTCCGCAGCCAAAGCGATCGGCGCCAACGAGGACCGGAACGCCAGGCAGCGTCCGCGCGAGCATCAACGGCTCGTCGCCGGCATGATCCAGATCGGCCACGACCTGGGTGCCGGTCGCGACGAGAGTGACCGCGGCACTCTTGATCCGGCGAGCGTAACCGCGCGACAGGATGGCGGGACGCTCGCCGGCGTCCTGCAGCAGCCGGACGACGTGCTCGACGACTGGGGTCTTGCCCGATCCACCAACGGACAAGTTGCCGATGCTGACGACAGGACGACCGAGACGGCGCTGACGCGAAGGGTGCGCGAACCATCGACGTCGCCTGAGCGCGACGGCGCCGTACAGGGAGCTGGCGGCAGAAAGGATCACCGCGTCAAGCGATTGTCAGTGGACCAGGCGGAACGGCCTGACCACGCCCGGCGACGGGATGACCTCGGCGAAGACAGCCAGGGTCTTGTCCTTGGCACCGCGGTTGGCCTCGACAAGCGCCCGCGCCGCCGCGCCGAGGCGGGCGCGGCGCACCGGATCGGTGACGAGCGACAGCATCGCGTCTTCGAGATCATGGTCGGACTGCACCTGGATGCCGGCCAGTTTCGTCACGAACGTGTCGGCGATCTCCGCGAAGTTGTGCATGTGCGGGCCGAACACGATCGGCTTGCCGAACGCCGCCGGCTCCAGAATGTTGTGGCCGCCGTGATCGACGAGGCTTCCGCCGACAAAGACCGCCGTCGCCAGCTGGTAGACCTGCGCCAGCTCGCCGAGCGTGTCGAGCACCACGACGTCGGCTTTGGGCTCGGCATCGATCGGCAGGTTGGAGCGGCGGACCGTGGCAAAGCCCGCCTCGCGAGCCATGCGCTCGACCTCGACGAAGCGTTCGGGCTGACGGGGCGCGATGATCGCGAGCGCCGAAGGCACGGTCAGCTTGACCCGCGCGAACGCCTTGAGCACCGCTGACTCCTCACCCTTTACCGTGCTGCCAAACACCAGCACGACACGGTTCGGCGGCAGGCGAAAGTAGCGCAGCACGCGCTCTCGCGGCTTGCCGTGCACGACGGGCGTCGGAATCTGCAGCGAATCGAACTTGAGGCTGCCGGTGACCGTGACCTTCGCCGGATCGGCGCCCAGATCGATCACCCGGCGAGCGGACTCGTCGCTCTGCATGCAGAATCGATCGACGTCGGCCAGCACGCGACGGAAGAACGGCCGGATCAACTTGTAGCGCGGATACGAGCGCGATGAGATGCGGCCGTTGACCATCACCGTCTTGATGCCGCGCTCGGCGCACAACCGCAACAGGTTGGGCCAGATCTCGGTCTCCATCATGACGAACACTCTCGGCTTCACGATGGATAGCGTGCGCCGGACGATGAACGACCAGTCGAAGGGGAAGTAGAAGACGCCGTCCACGTGCTGGACACCACGCCGGGCGACCTGCTGGCCGGCGATGGTCGTCGTCGAGAGATACAGCTTGAGCCGTGGATATCGGGCCCGCAGGTCGGCGACGAGGGCCCGGGCGGTGAGCGCTTCGCCGACCGACACGGCGTGTATCCAGATGGATTCGTCACCGTCGATGTTGAACGTGATCGGCAGGTAGCCGAGCCGCTGCCGCAGGCTCCCGATGTACTTCTTGTACCGGATGGCCTGATAGACGAAGTACGGCGACGCCACGGCGAAGACGCCAAGCGTCAACAAGCTGTAGATGAAGTACATCAGGCTCGTAAGTCCAGACAGAGGTGACGGTTACGAAGACGTGAGTATAGCGTTTGGGTTTGACCGTCCGCAAGGCGGTTCATTAGAATTGGCCGTTTGTCGCCGGCCGTAAGGGACGGTGATAGAGAGAGGAGCTTCGATGGCGGTCAGAGTCGGCATCAACGGATTCGGGCGTATCGGGCGGAACATCATGCGCGCGGCGCTCGATGATAAGAATATCGACTTCGTCGCGGTCAACGACCTGACGAATGCCAAGACGCTGGCACACCTGCTGAAGTACGACTCAGTGCTCGGCAATCTGCACGCGAAGGTAGAGGCCAGGGGCGACGGCATCTCGGTCGACGGCGACGAGTTCAAGGTCCTCTCATTGCGTGATCCGGCGCAGCTGCCGTGGAAAGACCTCGGGGTCGACGTCGTTTTCGAGTCCACGGGGCTGTTCACCAGTCGCGATGACGCGGCGAAGCACCTGGCGGCCGGGGCCAAGAAAGTCGTGATCACCGCCCCCGCCAAGGGCCCGGATTTGACCCTGGTTCTAGGAGTCAACGACGAGAAGTACGATCCGGCGAAGCATCAAATCATCTCGAATGCCTCCTGCACGACGAACTGCCTCGCGCCGCTCGCCAAGGTCATTCATCAGACGTTCGGCATCAAGAAAGGTTGGATGACGACCATCCATTCCTATACGAACGATCAGCAGCTCCTCGATCTGCCACATAAGGATCTGCGTCGCGCGCGAGCGGCAGCGCTGTCGATGATTCCGACCACGACGGGTGCGGCGCTTGCCGTGGGCGAAGTGCTGCCCGACCTCAAGGGCAAGCTCGATGGCTTCGCGATGCGCGTGCCGACGCCCAACGTCTCGGTCGTCGACCTGGCCGCCATCCTCGACAAGAAGACGACTGGCGAAGAGGTGAACGCCGCGCTGAAGGCCGCGGCCGATGGCCCGCTCAAGGGAATCCTCGAGTACTCGACCGACGAGCTGGTGTCGATCGATTTCAAGGGCAACCCGCACTCGTCGATGGTCGACGCGCCGTACACGAAAGTCATGGACGGCGATTTCGTCAAAGTGCTGTCGTGGTACGACAACGAGTGGGGCTATTCCAATCGGTGCGTCGACTTGCTTCGGCTGTTGGTAGCCAAAGGCCTGTAAAGATCCTCGCTGACGTCTTAGGTCTTACGTCTCAGGTCCTAAGTCTCA
This sequence comes from Acidobacteriota bacterium, assembly GCA_046734915.1. GTDB lineage: Bacteria > Acidobacteriota > Vicinamibacteria > Vicinamibacterales > CAVVIG01 > VFZL01. The sequence continues at coordinate 8,344 of JBKPSC010000279.1, read as the reverse complement.
GGCCGGCTTAAGACGTAAGACTTAAGACGTAGGATCACAAGCAGCTCATGAAATATTCCATCCGCGACCTCGATCTCTCTGGCAAGCGTGTCTTCGTCCGCGTCGACTTCAACGTCCCGCTGAAAAACGGCGTCATCGGCGACGACACGCGAATCCGCGCCGCGCTGCCGACCGTCAAGTACGCCCTCGACCATGGCGCGACGGTGATGCTCGCGAGCCACCTCGGGCGGCCGAAGGGCAAGCCGAACCCTGAGTACAGTCTGCGACCGGTCTCGGGGCATCTGTCGACACTGATCGGACGGCCGGTTACGTTCGCGGAAGACTGCATCGGCACCCCGGCAAGCGAGGCCGTCGCCATGGCGCACGCTGCCGGACCCGGCGTTGTACTGTTCGAGAACCTGCGCTTCCATGCGGAGGAAGAGAAGAACGATCCGGGCTTCGCGGCCGCGCTTGCCGCTCAGGCCGACGCATACGTGAACGACGCATTCGGCGCGGCGCACCGCGCCCACGCCTCGGTCGAAGGCATCACCCACCACCTGTCGCCGGCAGCTGCGGGCCTGCTGATGGAGCAGGAGCTGAAGTATCTCGGGCAGGCCCTTCAGTCACCTGCGCGTCCGTTCGTCGCCATCCTCGGCGGCGCGAAGGTGTCTGACAAGATCGAGGTCATCGAGAACCTGCTGAGCAAGGTCGACCGCCTGATCATCGGCGGTGCCATGGCCTATACGTTCTTCAAGTCCCGCGGAGTACCGGTGGGCAACTCGCTCGTCGAGGACGACAAACTCGACGAGGCCCGGCGGATCGAGGCTGATGCGAAGGTGAAGGGGGTGGTACTGGACCTCCCGACCGACCACGTGGTGACACCCAAGCTCGAGGCCGGAGCGCCGAGTGAGGTGTTGACCGTCGGCGACGCGGCCATCGGCGACCGACTGGGTGTGGACATCGGCCCCGCGACGATCAAGGCTTATGCAGCAGCGATTGCGGCTGCCAAGACCGTCGTCTGGAACGGCCCGATGGGGGTCTTCGAGATCGATCAGTTCGCGGAGGGCACCAACGCGGTGGCCCGCGCGGTGGCCGCCGTGGCCGGGACGACGATCATCGGCGGCGGCGATTCCATTGCGGCGGTCAAGAAAGCCAGAGTGGCGGATCGCATCACGCACATTTCGACCGGTGGCGGCGCGTCGCTCGAGTTCCTTGGCGGCCGGACGCTGCCTGGTGTGGCCGCGCTGACAGACAAGTAGGCTGACGCCCATGCGCCTTCCCTTCATCGCCGGCAACTGGAAGATGTTCAAGACAGTGCCCGAGTCGGTGGTCTTCGCCAAGGAGTTCCGCTCGGTCGTGAAGGACATCACCGGCGTGGAAATCGTCGTCGCACCGACGCTGCTGGCGGTCCACGCCGTGGCTGAAGCGCTGCGAAACACGAACGTCGGCGTCGCCGCGCAGGATCTCTACTGGGAGCGCGAGGGGGCATTCACTGGCGAAGTGTCCGCTCAGATGATCAAGGAGGCCGGCGCGGAGTTCGTCATCATCGGCCACTCCGAGCGGCGGCGACTCTTCGGCGAGACGGATCAGACCGTCAACCGGAAGCTGATGTCGGCCATCGCCGCCGACCTGACCTCGATCGTCTGTGTCGGCGAGACGCTCGAGGAGCGCGAAGCCGACCAGACTCTGGCCATCCTCGATCGACAGGTCAAGGACGGACTCGACGGTCTGACGTCCGCGCAGGTCAGCGACCTCGTCATCGCCTATGAGCCCGTCTGGGCCATCGGCACCGGGCGCGTCGCAACCGCGGCACAGGCCGAGGAGGCGCACGCTCACATCCGCAGCCGGTTGCGCCAATGGTTTGGCGCCGACGCGGCCGAGCATTGTCACGTCATCTATGGTGGATCGGTGAAGCCGGACAACATCGCCGAGCTCACTCGCGAAGCGGACGTCGACGGGGCCCTGGTCGGAGGGGCCAGTCTGGACGTCAAGGGCTTCAGCGACATCGTGCTCCGCAGCCGGTCCGGGAGCAGCTGACGCGAAAGGGCGTGCGTTCGTGAACTCGACGCGGTCACGCCTCGTCAATCTGGACCTGCTTCGGTTCGTCGCCGTCGCCCTCGTCATCGGCCGTCACATGTCTGTGCCGTCTGAAATGCCGGGATGGCCGGCACCCCTTCACCAGTTCTTTCTGGTGTGGGAACGCGGCGGCTGGGTGGGCGTCGATCTGTTCTTCGTCCTCAGTGGATTTCTCGTCTCCGGCCTGCTCTTCACCGAATATCTGAGCCGCGGAACCGTCGCGCCGTGGAACTTTTATCTCCGCCGGGGCTGGAAGATCTACCCGGCCTTCTGGTGTCTGATCCTCGTGTCGGTCATCCTGCTGCCGGCGACCGGGTGGCCGTTCTCAGGCGCGCGGCTGGCCGCCGAGCTGCTGTTTGTTCAGAACTACTTTCCGGGGCTCTGGAACCACACCTGGTCGCTGGCGGTCGAAGAGCATTTTTATCTGATGCTGCCGCTCCTCTTCTGGGTCGTGACTTCGTCTGCGAAGCGGAGCCGCTCGTCGCTTCAACCGATTCTCTATGTCGCGGCCGCGCTCACCGTCGTCGTGTTCGCGGTCCGCATCATCAACTGGCGGCGGATGCCGATTTATACACACGCAGATCACCTGATGGCGACGCATCTCCGCTTCGACTCGCTGATGTTCGGCGTCGTGCTGGCCTACGCGTTCTATCTGCATCCGGAGAAGTTCGCGGCGATCTTTTCCCGGTGGCGTGTGCCATTCCTGCCGATTGGCGCCGCCTGTTTCATTCCCGCGTTCGTGTGGCCCTTGGGGACCAATGCCTTCGTTCACACCGCTGGCTTTACGCTCTTCCAGCTTGGCGCCGGCATGCTCGTGGTGGCGGCGCTGCTCCTGCCGGCCCCAACTGGGTATCTGCCGAGGTTGCTGGCCCGGCTGGGCGCGTATTCGTACTCGATCTACCTCTGGCATCTGGCGGTGATCATTCACTTGATGCCCGCCCTCCGTCTCCCGCTGCCGTTTCCGATCCGCTTTGCGGTCACCTTCGTGGTCGCCATGCTCGTCGGGGTCGTCCTCGCCAAGATCATCGAGATGCCGGCGCTCAGGCTGCGGGATCGCTGGGTGCCGTCGCGGGCCGGTCCGATGCCCGTGCCCCACGAGCCGCCAACCGCCGCGACAGTCGAGGACGCCGACAGGGTTGCGGTATAATTGCGGTTTCCAGTTCGGACTGAAGTTCAATGCTGTATTACCTGATCGTCATTCTCTACGTGTTCGTGTGCCTCATTCTGCTGGCGGTGATCCTGCTGCAGCAGGGCAAGGGCGGCGACATGGCGAGCGCGTTTGGTGGCGGCAACAGCCAGGCGGCCTTCGGTGCGCGCGGCGGCGCCACGCTGCTGGCGAAGGTCACCACCGGATTCGCCCTGCTGTTCGTAATTGGCGCCATGGTGCTGGCCATCATGGGTCAACGGTCGAGCGGATCGCTCATGAGCGGGACGGCGGCACCGTCGCGACCGGCCAGCGCGCCCGCTCCGGCGACTCCGACAGCGCCGGCAACCGATACCGCCGCACCCGCGGCGCAGGAACCGCCGGCCAATCCGGCGACGCAGGCTCCGGCGACGCCGCCACCGGCAGCGCCCTCGGCTCCCGCCACCAACACGACGCCGCCGCCGGCATCGGCACCCGAGCCGCGGTAATATCGACCGGCCACGCGGAAGTGGCTACATATAGCCACTCGACGCCTGGTCTGTTGTCAATAGTGTTGTCGAGAATCGGGCGCACCGTCAGGCCAGACACACCGTGCGCTGCAACGCGCTGAAGCGCTCGTGCGAGCGAAGTGAGTCGAAGAGCGGTGAGACGTTGAGAAACGAGAGCAGATAACTGCCTTCGCGGCCAGCGCGCTCGAACCAGTCGAACGCCGCGTCGATATTCCCCAGGGCCGCTTGGACGAGGCCCACTGCATCTGCCGGCGCTAGGTTGCGCGCATTGCGCTTCGTCATGTCCTCGAGGATGGCGCGACCCTCGTCGACTCGCCCCGACAGTGCGATGGTTCGGCCCAATACTCCGCGAGCAATCGGATTACCCCCCGAGAATTCATCGGCGCGTTGAAGCGCCGCAACGGCGCGCGGAAGATCGTCGAGCTGCTCGTAGACCATTCCCAGTACCCAGTGCGCCAGCCAGAATTGCGAATCTGTCTCGACGACGTTCAGCTCATGTTCGACAGCCTCCGCATATCGGCGGGCCAGAAAAAGCATGTGACCGACGCCCATCCGCCAGGTTGCATTTAGAGGATCGAGCACGACCGCCTTCTGCGCCTCGCGGATAGCGTCATCAAAGCGGCCCAGCGCCGCAAGGTAATTGGCGTACCAGTTGCGCGTTGTCGGGTAGTCGGGTGCCAGCTCGATGGCGCAGCGAAAGGACCGCTCGGCACCCACCCAATCTCGTTCCGCCATCATCTGGAGAGCACCGATGGCGGCGTGAGCTTCTGCGATAGTACCGTCGATGTCGAGGGCTCTCGCTGCGGCGGCTTTCGCGGTGACCACGGCATCTGCTGCGGTCGTCCAACCGTGGCCCCACCGCAGGACGTAACACTCTGCGAGACCGACATAGGCGTCGGCATATGTCGGGTCGAGATCAATCGCTTGGCGGAAGAATGTGACGGCCGCGCGCACGCCATCTGTATCGCGTCTCGACCAGTAATGTCGCCCCTTCAGGTATGCATGGTAGGCATTCACGTTGCTCGTGCGGTGAACGCGCGATCGGTCCTCCGGCGCGGCGGCAGTCATTTCGTCTGACGCGCTGCCAATAAATCGATACCCTCGACGGGCGACGGTGGAAATGTAACGGGGATCCGCCGGTTCATCGCCAAGCGCTCGACGCAGGACGAAGATGCTCTGCGTGAGGTTCGCATCTTCGACAATGGTGTCCGGCCAGACGCGGGCTACGAGATCTTCCTTGTCCACTGTTCGCCCACGATTCTCGAGCAGCACCTCGAGCACATCGAGGGCTTTGGGTGGAACCGAGATCGAATCGCCACCGCAAAAGAGTCGTCGTCGGGTGGCGTCAAGCGTGAATGGACCGAACCGATAGACCTTGGACACCGGACTACGTCACGAAATTGAGACTTTTTGATGATTCGCTTGAGGACACCGCTGGAACGGCGCCTATATTATCGCGCCCAGCGGGAAGGAGACGCTCCCATGGCGACAGTCCTGGCGGACGATGGCGTCAGAATCAGCTACTGCGTTCAGGGTGCCGGGCCGACAACGCTCCTATTCATGCACGGGTGGGCCGGATCTGGTGCGTACTTCGATGAGGTCATTGGAGGACTTGACCTCAACGCGCTTCGGGTCCTCACGATGGACTTCCGAGGCCATGGCGACTCTGAAAAGGCGGTAAAGCCGTACGACGCCGATCGGATAGGGGGTGATGTCTGGACCGTTGCCGACGCCGCCGGCGCAACGAATATTGTGCTCGTCGGCTTCAGTATGAGCGGAAAGTTTGCCCAGTACGTCGCGTTGCGGCGGCCTGATCGCGTGTCAGGCCTCGTGCTCGTGGGCGGCTTTTCGGCGGCGCCTATCCCGTTTCCGCAGGACCTCCTCCGCGACTGGGTCGGACGGGCCGGTGATCGCCAACGCATCCGCGAGATGCTGGCCCCATTCATCAGCGAACCAGTGGACGGGGCGATGCTTGACCGCTTCCTGGACAATGCTGTGAAGGTCCCGAGCCCAGTGCTCGAATGCACGCTGCAGACGTGCATCAGCATGTCGTTCACCGATCGCATCGAAGCGCTCCAGATGCCTATCCTTATCGTGGGCGGACAGCGCGACGCTTTCTTCCCGCAAGAGGCCGTCGCGCAGCTCGCACTCAGCCTGCCGTGCGCTCGCGGGATCTCGCTCCCATGCAACCATGAAGTACCCATGGAACGACCGCGTGAGCTGGCGCACCTCATTGAAGCGTTCGTCTCAGGACTTGGAGTCGGCTGCCGCGCTCTCGCAGCGTCGCGTTCGTAGTGCACGGTCGGGCGCCACGTGGCGTCAGCGGCTCGACTGCTTTGGCGTCGCCGCTCTTCCGCCATATACTTGGTTACGACCCCACTTGCGGAAGTGGCGGAACTGGCAGACGCACCAGCTTGAGGGGCTGGCGGTAGCAATACCGTGGGGGTTCGAATCCCCCCTTCCGCACCAAAATCACAAAGAGGCCCGGTTTTTCCCGGGCCTCTTTTACGCGACCTTTCCCAGACGCGCATACCCTCCAGGCCACACGGTAGATCAATCGTCACTCATGCTCGTCGCATCGGAATGGCGCACGATTCGCTCACCGGGGCGTCACACGACGTCTCCTGAGCGGCGCACCGGAGGTTCGTGAAACTGGTTCACTTCAACGGTCTCTTTCTTCATTTCGTCGCTGAGGGAACGATGAAGGCGTTGGACCTTCAGGAGGTCCCAGTCGAAGGACGCGATTGCGTCGGTCACGTCGAGCAGGCCCGTCGCCCGAGCGTCACGAGCCCGCTGGTAGTCGGCCAGCGCGCGCTCGGTCCCCTCAGCGGCCGCGCGCGCGAGCAGTTCAGCGTCGATAAGGGCGTCGGTCATGCCGTGGGCCGTGATCGGGTCTTTGAAGTAGCCCGCATCGCCGATGAGCGCCCAACCTGGGCCTGAAGACTGGCGGAAGAAACCCACCTGGCCCGCAAATCCGCGGTACCGCTCGGCCCTATCTGCCGCCTCGACGACGGTCGCCAGGTCCGGGTCGCACTCCCTCAACACCCGCTGGTGTCCTGCGGCCGTGTCGCGGCGGATCTCGTCGTGGAACCGACGCTGCGGAACCGAGGCGAATATGCAGGTCAGGCCGCCGTTGGTCGGAATGGCGCCGACGCTGACACCGGGTCGGTAGTACCAGTGGTACCCCTCGATCCCGGTGTTCGACCAGTAGCTGAAGACCGAGCCGGTGGCATGACGCGCTGTTCGGTATCGTTCCGCCCCAACGAGGTCAGCGACCGTCGAGCGCACACCATCGGCCCCGACCACGAGTTCAGCCGCAACCTGACAGTCTTGTCCCTGCGAATCCCTGAGATACACGCCGCACACGCGACCCTCGGGGGATCGCATGAGGTCGATCAACCTGGTTCCATACGCGATCTCGGCACCGGATTCGCGAGCGGCGTCCACCAGCAGTCTGTCGATGACGGTGCGCCGAGGCGCGTACAAACCATCGATGCCGTCCTGAGGCTTGATCTGGACGTCGACGACGTCATCAGCGTAATGGAATGAGGTGGATCGGACCGTGGGTGTCCCCGCGGCTCTGAGCCCTTCGAGAATGCCCCAGCGATGTAGTTGGAGCACCCCGCCTCGCATGAGCGCGTGGGTTGATAGCGTGTCCGTTCCATAGCGATCCCGATCGACGGCGAGCACTCGTAGGCCTCGACGGGCGAGCAGCATGGCGGTGGCCGCGCCAGCGCATCGAGCTCCAATAATGACGGTGTCGTAGCGTTTGGAGCGTGGGGGATTGGTCGTCACTCGGATAGCTCCACGTAGTCAGCCTAGTGCACGTGTCGCAACACGAGAAGTCGCCGTCGAACGCGGACGCGACCTTTAAGATAGATCGAGTGTGCCGTGCGCGAACTTGTGCGAATAAAGTCGTCGCATGCGTTCGCTTGAGCACGCTCCTGCGTAACATCTGTCCGCAGGATACGCGTCAGTTCGCGCGAGCGCGCGATTTCAACCATCTTGAGGGGCTGGCGGTAGCAATACCGTGGCGGTTCGAATCCCCCCTTCCGCACCACACCGTTCAATTCAACAAGTTAGACTGATTTTCCGGCTTGAACGTGCACACCGTTCGCATAAGCCAGCCGTGGAGGTGCCTGAAGAGTCACCGGATGCCGCCTCCTGCAGCAGCTGCGTTCTCCCGGACCCGCGCCCGAAGAATCTTCCTCACCAGTCCCGCCGGCAGCGGGTGCCGGGGTGGCTGCGACACGAATCCCACGAGGTCGCGGCCCAACGAGAACATCACGGTCGTGCCGTACGACACACGGGCTTCCACGCGCGGAATGGCGTCCTTGATGAGCCTTCTGAGCACCTCGAGCGATTCACGGTCGGCCCTGGCCAGCGTCGCGAGATAGGCGTCGACTGCCAGTGGATCGTTTCTTGGATTTTCTTGCCACGGAGACACTCCGAACGGCTTCAGCTGGTCAATTCGGCACGCGAGGCTCCGTCGAATGCCTCCTGCAGTCGCGCGATGTCGAATTTCTTCATCGTCAGGAACGCCTGTGTGACCCGCGCCATCTGCTCTGGCGTTCCGTTTTCCAACATCTCGTTCATGGCCGTCGGCACGATCTGCCACGACAGCCCGTACTTATCC
>JBKPSC010000278.1:0-5971 GCA_046734915.1 Acidobacteriota bacterium | reverse complement strand
CTACCAGGACGTGCATCCCGCCTCCGGATTCATCCAGATGGAACCAGATGGCGGCCAGCCCGCTACTGAGCGGACCGACGTCTGGGTCTTCTACGACAATGAGAACGTGTACGTGAGTTTTCGCGCCTGGGAGAGTCAGCCCGACCGGATGATTGCGAACGAGATGCGGCGCGACAGCGGCAACATCCGTCAGGGCGACTCCGTCGAGTTCGCGTTCGACACTTTCCGCGATCGCCGAAACGCTATCCTCTTCGAAGCCAACGCGCTCGGAGCCCGCACCGACATCCAGAGCACGAACGAGCGGCAAATGAACACCGACTGGAATCCGGTGTGGACACTCTCGGCCGGCCGCTTCGAGGGCGGCTGGACCATCGAAGGCGCCGTGCCGTTCAAGTCGATCCGTTACGCACCAGGAGCCGCGCAGGACTGGGGATTCCAGGCGCGGCCCTCGAATAAATGGAAGAACGAGATCTCCTATCTGACCACCGTGCCGCCGGCGCTTGGGCTCGGCCGCGCCGATTTCTCGGCATCGCTCTACGCGAATCTCGTCGGTCTCGAGGCACCGCCCCCGTCGCACAACCTCGAGGTCAAGCCCTATGTCATCGCCGACGTGACCACCGACAATGTCTCCACCCCGCAAAGGTCCAACGATCCGGACGGCGACATCGGCGTGGACGCGAAGTACAGCATCACGCAGAACCTGACCGCCGACTTGACCTACAACACCGACTTCGCGCAGGTCGAGGCCGACGAGCAGCAGGTGAACCTGACCCGCTTCAGCCTCTTCTTCCCTGAGAAGCGTGACTTCTTTCTGGAGAATCAGGGACTCTTCACCTTTGGTAACAACACTTTCGCCCCTTCCGCGCAGGCCACCTCCGACCTGCCGCTGCTCTTCTACAGCCGCCGCATCGGCCTCGCGAACAACCGCGAGGTTCCAATCTGGGGCGGTGGCCGCGTCACCGGCCGGTTGGGTCGCTACCAGATCGGGTTCGTCAACATGCAGACGCGCGACGAACCATCCGCAGCCGCGCTGGCCACCAACTTCACGGTGGTCCGCGTCAAGCGTGACATCCTACGCCGCAGCAGTATCGGCGTGCTTGCGACGAACCGCTCGGAGTCGCAGCTGCTGCCCGGTGCGAACCGGGCGTACGGCGTCGACGGCACGTTCGCGTTCTTCAATAACCTGACGTTCGCCACCTATCTCGCGCAGACGCAGTCCGAAGGAGTGGACAAGGACGACGTGAGCTACCGCGCGCAGATGGAGTACGCCGGTGACCGCTACGGCCTCCAGCTGGAGCGCCTCTCGATCGACAGGAACTTCAACCCGGAGGTCGGGTTCCTGCGCCGGAGCGACCTGCGCAAGAACTACGCGCAGGCCCGCTTCAGTCCGCGTCCAAAGAACATCAAGTCGGTGCGGAAGTTTTCGGGAATCGGACAATTCACCTACATCGAAGACAGCGCGGGCCGCCTGACGACGCGGATCTCCGACGGCGAGTTCGCCGTCGAGTTCCAGAGCAGCGATCGCTTCAGCGTTGGCGTGAACCAGGACTACGAACTACTGCTGCGGCCGTTCACGATCGTTCCTGGCGCCCGGGTGCCCGCCGGCGGCTACGAGTTCACAACGGGACGCATCGGCTACAACATGGGCCAGCAGCGGCGTGTGTCGGCCAATGTCCTGTTCGAGAAGGGCACCTTTTACAACGGCGATCGCACGGCGATCACTTGGAACCGCTCGCGCATCAACGTCTCGCCACGGCTCTCGGTCGAACCCAGCGTCTCCATCAACTGGATCGAGCTGCCGACCGGATCGTTCACGACCGAGCTGCTTGGCTCGCGCGTCACGTACACGATGACACCGCTGCTTTTCGCGAGCGCGCTCGTGCAGTACAACTCGAGCACGCACACCGTGAGTGCGAACGCGCGCATGCGCTGGGAGTACCGTCCGGGCAGCGAACTCTTTGTTGTCTACAACGAGGAACGCCTGAGCGAAACCCTGATCGGCATGCCCGACCTGCAGAACCGATCGTTCGTCGTAAAAGTGAACCGCTTCTTCCGATTCTGATCATCCGCGGAAGGGCATCGCTCTGACCGGGGCTGTCGCCCGCGCGATGCTCCGCTGTTGAGCGGCTCGTTGCCGGGGGCGCCGAGCCGAGGAAGGCACCGGGCGCCGAGCGGGTTCTTCAGCGTGCGGTGGATCTCAGACTTCGCCATCCGCCATCGCATCGAGTACCATCACGGCCGGTCGCCACGGCACTTCTCCAGCGTTCCGGAGCGCGAGACACTTGCGGCATCTTTTCAATTCGTGTGCAGTCATTTTGTGCGCGCTCGTTTCGGGGGACGCGTTCGCGCAGCCGGCTTCTCCGGCCGACATACCTGTGCCACCCATTGCACCAGAAGTGATGACTCGCGGCCCCAACGGGCAGGCTACCATGCGCGCCATCAAGCTGACCTCGCCTCTGCGTGTCGACGGGACGCTCAATGACGATGTCTATCAACGCGAGAAGCCTTTTGGCGGGTTTATCGGAACGGCGCACATAGCCGACGTCCGGGAAGAAGTTGCATATCAATCGATCGTTTGGCCAGCTCAGGTTCAGTCCGCGGCCGAAGAACATCACGTTGGTTCGCAAGTTCACGTGGGACGGCAGCGTTGAACACGTCGAGAACGCCACGTCCGGATCGCTCGAATCGCGCGTGCTGAACGGGCATTTTGGGCACTGAATTGGAGTCGAGCGATCAGATCTCGTTCGAAGTGACGAACGCGTAGTGTTCCATATCTCAGCCGACGCCTTCCTGGCGGGGACGTGATATAAGCTCCGGCCCGTGATCGACGCCTGCGCCTTCCAGCTGCTGCTGATGGCCGTGACCGGCTGGCTGGCCCGGCGGGAACGGGAGGTCGTCGTCTATTTGATCGAAGAAAACCAGTGCCTCCGCCGCCAGTTGGGCACCCGGCGCGTGCGCCTGACCGATGACGATCGCCGGCGGCTGGCCGCGCGAGCATACCGGGTGGGCCGAGCGGCCTTGCGGGAGATCGCCACGATCGCGACGCCGGACACCTTGTTGCGCTGGCATCGGCAGTTGATCGCGCGGAAATGGACGTACGGCCGAAAGGCCGGACGGCGCGGCGTGTTGCTCGAGATCCGGCGACTTGTCGTCCGCATGGCGGAGGAGAATCCGACGTGGGGTTACACGCGGATCCAAGGTGCGCTGAAGAACGTGCGGCACCGCGTGGGGCGATCAACGATTCGGCGCATCCTCAAGGCGGCTGGTCTTCCACCCGTACCGCAGCGGCCGACCTCATGGCAGACGTTTCTCAAGGCGCACTGGGGCGTCATCGCCGCGGCTGACTTCTTCACAACCGAAGTGTGGACGTGGCGCGGGTTGGTCACGTACTACACCGTCTTCGTCATGGATCTCGCCTCGCGCCGCGTCTACATACTCGGCTCCACGCCCCATCCCAATGACGTGTTCATGAGCCAGATCGTACGCCTCGTGACGGCGGCAGATGACGGCGTGCTGGTCGGACATCGTGTGCTGATCTGCGATCGGGACCGGAAATGGAGCCGCGCCGTCCGACAACGGTTTGACGCCGCCGGCATCCGCGTGGTCGTCACACCAGAGCGCGCCCCGAACGCGAATGCGCACGCCGAGCGATTCGTTCGGTCGATCAAGGAAGAATGTCTCGATCGAATGATTCCGCTGGGGGAGCGGCACTTCCGACGCGCGATCACGGAGTTTGTGGAGCACTATCATCTCGAACGGAATCACCAAGGACTCGACAACCGGCTGATCACGGCGACGCCCGTGGCCGACGCGGTCGGCCGCGTGCGTCGGCGCTCGCGCCTGGGAGGATTGCTGAATTACTACGAGCGTGCGGCGTGATCAGGGAGTCGGCTGAGATGTGGAACAGAACGCCGTCAAAACATCCCGAGTTGCAGCTTCGCGGCGTCCGACATCCGGTCTTTGTCCCAAGGTGGGTCCCAGACGATGTCAACGTGGGCGTCGGCGATGCCGGGGAGTTGCTTCAGCTTGTTGACGACTTCGACGGGAAGGCTCCGAGCGGCGGGGCAGCCAGGCGCCGTCAACGTCATGCGAACACCGACCACGTCGTCGGAGTCGACGGCGATCTCGTAGATGAGGCCGAGTTCGTAGATGTTGACGGGGATCTCGGGGTCAAAGATCGTCGAGAGCACCTCGACAATCTGCGGTTGCATCGCGACAGTCCTGACGGAGTCACGACGCTCGAAGATCGCGCCGGCTGTCGCGCCCGCATGCGAAGCCACTCGCGCCCCCTCTTCGGCGCGCGCCGCATGTACGTCGGTGAGCTTGATGATGTTGTCAGTCATGGCCGTCGCTCGCGCTACTCCGCTTCTGTCGACACGACCTCGTCCTTCGCGTCGACCGCGGAGCGAAGCGTGTGCCAGGCGAGGCTCGCGCATTTCACGCGCGCCGGGTAGTTGCGGACGCCTTCGAACACGGCCAGCTTGCCCAGCCGTTCTGGATTGGCGAGTGGGTCGGCGTTCCCGGTCACCATCTGGTGGAATTGCTCGAACATGCCGCGGGCCTCGCTCAACGTTTTCCCCTTGACGCTGTCGGTCATCATCGACGCCGACGCTTTCGAGATCGCGCATCCCGATCCCTGGAAGCTGGCGTCCGTGATCACTCCGTCCTCGACCTTCAGGTAGAGCGACAGCCGATCCCCGCAGAGCGGGTTGTAGCCCTCAGCGTGCCGGTTGGCGCCTTCAATCGCGCGGAAGTTGCGCGGCCGGCGGTTATGGTCGAGGATGACCTCTTGATACAGCTCCCGAAGATCGGACACTGGCAAGCCTCGCAATCCGGAGCGCCGGACGGGAACAACCACACGCGTCAACCGACATTTCGCAGCCGGACCCCCGGTACGTCATGTAAAGAGTCGGCGGACCTTGTGGAGCGCCGCGACGAGGATGTCGATCTCCTCGCGGGTGTTATACAGCGCCAGCGACGCGCGCGCGGTGGCGGGAATGCCCAACCGCTCCATCAGGGGCTGAGCGCAGTGGTGCCCCGTGCGGATCGCGACGCCTTCCTGATCGACGACGGTGCCGATGTCGTGCGGGTGCACGCCCTCCATCACGAACGAGAGCACGCTCGACTTCTCCGCCGCCGTTCCGATGAGCGTCAGGCCCGGCACCCCCGACAGCGCCGCCGTTCCGTACGCCAGCAGCTCACGTTCGTGGGCCGAGATGCGATCCATCCCGATCCCGGTGACGTAATCCACCGCCGCCGCCAACCCTATCGCGTCCGCGATGTTCGGCGTCCCCGCTTCGAATTTGTACGGCAGGGCGTTGTATGTGGTCTTCTCGAACGTGACCGACTTGATCATGTCGCCGCCACCCTGATACGGCGGCATCTCCTCGAGCAGGCGCTCCTTGCCGTACAACACGCCAATCCCGGTCGGTCCGTACAGCTTGTGGCCCGTGAACACGTAGAAGTCGGCGTCGAGCGCCTGGACGTCCACCGTCATGTGATGCACCGCCTGGGATCCGTCGATCAGCACCGGCACGGCACGGCGATGCGCCGTCGCAATCATCTGCTGGACGGGATTGATCGTCCCGAGCACGTTCGATAGATGGACGATCGAGACCAGCTTCGTGTGGGACCCGAGAAGCCGCTCGTACTCCTCGAGCTGCAGCGCCCCCTCGTCAGTGATCGGAATCACCCGCAGCGACGCGCCCTTTTCCTCACACACCATCTGCCAGGGCACGATGTTGGAGTGGTGCTCCATGGCGGAGATCACCACCTCGTCTCCCGGGCCAAGACGTGTACGCCCGAACGTCTGGGCCACCAGATTGATGCCTTCGGTGGCGTTGCGCGTGAAGACGATTTCGCGCGCGGAGGCTGCGTTGATGAAGCGCTGCACCGTGGCGCGGGCGTCCTCGAACGCTTGGGTGGCGCGCTCGCTGAGCAGGTGGACGCCGCGGTGGACGTTCGCATTGTC
>JBKPSC010000277.1:0-4147 GCA_046734915.1 Acidobacteriota bacterium | reverse complement strand
GCAGTCGCGGTTGGATCGGCGGCGCTGCGGAACAAACACTGTGGCATTTCCCGCGCAACGAATCCGATCGTCAGGTCCGTGAGTTGCTCGCGCACCGTGACTTTGTCGTCAAGCACCCGCAGGTCGCCGGCCGGCTGCTGGATCGTGCCGCGCAAAATGGCGCGGCCCACCTCGCGCCGATCCTGCAGGCGCTCGTCCCGCTGCGGTATCGCTTCTGGAATCCAGCACTTGTCCGTGTCGGCAGACAAGCAAAGACGCTCCTGGTTGCGAACCCAACGTGAGGAACCGGTTGTGAGGAACCTTTCGTGAAGAACCAACCGTCGGAACCCAACGGCCTCGATCCTGTCGCCCTTTTGAAAGGCCTGGTGAGCCTCCGGCGCTTGACCGGCCTCTACCCTGCCGGTCACCCGGCGATCGAACAGAAACTCTCGGAGCTCGACGACACCGTTCAACGGCACATTCAGACCGCGTCGGCACTGCGGCTCGACGTGATTCACGGGTTGGCGCATCTCGACGGCGTGCCTTTCCGGCAAGACAGCGAGGCGCAGGCGCAGATTCTTCGCGAGCTCACGGACCTCGGTGTTGACAGCATCCACATTCGCGCCGGCGTCACGAGACTCGAACTGCTCACGCTGTCGGAGTTTCTCTGGCAGCTCAAAGAAGCGCCGAGCGGCGAGGCGATCGACGTGCAGCTGGCGGCGCGACAGATTCAGCACATCAGCCTCGGCCGTCTCGTGCCGCTCGATACGCGCTGGAAAGCGGTCCAGTGGCCTGACGGGCCAACCGGCCCAATCGATCCGTCGTACGAGCTGTCGCTGGCCCTCACCGAGCGGACGTTCGATGACGTCATGTCCGGGCGCGGCATCGATCTGACAACGATCCGCGACATCGTGCATTTGCTCATTCAGAAGGTCGCGGCCAGCAACGCGGCGCTCGGTCAGATTCTCGCGGTCAAGCTGTACGAGAACCTGACGTATTGCCACTCCGTCAACGTCGCGACATTGAGTCTGCTGATCGGCCGTCAGCTTGGCTTCGATCAAGCGGCGACTGCGGCGCTCGCCGAAGCTGCGCTCTTGCACGACATTGGCAAGACGAAGATCCCGCTCGAAATTCTGAAGAAGCCCAGCGCCCTCGACAAGCGCGAGCGCAAGATGATGGAGGCGCATACCACCTACGGCGCCGAGATCCTCGTCGAAGTCGATGGATTGCGGCCGCTGACGCCAATCGTCGCGCTCGAACACCACCGCGGCGTTGACGGCACGGGCTACCCCGACCTCGAGGCCAGCGTCCCGCACTTCCTCAGTCAAGTCGTCGCCGTGGCCGATATCTACGAGGCGATGACCGGCGCCCGCTCGTATCAGGATCCGGCGATGCCGGAACAAGCCTGCCTCGTGCTCGCGCGGCTCGCCGGCACGAAGCTCAATACGGCGCTCGTGAAAGCCTTCGTCAACGCCGTCAGCTTCTTCCCCCTCGGCTCCGTCGTCCGCACCGACCGCGACGAAGTGGGTGTCGTCATTCGCACGAACCCCACCGAGCCCCTGCATCCGGTGATCGCACTGATGGGCGCCGAGCTCCAGCCCGTACCTGGCGAGATCGACACCAGCCTCCGGCTGCTCTCAGGTCAGTACGAACGGCATGTCGTCGAGACGCTGCGTCCGTCTGAGGGTTTGGACCTCATGCGCTTTCTGGCCGCCTCCTAAAATCCGCAATACATCTTCAATCCGCAATAGATCGTCAATCCGCAATCGACAGCCCATTCCGCAATCCGCAATCGACAATCCGCAATCGTAAGGCGTAGCATCTGCCAACGCTTTGATGGAGTTGACACGCCTATGCCCCGCCGATCGATCGCCAGTCTGGTTGGTGTGCTCCTCATAACCGCTGCGTCCAGCCAGGCACCGCAGCTGCAGACGCCGGCTTTCCCGTCGCATCCTGACTTCAAGCCCACACCCGAAGTGCCGGCGATGCCGAAAGCCCTGATGAAGTTTCCGCGGACGCCGATCACGCGTGCGAAGTTTCCGGTCATCGACTTTCATCTTCACGGCCGCGAGCTCAGGACGGCCGACGACTACAAGAAGATGATCGGGGTGATGGACAAGACGGGGCTGGGCATCATCTGCAATATGGATGGCGGATTCGGCGTGGACTTCAATCAGGCGGTGAAAGTCGGCGCACCCTACCGCGATCGCATCGTGCACTTCGCGCGATTGAACTTCGAGGGCATCAACGAGCCGGGCTGGTCCGAACAAACCGCCGCGGAACTCGAACGGACGTTTCTGGCCGGTGCCGTGGGGCTGAAGATCAACAAGGTGCTCGGTCTCGACCTGCGCAACAAGGACGGCAGCTACATTCAAGCCGATGACGCGCGCTTCGATCCCATCTGGTCGACGTGCGCGAAGCACAACCGACCGGTCATGATTCACATCAGCGATTCGTACGGACGGTTCCTGCCGATCGGACCGGAGAACGAGCGCTACGAAGCCGGCCTCTGGCGCAGCAGCCCCGAAGGCAATTACTACAAGACTGGACAGCCGACACCGGACGTGATTGAGAAGGCGCGCGAGAACATGCACGCCAAGCATCCGAAGACGCGCTTCGTGAACGCGCACATGGCGATGCTGTACTACGACATGGACAGAGTCGCCGCGCTCCTCGACAAGTATCCGAACGCCGACGTCGAGCTGTCCGCAACCGTCCAGGATCTCGGGCGGGCGCCATTGATGATTCGCAAGTTCTTCTTGAAATACCAGGATCGCATCCTGTTTGGGTCGGACGGCAATCCCGGGCGTGGCGTCGAGGAGTTCTGGGAGCCACATTGGCGGTTCCTCGAAACCTTCGACGAGTACTTCGATCACCCGGCGCAGCTGCGCTCGCCTACCGGCGCGCCGCTGCACGGCCGGTGGAGGATTTACGGCATCGGTCTCCCGGACGATGTGCTGCGCAAGGTGTACTACGCGAACGCACTGCGCTATCTACCGTCCGCTCGAGAGTCGATGCAGAAGCAACTTGCGGCGGGGCGTTAGAGTGCAGGGTGCCAGACTGCCAGGGTGCCAGGGTGCCAGGGTGCCAAGGTGCCAGGGTGCCAAGGTGCTCGTGTTCTGCGCTATCGCACTTTGGCACTCTGCCACCTTGGCACCTTGGCACTCTGGACCTGATGTGGAGACATGGACGTTCGACCGCCTCGACAACATCGGCGGCCATCGCACAACCGTTCAAGGCGAGCCGAGAGTGATTGATTCGCCGCTCGGCAAGGTCGTCGAGTTCGACGGCAAGGACGATGCGCTCTTCATCGAGGATCATCCGCTGGCCGGAGCGGCGACATTCACCTTTGAAGCGATCTTCCGACCCGACGGCGGAGAGAAGGAACAGCGGTGGTTCCATCTCAACGAGCTTCCGGCGACCGGCGCTGATTCCGAGAACCGCATGCTGTTCGAGATCCGCGTCGTCAACGATCAGTGGTACTTCGACAGCTACGCGCAGTCAGGCGCCGCGAGCAAGGCGCTGATCAACCGCGCCGCGCTGCATCCCCTCGGCACGTGGTACCACGTCGCGGCGGTCTACGATGGCAAGGAGTTTAGCAACTACGTCAACGGCGTCCGCGAGGGCGCGGCGGAATTGTCGCTCGCGCCACACGGTCCCGGCCGCACCTCGGTCGGGGTGCGGATCAATAAGGTGTTCTACTTCAAGGGCGCCGTACGGCTCGCGCGATTTACGCGCCGTGCGCTATCGCCGTCCGAGTTTTTGAAGCTGCCGCCCCCGTAGGGTCCGGCTTTAGCCGGACCTACCGGCCGCCTTCGTTCGTGAAACGTCGAGGGCAGGGCGGGTCCTGTCCCGCGAGCGCACTCGACGTTGCGTTTGTGCCTGTCGGCTGTCGCGTCTGGCTCGGTCCAGACCGAGTGATGTAGTGTCCGGCTTTAGCCGGACCGATCAGTGTCGATCGCGCACGAGACTGAAACGTCGAGTGCGGGGCGGGTCCTGGCCGCGAACAGCCCCACTCGGTGCTCGGCGCAAAGCGCGTGTCGACGGGAGTCGCCTGCGCGCCGAGCGGGGCGCTCCGTCGCGTCCACCCGCGGGCGCACTCGAGGTTCTGTTTGTGTGTGGCTATCGTGACAAGGCTCGGTCCGACCGGTCTGCCGCGCCACTAGAC
>JBKPSC010000276.1:0-10028 GCA_046734915.1 Acidobacteriota bacterium | reverse complement strand
CCCTTTGCGGTGACTGTGTCGCGTCCTGAGCGCCTGTTTCCGAAGCTCACATCCGCGCAGATGACCCGGATTGCTGCTCATGGTCGACGACGAGCGACCACGCGAGGCGACGTATTGGTCGACGTCGGCGATCGGATTGTGTCGTGCTTCGTCGTGGTCGCGGGCGAGGTCCAGGCGCTGCAAGTCTCCGACGGAGTGGAGGCGCTCATCGTCAGCCATAGCCCCGGGAGCTTCACGGGAGAAGCCAACTTGATTTCGGGTCGGCCGTCGATGGCAAAGCTGCGCGTCAGCGAACCAGGCGAAGTGATTGAACTCAGTCGCGAGCGGCTGCTTGCGTTGGTGCAGACCGATGCGGAGCTGAGCGAGATCCTGATGCGCGCCTTCATTCTGCGTCGTCTCGAGTTGCTCGCGCGCGACGTGGGCGGTGTCGTGGTCATCGGATCCACGTACAACGCCGGAACGCTCAGGATCAGGGAGTTCTTGACGCGGAACGGGCATCCGTTCCATTTCGTCGATCTTGATCGGGATGCCGACGCGCAGGAGCTGCTCGATCGGTTTCATGTCAGCGTCGCGGACGTGCCGGTGCTGATCTGCGGGGTCGAGACGGTGTTACGGAATCCGACGAACGCGCAGATCGCGGACTGCCTCGGCTTCAATGAGACCGTCGACCAAACGCGCGTCAACGATATCGTCGTCGTCGGGGCGGGGCCGGCAGGACTCGCCGCGGCGGTGTATGGCGCGTCGGAAGGGCTCAGTGTGCTCGTCCTCGAATCGAACGTGCCCGGCGGACAGGCGGGGTCCAGCTCCCGCATTGAGAACTATCTTGGATTCCCGACGGGGATTTCTGGGCTAGACCTGACAGGCCGCGCCTACGCGCAGGCGCTGAAGTTTGGTGCGCAGGTGATGGTCGCGAAAGGCGCGACGCGGTTGGCGTGCGACGGGCAGCGATACACCGTGGACATCGATGGAGGGCCGAAAGTTCTCGCACGTACGGTCATCATCGCGACTGGAGCGGAGTACCGGAAACCGGCGCTCGAGAATCTGTCGATGTTCGAAGGGGCCGGCGTCTACTACGGTGCGACGCCCATGGAAGCGCAGCTGTGTCTGGGCGACGAGGTCGTGATCGTCGGTGGCGGAAATTCGGCTGGCCAGGCCGCAGTGTTTCTCGCGCAGACGACACGACGCGTCCACCTGCTGGTTCGCAAAGACGGATTGGCTGACACCATGTCCCGCTATCTCATTCGCCGGATCGAAGAGACGCCATCGATCGTGCTGCGGCCCCGTACCGAGATTGTTGGCTTGGAAGGGGACGGACGGCTCGAGCGGATCCGGTGGCGCGACGAGCGAACGGGCGACATCGAGACGCACAACATCCGCCACGTGTTCATGATGACCGGGGCGGACCCCAACACACGCTGGCTCGATGGGTGTATTGCCCTTGATGACAAGGGATTTGTGAAGACCGGCCCGGACCTCTCGTCCGAGGAGCTCGCGGCTGCGAAATGGCCCCACACTCGTTCACCGTATCTGCTCGAGACGAATCGACCCGGCATCTTCGCGGTCGGCGACGTGCGGGGCGGCAACATCAAGCGCGTGGCGTCAGCAGTCGGCGAAGGGTCGATCGCCGTCGCGTTTGTGCATCAGGTGCTTCCGTAAAGGTTGTCATGTCCGATCAGAGTTGTGTCCACATCACTGCCATTGCCAGCGTCAAGCACCCAAAACGACGGGAGTGCCAGGAGTGCGTCAAGATCGGCGGAACCTGGGTTCACCTCCGTACCTGTCAGGAGTGCGGTGGCACGCATTGCTGCGACAACTCGCCCAGCCGTCACGCGACGAAGCACACGCGCGGGACGGGGCATCCAGTTATCGCATCGGCGAAACCTGGTGAGCGCTGGCTCTATTGCTATCCGGACGACGCGTTTGCCGAATACTGATCACCGCGTTATCACCGTTCCTGCTTGAGTGTCCGGTACAGCGTTGCGGCGCCGACCTCTGGCGGCAAGTCGTCTGCGCCGATGCGATCAGCCCGCGCCAGGACGACGACCCGCTCGAGTGAATCACCGGTGGCATCACGTCTGCGAGCACGCCGCCGCGGTCAGGATCCAAAGACACGTGTCCGCCGATGGCGAAGAAGGCTTTGCCATCTCCCACTGTTGCTACGTTGTCCGTGGCTCTTGTGAACAGCGCAAGACCGTCGATTTGGGAGGCCTTCAAATCCGACGCGAGTACGTACGACCGTTCTGCGGGCACCACGAATACGTCCCCGGTCTCCAGCCGGAGCGCCCGCTCGCCGTCGACAGGCACCCAGCACGTGCCCTTCACGACCGCGGTAAGCTTGATCTTCTGCGGTGGAGGGAATTTGAGCGCCCACGTCCCTCCCGCTTTCAAGGTCCCGATCCTGACGCAACGCGCACTCGCCAACGTCAGGACGTCTGTCAGGGGGTCGCCTTCCATAGCCACACGACGTCGCAGATGCCTCGCACGATCAAGGCTCCCGTTCGACTGGCGGGTCGGGATAACTCGAGGTGCGACACGGTGGCGATCTCGGGGAAAGGATTCGCATGAAGCGCGTGTATCGGAAGAGGTCCTATCCGTTGGACGAGATCCGTCGATTTCTCGAGCCTGGTCCGATCGTGCTGGTCAGCTCCACCTGGCAGGGGACCTCCAACATCATGACGATGGGCTGGCACATGATGTTAGGCTTCTCACCAGCATTGTTCGGCTGCTACATCTGGGAGGAGAACCACAGCTATCAGATGTTGCGGCGCTCGAAGGAGTGCGTGATCAATCTTCCGACGCTCGACCTCGTCGCCACCGTCGTCGGCATCGGCAACTGCCACGGTCCAGACGTCGACAAATTCCATCGGTTCGGCCTCACCGCGAAGCGGGCGACCAAAGTGGCGGCGCCCCTGATCGCGGAGTGCTACGCGAATTTCGAATGCCGTCTACGTGAAACTCGGATGATTCGGTCCTACGGGTTGTTCATCTGGGAGGTGGTCAAGGCGCACGTGGCTGTGTCGCCGAAGCGGCCCCAGACGATCCACTACCGCGGTAAAGGCGAGTTCATGATTTCGGGAGGCACAATCAACCGCCGGCGCAAATTCCGGCCGGAGAACCTCTAGCCAGGAGCAGTTGAAATGTCCCCACGATTGTGCCACAGCGGCGCCAATACAACGCTTCTTCAGCCAATGCTGTTGAACGCAAACTCGGGGTGACACCGTTCGGATGCGCGCGCTCAGCGATCGGAGGACGCGACCAGCGCTTGGTGTTCGGCGTGCAGCTTCTCCAACACGGATCCGAGTTCGTCAGGCAGTGGGGACCGTTCCGCCGTCGATCACGTACTCGGTGCCCGTGATCGAACCCGCTCGCGGCGAGGCCACGAACGCGATGAGGTCTGCGACCTCTCGCGGCGTGGCGGGTCGTCCAAGCGGAATGCCGCCGAGCGACCGCATGATGATGTGCTTGCCGCCCTCGTAGTCGGTGCCCGCCTCGTTCGCCAGCCGCTCGGCCAACGCGGCGGCCGCCTCCGTTTCGACCCAGCCGGGCGAGACGCGAACCACCCGGACGCCTTTGGGGCTCACTTCCTTCGAGAGCGCCTTGCTGTAGGTGGACAGCGCTGCCTTCGCGGCGGCATACGCCGTGGTGGCTTCCGGGAGCGGGAGTTCGTGCTGGATCGAGGTGACGTGAACGATGACGCCGGCACGTTGCGCGAGCATCGACGGCAGCAGTGCGCGATCGAGACGGACGGCGGGCATCAGGTTCAAGTCCAGCTCCTTCGCCCACGCCTCGTCGTCGAGCGCAGCGAATCCGCCGGCCGGTGCGGTCGACCCGCCGAGGACGTTCACGAGGATGTCGATCCCGCCGAGACGGTCGAGGACCCCCTGTGCCACGGTCGCGCAGCCCGCAGTCGTCGTCATGTCCGCGGCGATGTAGTGCACGCCAGTGGGTGCGTGACGGGGAATCGCGCGTGCCGTGGCGACGACTGTCGCACGAGCGTTGTGCAGCACCTCGACGACGGCCGCGCCGACGCCCTTCGTGCCACCGGTGACGAGCGTGCGCCGACCGGTCAGTTCGAGATCGAAACTCACGGCGCGATCTCGAGCCGAGCAATCTTGTCGCCCTCGAGGGTGAAACGGTATTGGAGATCGACGGGGCTGCCCGGGAAGTCTCCCGTCACTCGGCCGGTCACCGTGGTCTGGTTCCCTGAGACGTGGGCGCCGAGCCGGTCGACCGTGTAGCGGAACTTCGCAGACGCCTCGGTCTTCCATCGCGCGATCGCCGTACGGCCCCGGTACTCCTGTCGTTCGTCGATGACGACCGCGCCGTCAGTAAAGCAGTGAGCGACGGCCTCAGCGCCGGTCGTATCCGCGGCGAAATAGGCCGCAACGGGTGCGGGCAAATCGATGGGTTCCGCCGTCTTCGTCGTCATGAAGATTCACTGTAGGGAGAACACGATGAAATCGCAAGAACGCACGATAAAGTAGGCTACTCACCCATGAGTAAGCAACAACACACGCCCGCATCGGCGGCCGTCGGGATCGAGCACGCGATCCGGATGCTGGAAGGTCGCTGGAAGCTCATGATCCTGTTCCATCTCTTCGGCGGGAGGAAGCTGCGCTTCTCGGATCTCGAGCGCACGATTCCGGCCATCTCACAGAAGATGCTGATCCAGCAGCTTCGACAGCTCGAGCGCGACGGCATTGTCGCGCGCATCGTTCACGCACAAGTGCCGCCGAAGGTCGAGTACCACCTAACCGAGTGGGGCCAATCCCTCTGTCCGGCGCTCGACGAGCTCCTCACGTGGGCGGAGAAGCAGCCCTCGTCGCCAAGCGGTTCGCAAAGTGTAAAGGCCACGCGCCCTCCTCGCGGCTAACCTCCCACATGGCATTTCGCGTCTTCAAGGCGATCGTGTCTATGACGCTTCATGTGTTGGCGTCGGGAAAGGCAGCATGAAGTGGAGTGAGGAGGAATTGCAGGCTCTCGAAATGGGGTTGTCGGTGGTTTCCATCACGGCTTCGCTCGGCAAAGTAGTGAGGTATTGACTCATGAAGATCACGCCGGCCGCTGTGTGAGCTCGTCCAACTCTCCGAGCACATCGCCGGACAGATCAAGCCCCGCTGCAGCGAGGTTCTCTCGAAGATGCGGCAACGAGGAAGTGCCCGGAATGAGAACGAGGTTCGGCGAACGGTGGAGCAGCCACGCGAGCGCAACCTGCGTGGCAGTGACGCCGAGGCGCTGCGCGACTCGAGACAACGTCGCTGATTGCAACGGCGCGAATCCGCCCAGCGGGAAGAACGGCACATACGCAATTTCATCCCGGGCCAGCCCATCGATCAGCGGATCGTCGGCGCGGTGAGCGACGTTGTAGTGATTCTGCACGCAGACGATCGGGCAAATCCGGCGTCCTTCGGCGACCTGGGCAGGCGTCACGTTGCTGAGACCGATGTGTCGGACGAGTCCTTGCCGCTGAAGGTCCGCGAGCACCGTCAGCGCCGGCTCCATCGACGTCTCGCCGTCGAACATGTTCCGCAGGTTGACGACGTCGAGCGCCTCGAGGGATAGATTACGCAAGTTGTCGTGCACCGCCTGCGTCAATTCGGCGGGCGACGACGCCGGAAGCCACGACGCATCCTCACCGCGTCGGGCGCCGATCTTCGTGACGATGACCAGATCGTCGGGATACGGATGCAGCGCCTCACGAATCAACTGGTTCGTAGTGTGTGGTCCGTAGTAGTCGCTCGTATCGATGTGGTTCACGCCGGCCGATACGGCTTCACGGAGGACGGCCAAGGCGGTGGTGCGATCTCTCGGAGCTCCAAAGATGCCGGGGCCTGACAACCGCATCGCCCCGTAGCCGAGACGCTTAACGACCCGATTGCCGAGCGGAAAGGTGCCGGAGCGTTCAATGTTGGACATAAATCATTTACGGCTTCATGCGGTCATCGATCTGTACTCGAGCGAATGCTAGGCCACTCGCAGCACAATCTTGCCGTGCGACTTGTGTTTTGACTGATTCCCGGCCATGTCCTTCCACGCCTCGACCGCATCCTCGAGCGCAGCCGACGCGCTCGAACCACTCCAGCATCAATGCTGTATCCTCGCTGTACTGCCTGCCGAACCTGTTCGATTGGCGTCTGCGCGAACGCAATCGGCCGACCCAGCGCCTCCGTTAGGATCTCCGCCGCCTCCGGCATCGTTCGTACGTCACCGGCGATATCGATCTCGCGGCGGTTCAAGGTCGCGGCGTCGGTGAACGCGCGCGCCCCGAACCAGCCGATGTCGTCCACTGCGATCATCTGCAGCTTGGTGTCCGGCCCGAGCGCCGAGGACAGCCTGTCGCCCTGGAGACTGTAGGGCGCCAGGAGGTTCTCCATAAAGAACACCGGACGAAGGATTACATGCGACGGGAAGCGAAGGCCGCGCACGGTTTCCTCGATGTCGCGGACGCCTCGGTGATGCCGCGGATTATCACGGGCCCGACAAATGCGCCCACGCACATGATTGCGGGCCGTGCTGCGCAGCTGATTCTCGGCGACCACGCCTGATCGCCCATGGCCGCGCGAGACGACACGCTCTTCACCATCGATACGCACCATCACATGCTGCCTGACTTCTTCTGGCAGGAGACCGAGAACGCGCACGCTCCAGTCGGCGGCCTGGCGCCTCTTCGCGGGTCGCCCGGACGTCAGCATTTCGTTCATGGATGACGCCAGCATCGACGTCGCGGTCGTGTCGCTGAGTACGCCCGGAGTGGACACGGGAGACAGCGTCAAAGCGCGGACGCTCGCGCGCCGCTGCAATGAATTCGCGGCCGAACTCCGGCGTGTGCGGCCAGACCGGTTTGCGAGTCTCGCCTGTCTGCCACTGCCAGACGTTGATGCGTCGCTGAGCGAGTTGGCGTACGCGCTCGACGTTCTCGAGCTCGATGGTGTCGCGCTGTTCACGAACGCCAACGGCGTGTACCTGGGCGATGCCGGGTTGGAGCCGGTCTTCGAAGAACTGGAGCGTCGCCAAGCAGTCGTCTTCGTGCACCCCAACCCTTCGCCAGACGCCGCTGCGCATGCGTTGGACTGCCCGACAACCTGCTGGACTTTCCGACGGACACCAATCGCGCTGTCGCGCAGATGCACTACACGAACCGGTTCGCACGCACACCGAGTGTGAAATAAATCTTCTCTCATGCCGGAGGGTCGATCCCGTATCTTGCCGCACGCTTCGCGATCATCGATGAGATGGGCTCATCGAGGGTGGTGAGCAGCGGGGGAGTGCAGCTGACATGTTCCGGCGGATGTATTGGGACACCGCCCTTGCGGCAAGCGACCCTGTGCTTCGCATGCTGCGCGATGTGGTCGGCATCACTCGGGTCCTGCACGGAACAGATTTTCCGTATTTGCGACGAGACCTCGCCGTCGGATCGAGGCAACGACTCTTGCAGAGTCAGGCGCTGAACGATGCTGAACGAGACGCCGTTCTCGGCCGCAATGCGTCGGACCTGTTCGCGCGGCTGCAGTCCGGGCGTCGCGACGATTGATGACGACGACCATGAACGCGAAAGAACTGCTTCACACATATCTCTTATCGATCCAAAACGCCGAGGCCGCCGCGGCCCTTGGTGCCGACGACGGCATCATCGAGTTGCCAACCGTCAACGCGCGTGCTCAGGGGGTCGTGGCGATTCAGCGATTCCTGAACGGCCTTCTGACGAAAGTGCCGGACTTCCGGTTTGAGAACGTCCGTTTGGATCGAAACGCCCGACCGGGTTTCGGTGAGTACGATGCCCAGGGACACGTCGTGTCGACGGGCAAGCTGTACAAGCAGACTTACGCGGGTCTCCTCGTCGCGGAGCACGGAAAGATCAAGTTGCTGCGCGAAGCGCTCGACACCCTTGCGGCATCTCGCGCGCTAAACCAAGAACACACGGAATGAGGTCCTACTCGTGTCTCCTCTGAAGCTCTTGCTAACTCTGTCCGTCGCATTCGTCGTCGCACAAGGCATGCGTGTTGAGTCGACGCCCTATGCCACGGTGACAGACGAACGACTCCCAGCATCCGGACGCGGGTGACTGGTTGATGTATCGACGGACCTACGATGGTTCCGGCTTCAGTCCTCTCCAACAAATCGACACGAACAACGTTGGGACGCTGTCTCTCGCGTGGTCGCTGAGTACGGACCTAGTTGAGGCGCATGAGACGACGCCGATCGTGAATCACGGACGGATGTTCATCACGACACCCGGGAATAACGTGATCGCGCTGGATGCCAAGACCGGCACTCAGCTGTGGCGGTATGTGAAGAAGTATCCCGATGACCTGTTTCAACTGCATCCGACCAATCGCGGCGTCGCGCTGTACGGCAATCGGGTCTACATGGCGACCACAGATTGCCAACTTGTCGCGCTGGATGCCGCCACAGGAAAAGAAGACTGGTCGGTCGAAATCCATGACTACAGACCGGCTGCTACGCGACACTGGCCCCGCTCGCTGCGCGAGGCACGATCCTCGTTGGGTACTCCGGTGAGAATTCGGCGTTCGTGGCTCGTTGAGTGCGTTCGATGCCCAGACCGGCACGCGAATCTGGCGTACCTACCTACACAGTACCAGCGCCCGATGAGCCAGGCGGGCCCACATGGAAAGGCGACTCATACAAGCGCGGCGGCGGCTCGATCTGGATCACCGATGTGTTTGATCCCGCAAAACTCATGAAGAACGACTCAGCGCCCCATGTCTCGCGCCGTACGTTCATGCTTCCGGCGGCCGCAACCGGTAGTGCCGGAATACTGTCAGCGGTGGGAGTGGCGTTGACGGGTGCCCGGCGGAGTGCCAACAAGATCGACCACAGGAGGAGCGAGATGGAGAGCCCGATCCAGTTAGTGCGCAGGTTCTGCAGAGCGTGGTCTGACAATGTCGGGGCCGCCGACCTGGCCGCATTTTTCACCGACGACGCCGTCTACCACAATATCCCGCTGGCGCCGGTCACCGGCAGGGAGGCCATCGCGAGCACGATCGCCTCGTTCATCCGCCCTGGCGCGCCAGGCATCGAACGCATCGAGTTCCGCGTCATCAACATCGCAGCCGATGGTCCGGTCGTGATGACCGAGCGGGTGGACGTCTTCAAGCTCCCTGACAAATCGTTCGAGCTGCCGGTCATGGGGACCTTCGAGGTCAGTGACGGCAAGATCAACGCCTGGCGCGACTATTTCGACATGAACCAGTTCACCAGCCGAAGGGGATAAGGCTGTACATAGATCGAGCGGTGCAGGGCTACTTCCGCGCATCGATTTGATGATTGCGGGCCACACGCACGGCGGCCAGTTCTTTCCAGGCACGCTCGTCGCCAAGGTGGTGTTTCCCTTCACTCACGGCCTGCATCACCGAGGCCCTCTCCAGGTCTTCGTGTCGCAAGGGGCCGGGACGTTCATGTCTCGCGTTCGAGGGGGCACCTCAAACGAGTCGAACCTCCTGCGATTGAGGCGTCCCATGCGGCCAGACACCTGAGAAATGGCTCCGTCGAGTCAGTCCGTCGATTCAGCCTATCGCGCAGTAGGCGAAACGGCGTCGCTATGATGATCTGAGGCCAGACACTAGTGGCAGATCCGATTGTCCGATGGAGTCTGTGAGCGGAAGATCGGTGCGGCGGGCTAAGACGAGCATGGGGTGAGATCGGCGACCGGGCAGGGGGAAGATTCGGGTACGAAAAGGGTCGGGAGCAACGGAGGGACGTCGCAGGCAAGTCGAGACAGATTCGAGACAGTTAACGCCCAAACACCACGGAAGACCAGCCATCATCCGGGACCAGAGGACAAGGCCAGCCAACAACATGCACAACCTAACGAAATCTGCAAAACCTCCATCCCCGGTTCAAATCCGGGCGGCGCCTCCAATCCTAAAGGGTCTATTCCGGAGACATGGGTAACAGATCATTCCGGAGACATAGGTAACACTTTCGGGCCGAACGGATTCTCAATCGGCTCAAGCCGGCACGTTTCATCGTCGAAGTAGCCGAGATCGTAGTCCATGAAGGTGACGAGC
>JBKPSC010000275.1:0-4434 GCA_046734915.1 Acidobacteriota bacterium | reverse complement strand
CGACCTTCTACTTCGACAAAGCCACGAACCTGGATTCGAGCGACCCGGATCTCTTCTTCAATCTCGGGTACGCCTACTGGTCGGCGCGGGATGCAGGAGCGACCATCTACTGGCTGCGCGAGGCGGTCCGGCGCAACGTGGCCGATGGCGAAGCGCATTACGTCCTCGGTGCCGCCCTGGCGGCGGCCGGCAACCCCACCGAAGCCAACCGCGAAAAGGAGCTGGCCCGGCGCCTCTCGTCGACATTCGCCGAGTGGGACAAGCGGCCGGCGTCCGACGCCGTGCCGAAGGGCCTCGAGCGCCTCAAAGACGATGTCGCGCTGCCGCCCGCGAAGCACCCGGATATGGCGCAGACCGGACAGCGGGATCAGTGGGAGCTCGCGGGGTTCTACGCCGAGCGCGGTCGCCGGCTGTACGAACAGGAAAACGATCGTGGCGCGATGGATGAGTTGAACCGCGCGCTGTTCCTCTCACCGTATCACCCTGACGCGAACCTCTGGCTGGGGCGCGTGCACCTGCGCGGCGGCCGCGTCCAGGATGCGATCGGCGCGTTGAAGATCGCTGTCTGGAGCGCCGAGAGCGCGGCCGCGCACGCGGCGCTCGCCTCGGCGTACGTCGAGGCCAAAGATTCCGACGCCGCCCGAGCGGAAGCGACGCGAGCCCTGGCGCTCGACGCGGGTTCGATCGAAGCCAAACAGGTTCTGGAGCGCCTCAGAGAAGCCGATCGCTGACGGCAGGCGTGATAGAATTCACCAACTTGGCACATCACGCACAGGACGACGGCTTCCACGAAATCCAACTGAACGGCAAGCAGTTGGTGTTCGTGTTCATGGCAGCGACGGTCGTGTCGGTCGTCATCTTCCTGTGCGGTGTGCTCGTCGGACGGGGCGTGCGCAGCGAACGCGGCGCCGCCGCCGGCCTGGTCGATTCGACACAGTCTGCGCTGAACACTTCCGACGAAGGCAAGGTCGATCTGGCAGCGTCGGTTCGTCCGCCGACCGTCGTACAGCCCGGAGACGATCCGACCAAGGCGCCCCCGCCGGCGCCGCCCAATGCCGACGGCGAGAGCGGCGGCGAAGCGCCGCGCGAGACCGCCAGCGCAGCGAAGCCGTCTGCTTCCGGACTCGCGAAACCGGCGCCGCCAGCCGCGGCCGCAGCGGCAACCAAGCCGGCAGCCACGGTGACGGGCAAGCCGGCGGCCGAAGCAGCAGCGGCTGAAACCGGCAGGCCGGGCCAGGCGGCGGACATCCCCGCTCCCGACGATCCACGGCAGGGATGGGTGGTGCAGGTGGCCGCGACCAAAACGCGCGGCGAGGCCGATACGATGGCCAAGCGGCTGAGCGCGAAAGGCTATTCCGCGTTCGTCCTGTCCGGCAGCGCCGATGTGTTCCGGGTTCGCGTCGGGGGATACAAGTCGCGCCGCGACGCTGAGACAGTTGCCACGAGGCTTCGCCAGGAAGAGCGCATCAACCCCTGGGTCACGCGCTGACCACAGCGGTGTCCCGCGACCGCGGCCGCGCGCAGCAGGTCAATCAATCCGAAAGCAGCCGTCCTGTCGATTACGCTCTTGCCGCGCTCTCGGGCCTTCTGCTTGCGCTGAGCTTTCCCTCGTTCGGCAGTCCGGGTTTTGCGTGGATCGCGCTCGGGCCGCTGCTCGTGGCGCTTGGCGGTAGCACGTCGGCCTTCCTTCTCGGACTGCTGACCGGGATCATCTATTTTGCTGGCACGCTGTACTGGATCACCGACGTGATGCACCTCTACGGCGACCTGCAGTTGTGGACCTCGATTCTCATCAACGCGGCGCTGGTCGCGTATCTCGCGCTCTTTCCGGCGTTCTTTGCCGTGGCGATGCGTCGGTTGATCGTCGTCGCAGGGCCGAACGCCGTCCTGGCGGCTCCGCTCGTGTGGGTGACAAGTGAGCTCGGTCGGACTTACATCCTCACGGGGTTTCCCTGGGTGCTACTGGGCTACAGCCAGGTGACAGTCCTGCCGATCGCCCAGTTGGCGAGCGTCGTAGGAGTGTACGGCCTGTCGGCGCTGGTGGCGTTCGTCAGCGCGGCGCTCGTCTGCGCCGCCGGATCAGCATCGTCAGCTGACGGCCGTTTCGCGTTCGCGCGCTTCGTGCCCATCGTGTTGTCGGCCGTGCTCCTGACCGTCGTCAGCCTCTGGGGCGGACGCCGCCTCGCCGCCGCCGAGCTCACGCGTTCCGGCGAGGAACAGACGTTCGGACTGATTCAGGGCAACGTCGATCAGAGCATCAAGTGGGACGCGAGCCGGGCCAGCGCGATCTTCGCGGAGTACCTGCGAATGACCCGCGAGGCGATCGCCCAGGGCGCTCGCGTCGTCGTGTGGCCGGAATCGTCGACGCCGTTCTTCTTCGAAGAAGATCGTCCGTCCGCCGAACGGATCCGCGGCATCGCGCGGTCGACGCGTGTGCCGATCATCGTCGGCAGCGACGAACTGGAGCGCGGTCAACCGCCGCGCTACTACAACGCCGCGTTCATGGTCGGCGCGGATGGCGACACGAAGGCGACCTACCGCAAGATGCACCTCGTTCCCTTCGGCGAGTACGTACCGCTCAAGCAGCTGCTGTTCTTCGCGGAGCGCCTGGTGCAGGCTGTGTCGGATTTCTCGCCGGGCCTCGAGCAGGTGTTGCTGCCGCTGGGCGGCCACCCGGTAAGCACCGCCATTTGCTATGAAATCGTGTATCCGAATCTGGTCCGGCAGGGCGTGGCCCGTGGCGGCGAGCTGCTGACCACGATCACCAACGACGCCTGGTTCGGCCGGACGTCGGCTCCGCATCAGCACTTCGCGCAGGCCTCGATGCGGGCGATCGAGAACGGCCGCTACCTGGTGCGCGCGGCCAACACCGGCATCAGCGGCATCGTCGACCCGTATGGTCGGGTGCTGGCCCGCAGCGCGATATTCGAGCCGGCGGTCATCGTCGGACGGGCTCGCCTCCTCACCGAGAAGACGGTCTACACGCGTATCGGTGACGCGTTCGCCTACGCATGCCTGCTCGGCACGGCCGTGTTGCTCATTGGCGTACGGCGACGTGTACAATAGACGCCTACGATCGATCGACAGGGAGATGTGGCGATGCCGACCGTTGACGACCTGAAGCGACGCTATGACGATCTGAGCCGCCGAGCGGCGGATCTGCGGAGCTATCTTTGAAGCTGCACGTCCCGACGAAGAGCTGACTCGCCTCGAGGCCCGCGCGGCCTCGCCCGATTTCTGGAAGGACCAAGCCGAAGCGCAAAAGGTCCTGCAACGCCGCCGCAGGCTCGAGCAGGATCGCGATCTCGTGGTGTCGCTGCGGAAGCGTAGTGACGATCTGGCGGTCCTGCTCGAGTGGGCGGACGCCGGCGAACCAGTGGACGCGGAATTCTCGCAGGCGCTCGAAGGGCTCGAGCAGGAGATTCAGGCCGGCGAGATCAAGAAAATGCTCGGCGGTGAGCACGACCGCAAGAACGCCATCATCACGATTCATCCAGGCGCTGGCGGCACCGAGTCGCAGGATTGGGCCGAGATGCTGCTGCGGATGTACCTCCGCTGGACCGAGCGCCGCGGCTTCCGGCGCGAAATCATCGACTACCAACCGGGTGAGGAAGCGGGTCTCAAAAGCGTCACGGTCACCGTGACCGGTGAGTACGCCTACGGCCTTCTTTCAGCCGAGGCGGGAGTGCATCGTCTGGTGCGCATCTCGCCCTTCGACCAGGCCGCCCGCCGCCATACGTCGTTCGCATCGCTGCACACTTATCCGGAATTGCCCGAAGACGTCGACATCACCGTCGACGACAATGACATCCGCATCGACACCTACCGATCCAGCGGCGCCGGCGGCCAGCACGTGAACGTGACCGATTCGGCGGTCCGCATCACCCACCTGCCGACCGGGATCGTCGTCTCTTGCCAGAACGAGCGGTCGCAGCACCGCAATCGCGACTCCGCGATGCGGGTGTTGAAAGCACGGTTGTACGACCTCAGGGTCAAGGAGCAGCAGAGCAAACTGGAGCAGATCAGCGGCGTCAAGAAGGACATCGCATTCGGCAGTCAGATCCGCAGCTACGTGCTCCATCCCTACCAGATGGTCAAAGACCATCGAACGAAAGAATCCATCGGCGATGTGAATCGTGTGCTCGACGGCGACCTCGACGGCCTCATCAAGAGCTATCTGATGAAGCGATCGAGCGGCACGCTAGGGGAGCCCACACCAGACGACGACGTGGACTGATGGGGAAGGCCGGTCTCGTCGCGGCGGGCATCCTGCTCAGTCGCCTCGCCGGGCTGGTCAGGCTGCGGGTCTTCGCCCACTACTTTGGCCTTCAGTCGGATGCGGCCGACGCGTTCAACGCGGCGTTCCGAATACCCAATTTCCTCCAGAACCTGTTCGGTGAAGGAGTGCTGTCCGGATCGTTCATTCCGGTGTAC
>JBKPSC010000274.1:0-6337 GCA_046734915.1 Acidobacteriota bacterium | reverse complement strand
TCCACCGGCGACGAACCCGAACTGGTTCCGCCTCAGCGGATCGACGGTGGCGCTGAAGGGGTTTCGCGCGTCCAGAGCATCGCTGCGCAGGAACTCGAACAGCGTGGAGTGAAAGTCGTTCGACCCGCGCTTCGACGCGACATTGATCACCGCGCCGGAATTGCCGCCAAACTCCGCCGGGTAATTGGCCGTCTGCACGCGAAACTCGGCCAATGAATCGAGCGGAGGAATCGCTAACGGGTAGTTGTTCAGTTCCTGGCCGCTGATTTCCATGCCGTCAATCAGCACCACGGACGTGTTGTCTCGTTGCCCGCCGACCGAGAACGACGGCCCGTAATTCGCCTGGCGTTGCGTGGCGCTGGCACGCCCACCGTTGATCACACCAGCCGACAGCGACACGAGTTGCATGAAATTACGCCCGTTCATCGGTAGTGCGAGAAGAGTCTCGTCGTCGATGACCTGAGACAAACTCGCGTCCGAGGCTTCGAGCAAGCCGCGATCGGCCTGGACACGAATCGACTCGTCCAGCGATCCGACCTGCAACGTGACGTTGAGGGTCACGGTCTGCGCCACCTCCAAACCGACGTCGGTGATCGCTTTCTTGAAGCCGGCCCGCTCGAATTCGACGCGATACTCGCCGAACGGCAGCGCGCGGAATTCGAAGAGCCCTTCAGCGTTCGTCACCTGATCCCGGCTTTGATTCCTGCGCTCGTCGACTATCGTCAGATGGACGCCGCTGATGACGGCGCCGGTACCGTCTTGAACGCTGCCTCGAATGACACCGGTCGCCGTCTGCGCGAACGCAACAGACGTCCCCGCAAGAAACAAGGCCACAGCGAAAATCAGGTGGCTTCGCATGTCTCCTCGCCGACGACCGCGATGTCGGTTTCGTTCGAGATGAGCGCCGCGACACTTTCTCGAAGGAGCGAGGGGTCATCGACCGCCAGTGCGCGAATCTTGAAGGCGTCCTGGCTCATTGTGTTGGCAGCAGGGTGATTGTAGTCCAGCCATTCGGTCAGCGAAGATGAGATCAAGTAAGCGCGAAGCGGCGATCGGCGAGCACAACTAATGCAGAGGCTACCTGAGCGGTGGCCATCAGCCACTCGCATATTCGGATTCTGACCGTCGACGACCACCGTTCATGCGAGGTCACGGACGAAGTCGCGGAACAGGTCGACAAGAATCCGCGGGCCTGCTGATAGTGACGCAGACTGCGTGATTTCAGACGCTCACCGGCACCCCGCCGACGCGGTATTCGCACATTTACTCGCGTTTCCCGCGCGTCGAACAGCGGCATCCTCGTTGCCCTTCCATTGGCTGCAGCAGCGATCGGGAACGGACCCAAAACCACATCGGTGCGGGATTCAGCTGCCGAACGTGAGTGCGTACGATGTCCAAAGACCGTGGTGCTGTCCCTTTAGTCGCCACCGCAACGTTTGCCGTGCTGTTTTTGGGCCTCGGGAGCTACCTCGGGGCACGCCCCAGCGTCGACCCACTGCAGGAATTGGCAGGCCTGCGCGCCGAAATCGATCTGTTGCGCAAACACCAGGAACTCGCGCCTATCCGCCCCGTCGGCATTCCGAATCCTGTTGTTGAGGCAGCGGTATTCGACGACGAGAAGCGCGGCGCCATCGTTGCCGATGTCAAGCGTCAGCTCCAGACCGAAATGGGCCTGTTGCCCGTGACGCTGATACGCGATCGCCGGCAGAGTTTCGTCGAGCTCAATTCATACGACAACACCGGTGCTGGCAGCTACGGCACCGCCGGCTACCTTGGCAACGGCTATTTCATCACGGTCAAGCATGCCGTCGTTGCCTTGGGCCAGGAAGGTGCCTCCGATCCGCGCGTCATCAACTCCATCAAGTTGATGATCAACCGGCGTCCGATTAGCGCCCGCGTGATTGATGCCGGCGATGCGCGCATCGAGGTCGACCCAGGCGACTGGGCGATCCTGAAGGTCAAAGAGAACGTCGAACTCCCGGCATTGAGTGTCGGGCTGAAGTATCAGTTCGAGTTTGCTGATCCGATCTTTCGTCTGGGGAACGACTACTCCAAGGGCATCGTCGTATCGACCGGGTACGTGGGGCAGCGGACTCCTAACAAGCTGGTCACCTGTTTGATGGACGGCCACCCCGGCGTGTCCGGCGGCGGTGTGCTGAACGCCGAGGGTCGGCTCGTGGGCATTCCCGTCGGCCGAATGGACGGGGATTTCCGATTCTCGTTCATTCTTCCGCTTCGCGACGAGATGTTCCAGAAGGTGAAGTTCGGGCGCGCAGCGACGCCGATGGTCCCTTCACGATCGGCTCGAACCGAGACGGCTCATCGTCCCCGGTAGTTCGGGCGAGCGGCCGGAGCTCATGACACGTCTCCTCGAGATCGTGTCGGCGTCCGCGAGGCGAACAGCCGTGACGTCCAGGAGGGCCGCCGGGACGCCGCATAGACCGCGCCGGCCGGAAGGCGCAGCTCCACTTCCGTGCCAGCGCCGACTTCGCTCCACACCGTCAGGTTTCCTCCAATGAGGGCGGCACGTTCCGGCATGCCGCGGAGTCCGTAGTGGCCTTCGATACCCTGGGTTGCAAGAACTTGCGAATCGATGCCTCTCCCGTCGTCCCGCACCCGCAATCGGAATTCATCGTCGTCGTAGCGAATCTCGACCTCGACCAGTCCGGCCTGCGCGTGACGAAAAGCATTCCGCAGCGCTTCCGCCGCAATCTTGTAGACCTCGTCACGAAGGATCGGGTGTAGATCTCGCGTCTGGCCCTCGACTGCAACACTGAATGTGGGCGGCGGGTCGGCGCTCGCGTCGGTCGCGAGCTCGTCACCGAGGGTCCTGATCGCCATCGCGAGATCGTTGCGTTCGAGGGTCGGCGCCCGCAACCCTTGCACGGCGTCGCGGCCTTCGGTGATCGCTTTAGCTGCGTGTGCAATCGCACCATCCAGTTTCTCTTTCGCCTCTGCTGGGCGCGCCGGTAGCAGGTACGACGCGGTCTGGAATCGCAGCAGTAGACCATGGAAGCTCTGAAGCAGCGTGTCGTGCAGCTCTCGCCCGATGCGGGTGCGCTCTCCGACGCGCGCCTCCAGCGTCATTTCGAACTGATGACGCACTTGCCGGACGCGGACCTGGTGAGCCGCCCACAGGAGTGCCATGAAAGCGGCCACGCACATCGCGCGAAACCAATTGGTCTGATAGTACGCCGGCGCGACCCAGAGCTCCAGGGTGTCGCCCTGCTCGTTCCACACCCCACTGTTGTTCGAAGCCTTGACGCGGAGGGTGTACTTCCCGGGCTTCAGGTTCGTGTACCGCGAGTGGCGCGGGTTGACCGGCACCCGCCAGTCGTCGTCCTGGCCCTCCAGCTTGATGCGGAACTGCATCTTCTCCGGCGCGACGAAGCTGAGACCGACATAGTCGATCTGCAGCTCACGGGTCAGCGGAGGAAGATGTACGGTCGACACCGTCTCGCCCGGTAGCTGTTGCCAATGGAGTCTCCCGTCGGCGAAGACCTTCTCGATATGTACCGGCGGCGGAACCCTGTTGACAAGAAGATGACGGGGATCGACGACCTGGACGCCCTCTTTAGACAGGTACCACAATCTCCCATCGGTGGACTTCGCGACGGTAGGACCGTAGGGGGACGCCTTGACTGCGTTGAGCCTCACACCATCCGCAGCGTCCCACACGGCCGTTTCTATCCTGCGCTTCGGGTCGGCGATCCACGCGTCCAGCTCGGTCCGGGTGATACGGACGAGGCCGCAAGCCGCGTACAACCACAACGAGCGATCCTCGTCTTCCATCGACCAGTGAATCGTGTCACAGGGCAAACCGTTCCTCGTCGTGAGGGTGGCGACGCGGCCATCTTTGATCCGGCTAAGGCCGCCCTCCTGTGTTGCGGCCCACAGCGCACCATCGCGATCGAGCTGCAGCGCCTCCACCGGGCCTTCGCCGAGTCCATTGGCGGGTGTGTACGATGAGCGGACCTTGCCATCGGCGAAATACACCACGCCGCCGCCGCTCCAGAATGCGAGCCAGACACCGCCCTGGTCCGGGACCACGGCCGTGGCTTGTTGATGACGCCCCATCACCGGCCAGTCGAAATCCTCGACCAAGCGCCTCTCCCGCATGTGCAGCAGGCTCTTGTGCGTCGAAAGCCAGAGACCACCCGCCCTGTCCCCCGTCATGGCAAACACTTCGTTGCTGGGCACGCCGGGTACGCTTACAAAACGATCGTCGTCCGTCAGATGCGCCAAGCCGCGGTCCGTGAACACCCAGATTCGACCGCGATCATCCTGGAAGAGAGACTGCGTACGGTCATGCGGCAGTCCACTGGCCGTGTCGAAGACCGTTGCTCGTCCGTTCTTCCACCGGGTCAGGCCATCCTGGGCGGCAACCCAGATGCTCCCATCCGTGGCCGTGAGCACGGACAAGGTCGCGTCGCTGGAGAGGCCTTGTTTGGATGACAGCGTCGTGACCGGAAGCTCTCGAAATCGGTCGAGTCCTCCCGTGGTGGCGACCCAGATATTGCCTTCACGATCCTCGAAGAGGCTGCAGCTGATATCGCCTGAGAGCCCGTCTGCTCTCGTGAACACGTCCGTTCTACCGTTGTGTATGTGGACAAGCCCGCGCTGGCGAGTGCCGATCCAGAGACCTCCTTCGCGGTCCCGAAGGAGTTTGTTGGAATCGACATTGCGATCGGGGAACAGGCGATCGCGATGGGTCGCATCCCGAATGGGATGGGACTCGAGTCTATCTCCGGCGACCTGAAGGAGTCCTCCGCCGCTCACCCCGATCAGCACATTTCCGTCGGCGGTCCGACTGAGATCGCCGATCCGCATCCCCGGCGTCTCATAGCGCCTGGGAGAGCCGGGTTTCCATCGCACGACTCCAGATTCAGCGCCGGCCCAGAGAGTACCGGCACTGTCCTCGAACAGACTCCACACGAATTCACCGAAGACCTCGCCCTGCCGGTCACATTGCGCGTGGCCGCTCCGGATGGCGCACAGCTCGCCCGTCGGAGCATCCGATGCCTGGCCCATTAGGCCGGCCCAGACTGTTCCCTCCCGGTCTTCGAGCAGGGATGTGACGAACCGGTCGCTGATCTCCGGGTACCGCGTCAGCTTGTCGCCTTTCCAGCTGACCAGGCCCCTAAACGTGCCGATCCAGAGGGTGCCGTCGCGCGTCACGAGCAGGGCGTAAGGCTTGTCGGGGAGTTTCTGCCCCGCAGGTGGCTGCCAAGGAACCGCCTGAACGCCATCGAAGCGGAACAATCCGAATTCGCTACCAAGCCAGAGATAGCCATCGGGCGTTTGCGCCATCGCGAAAATGGCGCCTACGGAGAACCCGTTCCGGGCGGTCCACGCCGTGTGCCCGTATTGGCTGATGTCCAGCGAGGAGTCGAGGGCAAGAAGCGGCGCGGACCCGAGGACGAGCGTGAGCGTGCTGATCGCAATCGCGGCCATCTTCGCGAGCACGGGGCTCTCGCGGTCAGCCTCGTTCATCGCCCTCTTCGCGGCGTTCTTCGCAGTCATCGGGGCGCATCCCCGTGCGTCCTGGCGAGTATAGGGCAAAATGTGGGATCTCGGCGGGTGCTACGTCCGCTGAGTCACGGAGCCGCTTGCGGCGACGGCAGGGCGTCGAAGGTGGTGGGCTGCTGTTCGGCGCTGCGCTTCCACTCGAAGTGCCACTTCCAAATCTCGTAGATCGCCGGATAGACGACGAGCTCGAGAACGAACGACGTCAAGATGCCGCCAACCATCGGCGCGGCGATCCGCTTCCACACGTCTGACCCGGTGCCGGTGGCCCACATGATCGGGATCAGGCCGACAAACATCGTCGCCACCGTCATGAACTTCGGGCGCAGCCGCTTCGCGGCCCCTTCCACGATCGCCGCCTGCAGGTCGGCGAGTGTTCGCAGGCGTCCGTCGCGCGACGCTTTCTCGTACGCCAGATCGAGATACAGCAGCATGAAGACGCCGGTCTCGGCGTCGACGCCGAGCAGCGCGATCAGCCCGACCCACACGGCGATGCTCGTGTTGTAGCCGAGCAAGTACAAGAACCAGACGGCGCCGACCGCCGAGAACGGTACCGCCAGCAACACGATCGCCGTTTTCGTGAGCGACCGCGTGTTCAGATACAGCAGCACGACCACGAGGAACAGCGTCAACGGGATGATGTACGCGAGGCGCGCGCGGACGCGAGCCATGGCCTCGTACTGGCCGCTCCAGAGCACCGCGTAGCCCGGCGGGAGTTTGATCTGCTCGCGCACTACGCGGCTCGCCTCGTCCACGTAGCTGCTGATGTCGCGACCGGCGACGTCCACGAACACGTATCCGGTGAGCAGAC
>JBKPSC010000273.1:0-11128 GCA_046734915.1 Acidobacteriota bacterium | reverse complement strand
GCCGTTTATCTGATTGTCCTGACGACGCCGGCCGCCGCGCAGGTCCAGCCCGCGGCGCCGCCGTCTGAGCAGGCCACAGCCGACAGCGTCCGCAACGAGCTGCGGGCGATTCTTCGACAGTACCCGCCTGCGGTCGCTGACGTTCTGAGGTTGAGTCCTTCTCTGGCTTCCGACGCCGACTACCTGCGCGCGTATCCGGCGCTGGCGGCGTTTCTCACGAGCCACGCCGAAATCGTCCAGAATCCGGCGTTCTACTTCGGCGCCGGCCGTACCGCCTGGGACTGGGAAGAGCAGACGGGCGGCACGCGGCGCGCGCGCGTCGTGAGCGGCATGCTGGACAGCGTTGCCGTTTTCACGGGCCTGATGATGGTGCTGGGGGTGATCGCCTGGCTCCTGAAGTCGTTGATCGATCATCGGCGCTGGTCGCGAGCCATCAAGGTCCAGGCCGACGCTCACGCCAAGCTGCTCGAGCGTCTCAGCTCGACCGACGATCTGCTCGCCTATTCGCAGACTCCGGCCGGCCGTCACTTTCTCGAATCGGGCGGTCCGATTGAAACACCTGGCCACGGCGTCAGCGCGCCGCTCAACAGGATCCTCTGGTCCATGCAGATGGGCATGGTGATCGGCGTCCTGGGCCTGGGTGTGCTCGTCTCCGCCGAGCGTGTCGCGAAAGATCCCGATCTTCTCGAGGTCGGGCGCTTCCTCTCGATCATGGCGACCGTCGGCATCTCGATTGGCGCCGGGTTCCTGCTGTCCGCGCTTGCTGCCTATCTGCTGTCGCGGCGGCTCGGCCTCATCGTGCCGCCGGAGCCGCCGCGTGGGTGAGGTGCTGATGACCGATGTCGAGCGGATCGAGAGCCTGGCCGGCGAGGCCGACGCGGCCCTCGACATGGATGAAGAGGCCTTCCGGCTCTTTTACCAACGGACTGCGCGGCCGTTGTGGGCCTATCTCTCGCGCGTGTCCCGAAGCCGTCAGGCCGCGGACGACCTGCTCCAGGAGTCGTACTACCGCCTCCTCAAGTGCGGCCGCACGTTCGACAGCGACGACCACCGGCGGCACTACCTGTTTCGAATCGCCACGAACCTTGTGCTCGACGCGAGGCGGCAGGCGCCGTCGGTCGGTCTCCATGAGGCCAGCGTCGAGGTCGATGGCTCTATGCGCCCGGGCGATGCCGGCGATCAGGCCGCCCGGCGGACCGACCTCGCCGTTGCGCTCGGACGGCTCAAGCCCCGCGACCGCGCGCTGGTGTGGCTGGCCTACGCGCAGGGCGCTTCTCACGCCGAGATCGCGTCGATCACCGGCCTGAAGAGCTCCAGCGTGAAGCAGCTGCTGTTCCGTGCGCGGCGCCGGCTGGCGGCATTCCTGCGAGGCGCATCGTGAGGCCCTCGGGCTGTCCGTTCGAAGCGGATCTCTTGAAGGTCGCCGTGTGCGACGGGCGCACCGATCTCGATTCGTCGGGACTTCGCGAGCATGTCGACTCGTGTGCCGAGTGCGACGAAACCTTGCGGCTTGTCGAAACGCTGCGGGCGGGCGAACGCCGCGCCTGGGAAGAGGCGGCGCTGCCGACGGCGTCGCAGGTGTGGTGGCGGGCGAGAGTCAGATCGCGGCTCGAAGCGGCGCACAGGGCAGAGCGGCCGATCGGCGTCGTCCAGGGTGTCGCCGCCGCCGTCGTCGTCGGCGTTGCGGCGTCGATCGTCGGGCTGAGCTGGTTGAACGGACCGGCCCGATTGGCAAAAGCTGCGGCGTCACGGGTTGGCTACGCCGATCTGGTCGATTTGCTGTCAACGCTCGTCGGCGCCTCGCCCCTGGTGTGGCTTGCCGTCGGTCTCGGTGCTTGCCTCGTGGTGCTCATGCCGTTCGCGGCATGGCTCACGCTCGATCACGACAAATAGAAGCGAGGACGCGTCAGGCCTTCCCGTTGCTCATCGAGCCAAGGAAGTCCTGATTGGTCTTCGTCTTGGCCATCCTCGAGAGCAGTAGCTCCATCGCTTCGACCGGTGACAGCGGCGTCAACACCTTCCTGAGCACCCAGACCCGGTTCAAATCTTCCTTCGGCAGCAGCAATTCTTCCTTGCGAGTGCCGCTCTTCTGGATGTCGATCGACGGGAAGACGCGTCGGTCGGTCAGCTTCCGATCGAGGTGGATCTCCAGGTTGCCGGTGCCCTTGAACTCCTCGAAGATCACCTCGTCCATGCGCGAACCCGTGTCGACGAGTGCGGTCGAGATGATCGTCAGCGAGCCGCCCTCTTCGATGTTTCGCGCGGCACCAAAGAACCGCTTCGGGCGCTGCAGCGCGTTGCTGTCGACGCCGCCCGAGAGTACCTTGCCCGACGGCGGCACGATGGTGTTGTAGGCACGCGCCAACCTCGTAATCGAATCGAGCAGGATGACGACGTCCTTCTTGTGCTCGACGAGACGCTTGGCTTTCTCGATGACCATCTCCGCGACCTGCACGTGGCGCTGCGCGGGCTCGTCGAAGGTCGACGAGATCACCTCGCCTTGCACCGACCGCTGCATGTCGGTCACCTCTTCCGGCCGTTCGTCGATCAGCAGGACGATGAGATAGACCTCGGGATGGTTTCTGGTGATGCTGTTCGCGATGTTCTGCAGCAGCATCGTCTTGCCGGTGCGCGGCGGTGCCACGATGAGGCCGCGCTGACCCTTGCCAATCGGCACCATGAGGTCGAGGACGCGGGCCGAGAGGTTCTCAGCGTCGGTCTCGAGCGCGATGCGGTTCTGGGGATAAAGCGGGGTGAGGTTCTCGAAGAAGACCTTCTCGCGGGCCTTTTCCGGCGGCTCGAAGTTGACCGCCTCGACCTTGATGAGCGCGAAATAGCGTTCGCCGTCCTTGGGCGGCCGGATCTGCCCCGATACGGTGTCGCCGGTGTGCAGGTCGAACTTGCGAATCTGCGACGGCGACACATAGATGTCGTCCGGACCGGGCAGATAGTTGTAATCCGGCGCTCTGAGGAAGCCGAACCCGTCGGGCAGCGTCTCCAGCACGCCCTCGGAGAAGATCAGGCCGCTCTTCTCGGCCCGCGCTTTCAGGATCTCGAAGATGAGCTCCTGCTTGCGCATGCCGGTGGCGCCCGGCACATCGAGCTGCTTGGCGACCTTCGTCAGGGCGCTGACGCTCATGTCCTTGAGCGTCGCGAGGTCGATGCGCTCTATCTTTTCAGGGGGGGCGGCGCCGTTGCCCTTGGGTTGCTGCGCCGCGGCGGCTTGGGGCTGTTCGCCAGCCTGTCGATCAGTTTCCACAGTTCGTCCAATCCTTCGCCGGTGACGGCTGAAACCGGCAACACGGCAGCTTCGAATGCGGATTCAAGTTCTCTCATCGCGCGGATCCGCTGACCGCGCGCGAGCTTGTCGATCTTCGTCGCCACCACGCCGACGTGGTCGGCCACGGTTCGCAGCCACTGCCAGGCTGCCCGATCGTTCTCGAGGCCCGGATGCCTCGCGTCGACGAGCAGGAGAGCCGCAGGACTCTCAGCAGCGACCGAAGGTGTCCCGAAAAAGCCCTGCACCAGCTCGTCGAAGCCCGCCGATCCACCACGTGCAAACCCGTAGCCCGGCAGGTCGACGAGATAGAACGCTGCACCACCGCCACGTGCGACGCGGTAGACATTCGCCAGCCGGGTCTTCCCCGGGGCGCCGCTGGTGCGAGCCAGACGCTGCCGCACGAGCGCGTTGATCAGACTCGATTTGCCGACGTTCGAACGGCCGATTAGGGCGACCTCTGGTAATGGCGGCCCCGGCATCGTCGAGACGTCGGCGACGCTCGTCACGAACTCGGCGACTATTTTCAAGGGCTCAAGGCTTAGGGCTTAGGGCTCAGGCCGGAACGTCCGCGTTCTGCGA
Organism: Acidobacteriota bacterium; assembly: GCA_046734915.1. Taxonomy (GTDB): domain Bacteria; phylum Acidobacteriota; class Vicinamibacteria; order Vicinamibacterales; family CAVVIG01; genus VFZL01. The sequence continues at coordinate 7,269 of JBKPSC010000273.1, read as the reverse complement.
GCGTAAGCCTTGGGTCCTGAGCCGTGAGCCGCTTAGTGAGTGATGGTGTCGTCGGTGATGGCGCTTTCGTCGGTCTCTGCCTGGGCCTCCGCAGGAAGGCGACCCGCCAGCGTTTCGGTCAGCGCGATCTTCAGGACCTCGTCCATCGTCTGGACCATGTAGACGTTCAATGTGTCCAGCACGTTCTTGGGAATGTCTGCCAGATCCTTCTCGTTGTCCTTGGGCAGCACGATATTCTTGACGCCGGCGCGGTGCGCGGCGAGGACCTTCTCCTTCACGCCGCCGATCGGCAGCACTTTGCCGCGCAGCGTGATTTCACCCGTCATGGCCACGTCTTTCCGGACCGGCACGCGCGTGAGCGCCGAGACGAGGGCGGTGGCGAGCGTGATGCCGGCTGACGGCCCGTCCTTGGGAATCGCGCCCTCGGGCACGTGGACGTGGACGTCCGTCTTGCGGTTGAACTCCTTCGGGATGCCGAACTCCTCGGCCTTGGTGCGGACGTAGCTCATCGCCGCCTGAGCCGACTCCTGCATGACGTCGCCGAGCTTGCCGGTGAGGGTCAGATGGCCCTTGCCGGGCATCAATGTCGCTTCCGTCACGAGAATCTCGCCGCCGACTTCGGTCCAGGCGAGGCCCGTCGCGATGCCGATTTCGTTCGACTCTTCCGCCATCGTGCTGCGATAGCGGGGCACGCCCAGGTACTGCGTGACCTTGTCTGGCGTGATCTCCTCGGTGAACTGCTTGCCTTCGACCACGACCTTGCGGGCGATCTTCCGGCAGATGGACGAGATCTCGCGTTCCAGATTGCGGACGCCGGCCTCGCGCGTGTAGCGCTGGATGACCGCCTGCAGCGATTCGTCGCTGAATGAGATGTTGTCCTTGGTCAGGCCCTGGTTTTCGATGGCCTTGGGCGCCAGGAACTTCTTCGCGATTTCGATCTTCTCGAGCTCGGTGTAGCCGGCGAGCTGGAGGACCTCCATGCGGTCCCGCAGCGCCTGCGGGATGGTGTGCAGCACGTTGGCCGTGCAGATGAACATCACGTTCGAGAGGTCGTACTCGACGTCCAGATAATGGTCGAGGAACGTGCTGTTCTGCTCCGGATCGAGCACTTCGAGCAGCGCTGCCGACGGATCGCCGCGGAAGTCCATGGACATCTTGTCCACTTCGTCGAGCAGGAATACCGGATTCATCGTGCCGGCCTTCTTCATCATCTGGATGATCTGGCCGGGGAATGCGCCGATGTAGGTGCGGCGATGGCCGCGGATCTCGGCTTCATCGCGCACGCCGCCGAGCGACAGGCGGACGAACTTGCGGTTCATCGCTCGCGCGATCGATTTCGCCAGCGAGGTCTTGCCGACTCCCGGAGGCCCGGAGAAGGTGAGGATCGTCGCCTTCGGCTTCTTGACCAGGGCGCGGACCGCGAGGAACTCGAGGATGCGCTCCTTGATCTTCTCCAGCCCGTAGTGATCCTCGTTGAGGATCTCCTCGGCGCGCTTCAGGTCGCGGCTCTCGCGGGTCTTCTTGTACCAGGGGACCGCGATGAGCCAGTCGAGATAATTGCGTGAGACCGTCGCCTCGGCGGACATCGGCGGCATCGCTTCCAGGCGCTTCAACTCCTGGATCGCCTTCTCTTCGACGTCCTTCGGCATCTTGGCCTGCTCGATCTTCTTCTTGAGATCGTCGACCTCGTTGCCTTTCTCGTCCTTGCGGCCCAGCTCCTTCTGGATCGCCTTCATCTTCTCGTTGAGGTAGTACTCCTTCTGCGCCTTCTCCATCTGCTTCTTCACGCGAGACTGGATGCGGCGGTCGACCTGGAGCTTGTCCACCTCGATCTCGAGGATGCCGGCGATGCGATTGAGCCGCTCGAGCGGTGAGATGATCTCGAGCAGGTTCTGCTTCTCATCGACGCCGACCAGCAGGTGCGCGGAAATCGTGTCCGCCAGCTTGCCGGGATCGTCAACGCGGACGGCGGCAATCATCGCGTCGTAGTGCAGGTTGTTCGACAGCTTGACGTACTGCTCGAAGAGCGACACGACGCGGCTCATCGTCGACTCGGCATCGCCGCTCGTCTCGCGCTGCTTCGCCAGTACCTTGACCACGACCCGGTAGAAACCCTTGTCTTCCTTCCACTCGACCGCGCGGGCGCGGTCGACGCCCTCGACCAGCACCTTGATGTTGCCGTCGGGCAGCTTGAGGCTCTGCACGACGTTGGCCACGCAGCCCATCGTGTAGATGTCCTCGGGGCGGGGATCGTCGACCGACGCGTCGTGCTGCGCCGCCAGGAAGATGCGCTTGTCCTTGAGCAGCGCGTGCTCGAGCGCTCGCGTCGAGCTCGGCCGTCCGATGACGAACGGCATCATCATGTGCGGGAAGACGACCACGTCCCGAAGCGGAACGATCGGCAGGGTCTCGTAAACTTCCAAGGGAGTGTCCATTTAGGTTACGGTTTTAGATGTCAAACTTCAGGTTGTCAGAGACGGTGGCGGGGTTGGGCGGAATTGACGTCAGGTTCGGCGGCCGCTCCAATCCTGTACTCTGCAATCCGCAAGCTGAAATCTACCTGTCCTGTTAGCCGGCTTTCTCGATGAGCGCGATCGGCTTGTCCTTGGCCATGACCACGTCACGGGTGATCGTGACCTCGCGCACTTTCTTCTGGTTCGGTACCTGATACATGAGGTCGAGCATGAGGTCTTCGATGATCATGCGAAGACCGCGCGCGCCGATCTTCCGCTCGAGCGCCGACTCGGCGATCGCCTCGAGCGCGTCGTCGGTGAAGCGCAGCTTCACATTTTCGTACTCGAACAGTTTGACGTACTGCCGCGTGATGGCGTTGCGCGGCTGGGTCAGGATCTGGACGAGCGCTGCCTTGTCGAGCTCGTGCAGCGTGCCGATGACGGGCAGGCGGCCGACGAACTCGGGGATGAGGCCGTACTTGATGAGATCGCCCGGCTCGAGTTGCTCGAGCGTCGCGCCGATGTCGCGGCCGCGCAGCGACTTCACGTCAGCCTTGAAGCCCAGCGTCTTCTTGCCGACGCGCCGCTCGATCTGCTTGTCGAGGCCCACGAACGCGCCGCCGCAGATGAACAGGATGTTCGTCGTGTCGACCTGGAAGAACTCCTGGTGTGGGTGCTTGCGACCGCCCTGCGGCGGTACATTGGCGACGGTACCCTCGAGAATCTTCAGCAGCGCCTGCTGGACGCCCTCGCCCGATACATCGCGGGTGATCGACGGATTTTCGTCCTTCCGGCAGATCTTGTCGACTTCGTCGATGTAGATGATGCCCTGCTGGCACTTCTCGATGTCGCCGCCCGCCGCCTGCAACAGCTTCAGGATGATGTTCTCGACGTCCTCGCCGACGTACCCGGCCTCGGTCAACGTCGTCGCGTCGACGATCGTGAAGGGGACGGAGAGGAGCTTGGCGAGCGTTTGCGCCAGGAGCGTCTTGCCGGTGCCGGTCGGACCGATCAGCAGGATGTTCGACTTGGTCAGCTCGATGTCGTTCCGGCTGCGCGGCTGCTTCTGGATCTCAATCCGCTTGTAGTGGTTGTAGACGGCCACCGCCAGCTTCTTCTTGGTCCGCTCCTGGCCGATGACGTACTCGTCGAGGAATTTCTTGATTTCCTGGGGGGTGGGCAGTGACGACCGGGTTCCGCGGTTCTCGAACTTGTTGTCGTCCGCAATGATGTCGTTGCAGACCTCGACGCACTCGTCGCAAATGAAGACAGTCGGGCCGGCGATGAGCTTCCGAACGTCGTTCTGGTCCTTGTTGCAGAACGAGCAGCGAAGGACTTCGGTTTCGCCGGACTTCTTTACCATGTGCGAGCCTCTGCCGTCACAGCCCCGGACCGGCCCCCGTCAGGCCCTTTTCCGAATGACGTCATCAATAATACCGTATTCCTTCCCCTGATCCGCTGACATGATGTAGTCACGCTCGGTGTCGTCCTGAATCCGCTTCAGGGGCTGCCCGGTGTGGTGCACCAGGATGTCGTTAAGCCGCTCCCGCATGCGCAGAATCTCGCGGGCTGCAATATCAATATCGGTCGCCTGGCCCGCAAGACCAGACATCAGGGGCTGGTGGATCACAATTCTGGAGTTGGGCAGGGAATACCGCTTCCCTTTCGCCCCCGCCGCCAGCAGGACCGCGGCCATCGACGCCGCCTGACCGATACAGATCGTCTGGACGTCGGGCTTGATGAACTGCATGGTGTCGTAGATGGCCATCCCGGCCGTAATGGACCCCCCCGGGCTGTTGATGTAGAGCATGATGTCCCGGTCCGGGTCCTCGGCCTCCAGGAACAGCATTTGGGCAATTGCCAGGTTCGCGACCGTATCGTCGATCGGCGTGCCGATGAAGATGATGCTGTCCTTCAACAGACGCGAAAAGATGTCGTACGCGCGCTCGCCGCGGTTCGTTTGCTCGACGACCATCGGCACAAGTTGCATCCGCGGATCAGGCAGCTGATGACGCATAGATTCTGTCGGATTGGCGCTGTGATGTGTGGGACTAGCGAGCGGGGCTCTTACTCGCTGGTGATTGTAGCACGCGCCATGACGTAGTCAATCGACTTCTCCCGGCGCAGCCCCGCGTAAACACGCGACAGCCCTCCCTCCTTTTCGAGCGCACCGCGCACGGCGGCCGGTGTGCGCCCCGTCCGCTCTGCGTATCGGCCGATCTCCTGGTCGGCTTCCGCCTCTGTCACCTCGAGCTTCTCGCGTCGTGCAACTTCGTCGAGCACGAGTGCTCCGGCCACGGCCTCGCGCGCCACTTCGCGCTGACTGTCGCGGAACGTGTTCCAGTCGATGCCCGCCTGGCGTGGATCGATGTTCTGGTCCATCAGGCGATGCGCGAACTCCTCGATCCGGCGATCGACCTCGCGGTCGACCAGCGACGCAGGCACCTCGAACGGCACACGTGCGGCCAGTTGCTTCATCAGCTCGCCGCGCACGTCGCGCTCCGCGGCGTGACGCGCTTCGTGCTCGAGATCCTCGCGCACCCGCGCCCGCAACGCGTCCAGATTCTCGAACTCGCCCATGTCCTTGGCGAATTCATCGTCCAGCTCCGGCAGCACGCGGCGCTTGATGTTCTTGACGCTCACGCTATAGGAAATCGACGTGCCCGCCAACTCCCCAATCGGGTGGTCGGCCGGATAGCGAATCGGGAAGCGCTTCGTCGCGCCGACTTCGAGCCCGAGCAACTGCTCGTCGAATCCCGGCGGGTTGACCTTCGAACCGAGCTCCACGTCGACGCCGGCATGACTGTCTTTGTTCACGCCCGGGGCGTCGGGTTCCGGGGCCCGATCTTCGGGTTGCCCCTCGGGCGCCTTGCCGTCCGCGTAACTCCATCGCTCGAGATCGAGCGTGACCGTATCGCCTTCGACAACGCCACGGCCTTCGACGGGCTCGTAGCGTGCGGCCCGCTGCCGCAGCCGATCGAGCGCCGCGTCCACGGCGGCGTCCTCGATCCGTGTCGAGGGGCGCTTGAGAGTGATGACGGCGTAGTCGCCGGGGTCGAACGACGGCACCGTGTCGAATGACGCGGTGAAAGTGAGCGCCTGACCTTCGTCGACGCTCACGTCGCGGATATCGGGAGTGTTGATTGCCTCGACGCCGCGCTCCCTGAGGGCATCGTCCACGGCCCGGGGCACGAGGTCGTGCAACACGTCGTGCAGGATTTCACCCCTGAAGCGCTGTTTGATGACGCGAGCCGGAGCCTTGCCAGGCCGGAAGCCCGGAATGCGCGCGCGGCGGGAGTAGGTCTGCGCGACACGCGCGATGTGCGCGTCGACCACGTCGCTCGGAATCTCCACGCGCAGGTCCCTTCGCGTCTCGCTGACGTCGACCAGATCGGTTTTCATCGACAAGAGCCTAGTTCAAAGTATCGGATGGTCTGCAGTTTGGGGTAAGGCGCTAAGCCCGGCCGAGGCTGGCGCTCGGGCTGGACGCTCGAGCGCAGCTGGTGCGAAAGGGGGGAGTCGAACCCCCAAAGCCTTTCGGCTACCGGATCCTAAGTCCGGCGCGTCTGCCAGTTCCGCCACTTTCGCGCGCGATGCCGCACCGGATGCCGTCGGACGCGGTCCGACAACTGCTGAGAGTAGCACGTCACCACGGCAGCCGCGACGGCGGGGGGAGCCTTCACTTTCGACGCGCAATGTTGCTGATGAGATATTCGTCGACCGTCCCCCGGCGAGAGGCCACGCTGTTCACGGCCCTTCGAGCCGGCACCCGATGCGCCCGCAGGCCGGCCAGCTCGGCGTCTCGGTTGCGGTCGTAGAGGGCTGCGATGGCGTCAGCGGTCGAATTGCTCAGCAGCACCTGACATCCCCGGTGCGCCAACTCGACGACGACCTTCTGCAGGCGAACCTGGTCCTCCGCTTCGAACCGCGGTGCCGTGTAGGAGGTAAAGCTCGCCGTCGCGGACAGCGGTGCATACGGTGGGTCGATGTAGAGAAAATCGCCGCGCTTTGCGATGGACCGCATATCCGTGAACGTCCCCCACTGAAGCCGGACCTGCCGCCCGCCCAGGGCGGCGGCCACGCCATGGAGGCGCTGACGATCCGCAATTCGAGGTCGCTCGTAGCGGCCGGCGGGCACGTTGAACCGTCCACCGGCGTTCACGCGGAACAACCCGTTGAATCCGGTTCGGTTCAGATAGATGAGCATCGCGGCGAGCTCGGGCGTATAGCTGATGCTTCCGTCGGTCGCCCGCCGGGCCTCGCGCAGCGGATTGAAGCGTCGATCGCGCACGTCGTAGTAGTGGGAAGTGCCCAGCCGCCTGTGGTCGTCGGCCAGTAGGTCGAGCGTGGCCGCTACCTCTTCCTCGTACGCTGTCACCATCTGATAGCAGCCAACGAGGTCAGGGTTGGAATCGATAAGCACGGTTGAATGACCGTCCAGCCGGCCCGAGCTCCACAGATCGAAGAACACTGCGCCGCTGCCGAAGAACGGCTCGATGTAGGCGTTGAACGCTGACGGGTAAAAGCCGCGGATGGCGGGAAGCAGCTGCCGCTTGCCGCCGGCCCACTTGAGCAGGGGAGTCGCGAGCACATGACCCCCCGGTTCGGGTTGACGGGTTTCCACGCCTGCCGAACGTTTCACGTCGCTCTGATTGTGCCCCGAACTCTTCGTGATTGATACGCGCAGCCCAGCCGATAAGACACATGTCAGGGTTTTGTGCGCAAGCGTGGCACGAAGCCTTTATTTTGCAAGTGGTTACAGAAGAGTGACGGATGTGAGTGACGGGGCGGAGCTCCCCCCGGGCGGGTCGCTACG
>JBKPSC010000272.1:0-5995 GCA_046734915.1 Acidobacteriota bacterium | reverse complement strand
TCCGGCCGACTTCGCGCGATTGCGATATCCGCGCCGAGAGGGGCCTCCGATCTCGAAGTGCCCTCGCTCGTCGAGCAGGGACTGGACGTCGAACTCGCGAACTGGCGCGCCGTTGTCGCGCCGCCGGGTCTCACAGAAGGGCAACGAGAGGCGCTCACGGCTGCGGTCGAACGGATGTCGCACAGCGAATCCTGGCGCGAGACGCTGAAGAGGCTTGGCTGGACCGACTCCTACCTGGCTGGACCGGCGTTCGAACGGTTTCTCGACGCAGAGCGCATCAGGATTGGCCGCATCGTCGCCCGCCTGCGCGGGTCTGCTGACGGGGCGAGTGCCCCACAGGTTGGTGAATGGCTGTTTCCGGCGCTGGTGCTCGGCGCGTGCGCGATTGTCCTGGCGCTGATCGCCCTCGGGCGCAGCACGAGTGGGCGCGATCGTCGCGCGAACAACGTTCCAGTGGTTCGCGTGGCTGTCGGTCTCGTCGCTTGTGCGGCGTTGTTGAACCCGATTGGATTCGTGCCGTCAGGCACGGTGCTGTTTGCTTGTACGGCGTCGGCATTCGGCAGCCGACGCTGGCTGCGCGACGTACTCATCGGCCTGATGCTCTGTGCGGCCGTATACGTCGCCTTCACCGACGGACTCGGCGTTGCCCTTCCGCCGGGCGTCCTCTTCGGCGGTCGTTGACGAGACGATGGAGACACTGACCGCGCTTGCCGTCGGCTTCTCGGTCGCGCTGACGCCCGTGAATCTGCTCTGGTCGCTCGCCGGGGTCACACTCGGCACGGCAGTCGGCGTGCTGCCGGGCATTGGTCCAGCCCTCACTGTGGCGTTGCTCCTGCCAGTGACCTACTCTCTCGATCCGACTCCGGCGTTCATCATGTTCGCGGGCATCTACTACGGCGGGATGTACGGCGGATCCACGACGTCGATCTTGCTGAACATGCCCGGCGAGAGCGCGTCGGTGATGACGGCGGTGGAAGGCCACCTGATGGCACGTGCGGGACGTGGTGGGGCGGCGCTGGCGACCGCGGCGATCGGGTCGTTCGTAGCAGGCACGCTGGCGACTGCCGCGCTCACCGTGTCCGCACCTGCAATGGTGGAGCTCGCGCTTCGTTTCGGACCCGCGGAGTACTTCGCGCTGGCGGTGCTCGCGTTCGTGGCGGTGTCGGCCGTGCTTGGCGAATCGCGTCTGCACGGCTTTGCGAGCCTGCTGTTCGGGCTTCTGCTCGGGATCATCGGGATCGATCCGCTCACCGGCGTGCCGCGCCTCACCTTCGGCATCCCGCAACTGCTCGACGGCGTCGACGTCGTGGTCGTCGCCGTTGGACTTTTCGCCGTTGGCGAGGTCCTGTACTCCGCCTCGGGGGCGATGGACGAGCCTGAGATTGTCGCGTTTCGGGCGGACGCGTGGATGACCCGGTCAGACTGGGCGAGATCCTGGGGTCCGTGGCTTCGCGGCGCGGCGATCGGCTTCCCGCTCGGTGCGCTGCCCACGGGAGGTGCCGAGATTCCGACGTTCCTGTCCTATGCAGTCGAGCGGCGGCTGGCCGGGGATCGGGGTGAATTCGGTCGCGGGGCGATCGAAGGCGTGGCAGGACCCGAGGCGGCCAACAATGCGTCGGCCGCGGGCACGCTGGTCCCGCTCCTCGCACTGGGATTGCCGACCACCGCCACCGCTGCCGTCATGCTGGCGGCATTTCAGCAATATGGACTTCAGCCCGGACCGCTGCTGTTTCAGCACGAGCCACGCCTGGTGTGGGGACTCATCGCCAGCCTCTACGTTGGCAACCTGATGCTGCTCGTGCTGAATCTGCCGCTCGTCGGCGTGTGGGTACGCCTGCTCACCATTCCGCGTCCATTCCTGAACGCGGCGATTCTGGTGCTGTCGAGCGCCGGTGCGTACAGCGTGAACCGCTCCGCGTTCGATGTCGCCATGCTGTACGCGATTGGCGGCATCGGATACCTGATGCGGTGTCATTCGATTCCGCTCGCGCCGGCCATCATCGGTGTGATTCTGGGACCGATGGCCGAACAGCAACTACGGCGGGCCCTGGCGATTGGCGAAGGCTCCCCGGCAGTGCTCGTGACGCGGCCGGTCTCGTTGGCGCTGCTCGCGGCGGCAGTGGCGCTCCTGTCCGGACCTGTCATCGCCGGTTCGTGGCGACGCCGGCAACGATCTCCGTAGGACCGCTCGCGACGCGCCGGCAGTCTAGGAGCACGGAGTCGTCCCGCGAGACTCTGGCCGAGGTATCCAGTGCAGCAAGCGCCGCACACAGCGCGGCGACGACGAAGAAGTAGTAATTACAGAACGCCTTCGAGCCCATCGAGAAGGTGACGAGGGTCGTGAGGGCCAGGCCGCCAGCAAACCCAGCCGCCGTGCTCGGGGTGCGCCAGAGCACGAACGCCAACGCCACCACTGCGGCGCCGGCCGCCCAGACAAAGGATCCCTCGCCCAGTCCCGCCCGCGCCGCCCAGCTCACGAAGCTCAGTGAGTCGATTCTGAAGGGCTCCTTGGTCTGCAGCAGGATCACCGTATCGATGAACGCTCGCAGGTTCCATAGTGCGAAAGGCACGGTCACGAGCGATGCCGCGACGCCTGCACGCCAGAGAAAACCCCACGCGTTCTGCGGACGCTGGGCTCCCGTCTTCCAGAGTAGCGGACCCGCGAGACCGAGATACTGCTTGGTCACGACGAAGAGACCGCCAATCCACGGCGACCATGCCGGACGCTTCATCAGCGACCAGAGCGTGGCGCCAAGCATGAGCACGGCAACCGGCTCGGTCCAGCCTTGTTCGAGCACGAAGAATCCGCGCGGAGTCGTGAGTAGCAGAACCGCGGCGAGTCGTGCCGTGACCGATGCGCCCGCATAGCCGATGAACGCGGCGCCGGCGACAAGCGCAGCGAGCTCGGCGTATCGGTAGTCGCCAAAGATGAGTCGACCCGGTGCGACGACCAGCAGGCTCATAGGGGGATAGGGATAGCCGAACAAGACCCGATCGCCGGAAACGGCCTCCGGGTTGTACAGACCGGAGTTCGGCCCGTAGATGTTCCGGAATGTGATCTGATACGGGTTGCGGCCGCGGCCAAGCGCGCGCAGCGCCGCGTCGTGGACCTCGAGGACGTCGATGTGCGGATCCGGCGAGGCATTGAGCATCCAGACGCCCAGCGCGAGGTTCAATACGAGGACCGCCGGGAACCACGAACGCGCCAGCCGCCGGCCGCCCATTACACCGGCACCAACCAGCGCGGCTTCGAGCACCACGCCTAGCTTGAACAGCTCCAGGTGAGCGAACTCTTCGAGGTACATGCCGGGCTTCGCCCGGAACAGCACCGCCAGCTGAATCAGGACGCCGGCGGCCATCACCGCAGGGCCGCGGGACCACTGTGCGCCAGACGGCTCGGAGCGAATCAGGCACACGCCGGTCACGGTGAGGACGATGGCGATCGTCAGGAGCGTCAGGGCAGCTGGCTTGTAAAAACCGTCGGCCACCTGGAGAGCGAGACCGAGGACGACGGTGGCGAGCGTGAGGCTGACCAGTGCGTAGGGGAATGTTCGCGAGGTCAGCATCTGAGTAGCAGACGTTCAGGCGGCCAAGGCGCGCGAGCGACTCCTCGTCGGGGACAGGATAGTCCGCATCAAGCCAGTCTGGAGAACAAGTGTCCTCGATCAGGAGTGGCGGCTCCGGAAACCTGACGCCGTGCTAGCATCCTCAGGTCCAATCACCCCGTTTTTCTCAAGGGGGCTTCCATGTCAACGTCACGGCTTATGCGGACCGCGCTGGCTGCTGCCGCAATCATGATCGCGCTGGGGACGCGCACCGAGACGCAGTCTGCTGTCGAACCGGTCAACGGCCTGCCGAACCCCTACGAAACCATTCGAAACTGGGGCACGCTGCCTGCCGGCCGCACGTGGGGATCGACCGCCGGTATCGACATCGACCCGGACGGCCGAAGCATCTGGGCCTACGATCGCTGCGGCGCCAACTCGTGCGCCGGCTCGACGCTCGATCCGATCCTCAAGTTCGACGCGTCCGGCAGACTCGTCAAGAGCTTCGGCGCCGGCACGATGATCTTTCCGCACGGCTTCCAGGTGGACAAAGAGGGCAACGTCTGGGTGACCGACGAGCGGTCGGCGAGCCCGGACGAATTGAAAAAGTTTCCGGACGCGGCAGGCAAAGGTAACCGCGTGATCAAGTTCAGTCCTGATGGCAAAGTGCTCCTGACGATCGGCAAAGGCGGCGCGCCAGGCGATCCGCCGGAGTCGCTCAACGAGCCGTGCGATGTCATCCTCGCGCCGAACGGCGACATCCTGATTTCCGAGGGACACAGCGGCCAGAATCCGCAGCCGCCGCCGGGCACCGTCGGCCGCATTTCAGTTTTCTCGAAGGACGGCAAATTCATCCGCAGCTTCGGCAAATTCGGTTCCGGGCCTGGTGAATTCAGGACTCCGCACGCGATGGTGTTCGATCAGCGCGGGCGGCTGATCGTCGCAGACCGCGGCAACGTACGCCTTCAGGTGTTCGATCAGAACTACAAGTTCATCGAAGAGTGGAAACAGTTCAGCCGCGTCAGCGGCATGTTCATCAAGAACGACATTCTGTACGCCAACGACTCGGAATCGAGCAAGACCACCCATCCTGGCTGGAAGAAGGGCGTGCGGATCGGCAGCGCCAGAGACGGCAAGGTCATGTTCTTCATTCCGCCTCACATGACCGATCAGCCGGAAGGCGCATCGGGCGAAGGGATTGCCGTTGATGCCAATGGTGACGTCTTTGGCGCGGAAGTCACTGTCCGAGGCCTGACGAAGTACGTCCGGCGATTGCCCACGGGATTCTGACTCCTTGCCGCCGACCGTGAGATAGGACGCCGGTCGAAGCGAGGGAGTGCTGGTTCAGGGCGCGTCTGCGGCCTGCGGCACGCTGATAAGATTCCCGCATGATCGCGTCGACCGATCAGGGTCGCCTCGTGTCCCGGCTTCGCGCGATCTCCCGGATCGCCGTGCTGGCGCTGATGCCGTTGGTGTTCTACTACACCAGTCGCGGCACATGGGATCCACGCTACCAGGACGTTTCAGGGGCCTGGAGCGCCTCCTTCTACTGGGCGCAGGCTGAGTCCATGCTGGTGCACGCCCGGCTGGATGTGAAGCCAGGTGACATTCAAGGCGAATGCTTCTACCGGGATGCCCTCTGCTTTGGTTACTTCGGCATCACGCCCAGCCTCCTGCGGATCCCGTTCCTCGGGATCAACCGCTACCTGCACTCGGCTCTGACGCCGCTCTATCTCGCCCTGGCCGTTCTGCTTGCGTACTGGGCGGCACTGCAAATGTTGCAACGGTCCCTGCGCGAGTCCTCGGACTCGGCTCGGGAAGCCGCGGCTCTCTGGTATTTCGTCATCGGCGCTGTCGCGCTCGGCCCCGGCGGCACCCTGATGTTCGCCACGCGTCCCGCTGTCTACGAGGAAGCCAACGCGTGGAGCGTCGCGTTCATCCTCCTGGCCATGAACCATGTGTCGGCATGGCACTCGGGCGAGCGTCGCAGCCTCGTCCCGGCGGTGCTGTTTGCGATTGCCGCGGCCAACGCCAGGCCCACTGCGGCGCTCACCTCCGGCGTGCTCGGCCTGGTCGTCATCGCGATGTGGGCGCTGTCGGGCTCCGGCGATTCCAAGGCGGCGGTTTCAGACTCGAGACGCGTGCTTGCCTGGGCGCTCTGCTTGAGTCTGCTGCCCGGACTGACGGCGGCAGGGGTGTTCTGGCTCAAGTTCAGAACGCCGGTACCCGATCCGCTCATCAACGAGCAGTTTCGGGATGCAGCCCACTGGAAGGCGATCCGTCAACTCAACGGCGACCGGACGTCCAGCCTCCTCTTCACCCCCACGGAGCTCGTCGCATACTTCAGGCCGGATACCGTCATGCGCCGCGACGACGAAGGACCCCTGTTCGATTTCCGCTTCCCTAAAGAACCGATCCTCTGGGTGCCGCCGCTTCCCGCGGGCGGGGCC
>JBKPSC010000271.1:0-7353 GCA_046734915.1 Acidobacteriota bacterium | reverse complement strand
CGCGACGCCGAGCGACTTCGAGCTCGAGTCGAAGATGCCGCACGTCGCGGTCACGTCTTCGAACGTCCCGTTGCCCCGATTGCGGAACAGCCAGCAGGTCTCGCCGCGATAGGCCTCCGGCGTGCAGTAGGACTTGTCCTTCCCGTTCACGCTGCAGAAGACGTCGGTCTCGGGCGACCACCGGACGTAATTGCACACGAAGAGATCCAGCCATCCATCGCGATCGACGTCTACCCACATGGCCGACGTGCTGAACGCCGTGCGGCCGCCAAGTCCGCTCGTCCGCGTCACGTCCACGAACGTGCCTTTGCCGGTGTTGCGGAACAACCGGTTCTGGCCGACGCAGGTCACCAAGATGTCCGGGAACCCGTCGTTGTTGAAATCGCCGACCGCCACACCCATCCCGTAGAGCTCGACATCCAAGCCGGCGCCGCGTGTGACATCCGTGAAGGTGCCGTTCCGGTTGTTCCGATACAGCCGCAGCGTCGAGCGCTGCTTCTGATGACCGGGCCAGTCGGCGCCGTTGATCAGCAGGATGTCCTGCCAGCCGTCGGCGTCGTAGTCGAGAAACGCACAGCCGGACCCCAGTGTCTCCGGGAGGAGCTTGCGGCCGTAGGCGCCATTCGAGTGCCGGAACTGCAGGCCGGCGGTCGCGGTGACGTCGACGAGACGAAAGCCGGGAGCGCCGGGCTGGCCCTGGGTGGCCAACGGCAGTGCGGCCAGTCCGAGCGCGCCGCCGCATTGCGCTAGAAACTGCCGCCGATGCACCGACTGCGGACGATCGGGGAGGCGGCGGGTCACAGCGGATTGACCAGCCCATTCTGGAGCGCGTAGACGACGAGCTCCGCCGTCTTGTGGACGCCGAGCGACTTCATGATATTCGCCCGGTGCACGGCGACCGTGTTGATGCTGACGTTGAGGCGAGCGGCGATGTCGCGGTTCGACAGCCCGTCGCAAATCAGCTGCAGCACTTCGAGCTCACGTGCCGTCAGCCGATCGCGTTCGCCGGCAAGCGCCGGCGAGCGCCGCACCGAGGGATCGAGCACCATCTCGCCTGCGGCGACGCGCTTGATGGCAGCGGCGAGGTCGAGGTCCAGGACGTTCTTCAGAATGTAACCTCGCGCGCCGGCATCCAGCGCCTGCCGCACCAGGGTTTCTTCCGAATGCATGTTGAGCATCAGGACCGCGGTGTCCGGCGAGGACGCGAGAATCGATCGCGTCGCCACCAGGCCGTTGGTGCCCGGCATGGCCGCATCCATGACGACCACGCGGGGCCGCAGCTCCGCCACCAGGCGAATCGCCTCATCGCCCGTCGCGGCTTCGCCGACGACGGCGATCGCCGGGTCGTCTTCGAGCATGCGGCGGAATCCGCGCCGCACCAGATGATGATCGTCGACCAGGAGGACGCTGATGGGGGCACTCATGCGACGGCGCTTCGTGACGCGATCGGGACGCGCAGGATGACGAGCGTGCCGCCGCCCGGCGCCTCGTTGAATTCAACCGTGCCGCCGATCAAGGCGGCACGCTCGCGCATGGCGACCACACCGAGTCCGCGGCCGCCGGGCTCCGGCTTGAACCCGCGCCCGTCGTCCTGGATTTCCAGTTCGATGGCGTCGGCGGCGGATCGGAGCCTGACGACAACGTGGCCGGCGCCGGAGTGCCGGGCGGCGTTCCCCAGCGCCTCCTGCAGCACACGGTAGACGTGGATGCCGGTTTGCTCATCCACCGTGGGCAGGGAGCCGAGGCGCTCGTACGTCACTTTGATGCCGAACTGCTTTTCAACCGTCGACACATACCACTCGATGGTGCTCGCGAGGCCGAGCTCCTCGAGGATGGCCGGATGCAGCGATCGCGACAACCCGCGGACGTTGTCGAGCGCGGTCTGGGCGACCTCGCCCACTTCCCGCAGATCGGACCGCAGGCCGGAGCCCTCGGGAATCTGCCGGCTCGCCCGCCCGAGCATCGAGCCGATGGCGGTCAGCAGTTGACCGAACTCGTCGTGCAGCTCGCGGGAAATCTCGCGAAGCGTGCCCTCACGTGTGGTAATCAGCTTCTGCGCGATCTCCCTCCTCTGCTCGGACAGCGAGGCGATCTCCGCGAACAACCGCCGATTCGATCGAATGAGGAACAGGCCCGTCGCGGCGATGGCCGAGAGCGTGGCCGCCAGCAGCCAATACACCTGGCGCCCGACCCGGTCGTAGATCGCCTGCACTTCCTGGGCAACCTGGGCTTCGCTCTCGTTGTTCTGGACCAGCAAGCGCGCGACAGCCGTACTCAGTGATGCCTGCCGGGCCTGCAGCGAGACGCGAATCTGCGTCCGCGCCTCGTGTCGCGTCCGGCGCGGGCCAGCTCGAACATCCGGGACACGGCGTCCCAGAATTGCGCCATCGACGTCGCGACGTAGCGGGTCTGTTCCGGCGTCCGCCGGCCCAGCGCCACCTGCTGCTGGCGCTCGAGGGCGTCGTCGAGGTCGGCGCGAATCCGATCGAACTGAGCGGACCACGCGTAGAGGGGTACGGCTCGTCGGTGTCGAGCATCTCGCGCACGGCGAGCGCCACCTGATTGAGGTCGTTCTGGATCCGCAGCAGCTGGAGTGACTCGCGGCGGTTGCGGTCGGTGAGCTCGATCTGCAGCCGGCGCAATCCGGCGATCTGGCTGGAGGTGTACCAGGAATAGGCCATCACCATCGCCAGCGTCAGCACGAGTCCTGACAGCAGGCCGGCCGTCGGCGACCGGTGCGAGTCTCGGCCTGGCATGGTCAAGGCGCCACTGAAGTCGCGTGAGCTGATTGCGTCAGCCGCGCGCCCGGACGTCGTACTTCATGAGGACGTTCTGGTTGCGGATGTACAGGTGACCGTTGCTCACGACGGGATGGGCCCAGGCTGGCGCCCCCTGGTCCCTGATTTGAAAGCGGCCCTTTTCCTGATATCCAGTCGGCGTGGCGGCCGCCAGGCCGACGATGTTGTCCTCGCCGACGATGTAGAGATCGCCGCCGGCGGCCGTCACCGCGCCTTTGCCGACCGATCGATTGCGCCACATCATCTTGCCGCTGGCGAACTCGAGACACGTGAGGATGGCGTTGTTGTATCCGTACAGGTAGCCGTCGACCAGCACCACTCCGCCGTGATGGTTCTGCATCTCGCGAGTCAGGTAGATCTCCTGCGCCCGCACCTCCCCGTTTTCGACACGCAACCCGAGCAGCGCGCCGCCCGTCCCGTAGTTCGACGTGTAGAAGACCTTGTTGTCGAAAAAGACGGGCGTCGCGATGTTGGCGGTGTTGTTCGCGACCGGCCGATACTTCCACATCAACTTTCCGTCAGAGGCGCGCACGCCGACCCCGGCATCCGCCGTATAGGTCATCACGGTTCTCACGCCCTGGACGTCGGCGACGATGGCGGAGGCATATGCCGCTTCGTCGCTCAGTTCCTTGCTCGTCCACAGGGTGGCGCCGGTCATCTTGTCGAGTGCGACGATGCCGGCGCCGCGGCCGCCCGGCGAGACGATAAGGCGATTGCCGTCGACGAGCGGCGACTCGCTGATGAGCCAGGGGATGTTGCGAGCGCTGAAGTCGCGGAGGATGTTGCGGTGCCAGACTTCCGAGCCGTCCTGCCTGAGGCACCACAGATCGCCGCTCTCGGTGAGGATGTAGAGCCGGTCGCCATCGACCGTCGGCGTGCTGCGTGGTCCGGATCCGCGATCGTTCTCGCCACCCGGACCGAGGTTTTTCGACCAGACCTCGCGGCCATCGGTCAGGCTCAGCGCCGACACGATGCTCTGACGGTTGCGCAGGCCTTGCACGAAGACCCGATCGCCGGCAACTGCCACTGATCCGTAGCCGGCCCCGAGATTCTGCGCCGTCCAGACGAGCGGCGGTCCGCTCGGCGGCCAGCGCTGAAGCAGTCCGGTCTCGCTGGAGACACCGTTGCGGTCGGGTCCCCGCCATTGAGGCCAATCGGCAGCCGGCGCCGCTAATGCGGCGGTGCACAGGACGGCGGCGGCCAGCAGGAAGGCGAGGCCAAGTCGTCTCATCGGTTCCCTCTTGGAGAAGGCTAGAATACCTCCGCATCCCGCGCCGAGCGCCTCGACCGTTCGCGTGGGGCCGGGGTAAACGCTACCGGTGACGCGCACGTAGTGTGGAGAATAGCCTCAAAGGTATGGCCATGTTGAGAAGGTCACTCGCGCTGGCGCTCGTGGCAGTAGGAATCGCCATCACGCTGTCGGCTCAGGCGCCGCGGCGCATCCCAATCGGTGACTGGCCGGAGATGCGCGGCCCGAACCGAGACGGTATCTCCCGTGAGACCGGGCTCATCGACAAGTGGGCCTTGAACGGCGAGAACTTCCTGTGGCGCGTGCCGTACGGGGGCCGCTCGGCCCCCGTTGTCATGGGCAACCGCGTCTACGTCCAGAATCCGTCGGGCCGCGGCACGAACCTGCAAGAGCGGGTGATGGCGCTCGACGCCGATACCGGCAAGGTCATCTGGGAATACAAGTTCAACATCTTCCAAAGCGACGTGCCGCCGCACCGCATCGGCTGGGCCTCGCCGGCGGCCGATCCCGAAACGGGCAACATCTACGCGCTGAGCGGCGGCGCACAGGTCATCGCGCTCAGCCGTGACGGCAAGCTGCTCTGGGATCGATCGATCGGCGAAGAGTGGGCGGCGTTCACGACCCATGGCGGACGCACGATGTCGCCCCTCGTCGATGGGAATCTCGTCATCGTCAGCGCGGCGGTGTCGAACTGGGGCACGTCCTCCAATCGCGCCCACCGCCTCATCGCCCTGGACAAGCGAACCGGAGACGTCGTGTACGTGTCGAATCCCGGCGGTCGTCCGTATGACACCGCGTACGCGTCGCCGCTCATCGCCAACATCAACGGCACCCGGCTGCTCATCGCCGGCCTCGGTGACGGCGCCGTCCACGCCATCAAGCCGCAGACCGGCGAGAAGGTGTGGAGTTACGTCGCCTCGAAGCGCGCGATCAACACCGGCGTCGTCGTGAGCAACAACCAGGTATTCCTGTCGCACGGCGACGAGAACGTCGATGGCAACACGCTCGGCCTGCTGGCATCGATCGACGGGTCACAGACCGGAGACGTCAAGACCAGCCAGTGGGCGGTCAAGGGCGTCGAGTTCGCGTTCTCGCCGCCGGTTGTCGACGGTGGGCGCTTGTATCAGATCGACGGTGGCTCGACGCTGCACGCCTACGAGATCGAGCGCGGCACCGAGCTCTGGGAGATGCAACTCGCCACGGCTCAAAAGGCCCCGCCCATCATGGCCGACGGCAAGATTTACGTCGGCACCGACGCCGGCAAGTTCTTCATCGTCCGGCCGCGCGTCGACAAGGGTGAGATTCTGAGCTCGGTCGAGCTGCCAATCAGCACCAACAGCTGCTGCAGCTCCGAAGGCACGCCCGAGCAGATCCTGGCCGGCGCGGCCGTCTCGCGCGGACGCATCTTCTTCGTCTCGAGCGACGCCGTCTATGCCATCGGCGCGAAGCAGGCGACGTCACCAACGGGGTTCGCCGTCGACGAACCGGTCGCCCGCGGCGAAGGCGAGCCAGCGTACCTGCAGGTGTTCCCCACCGAGCTGGTGCTCGAACCGGGGAAGAGCGTGAAGCTGACGGCGCGGCTCTTCGACGCGAAAGGACGTTTCCTGCGCGACGAACCGCAGGCGCAGTGGGCGCTCGATGGTCTCAAAGGCACGGTGAACGGCGGCACCTTCGCGGTCGGCGCCGATCCAGTCGAACAGGCCGGGCTCATCAAGGCGACCGTCGGAGCCCTCACCGGACAGGCTCGCGCGCGCGTCGTCCATCCGCTGCCGTGGAAAGAGACGTTCGAGAGCTACGCCGACGGGGCAGTCCCTCCAGGTTGGGTCAACGCCACCGCCGGCAAAGTGTCGGTGACGACGCTCGACGGGCAGAAGGTGATTCAAAAGGCACCCGACGACACAATCTTCATGCGCGTGCGCGCGTTCGTCGGACCGGTCAACTGGTCCGACTACACGTTCGAAGCCGATGTGCGCTCGGCGACGCGGCGGCGGCAGATCGCCGACCTCGGCATCACCGCGCAGCGCTACTCGCTCGTCCTGTACGGCAACTCGCAGCGGCTGAAGATCGAGTCGTGGGAGCCCGAGACGGCTAGAACCGTCACGGTGCCTTTCGCGTGGAAGCCCGACGTCTGGTATCACCTGAAGCTGCGGGTCGAGAATCTGCCGAACGGCCAGGTGCGCGCGCAGGGCAAAGCGTGGGCGGTCGGCGAGACGGAGCCACAGGCCTGGACCATCGAGAAGCTCGATCCGATCGGCAATCGCCAGGGCGCTCCGGGGTTCTTCCTCAACGCGCAGTTCGGCGCGTACCTCGACAACCTGTCGATTACGAAGAACCAGTAGGAGTCAGAACCATGAAGCGCGCACTCGCAGGAACGGCGCTCGTCGCGATCGCCGTGACGACGCACCTTCTGGCCGCCGATCCGGGCTCGAACGAGTGGCCGATGTGGGGCGGCACCCCCGACCGCAACATGGTCTCGAACATGAAGGGCCTGCCGGCCGAGTGGGACGTCAAGACGAAGAAGAACGTCAAATGGGTGGCCGATCTCGGTTCGCAGAGCTACGGCAACCCGGTCGTCGCCGGCGGCATGGTGTTCGTCGGGACCAACAACGAGCTGGTGCGCGACAAGAACCAGGGCGGCGACCGCGGCGTGCTGATGGCGTTCCGCGAGTCGGACGGCGAGTTCCTGTGGCAGCAGACGCACGTCAAGCTCGAGTCGGGGCGCGCCAACGACTGGCCGTTCCAGGGCGTGGCATCGTCGCCCCTCGTCGAGAATCGCCGCCTGTACTACACGAGCAACCGCGGCGTCGTGTTCTGCCTCGACATCGACGGCTTCCGCGACAACGAGAACGACGGCCCGTTCAAGGACGAGAAACTGACCGGCCCGAACGACGCCGACGTCATCTGGTCGTTCGACATGATGGAAGAGGTCGGCTCTTATCCTCACAACATGTCGAACTCGTCGCCGGTCATCTACGGTGACCTGCTGTATGTCTCGACGTCGAACGGCCAGGACGAGAGCCATGTGAACATTCCGTCGCCGCGAGCGCCTTCCATCATCGCCATCAACAAGAACACCGGAAAGCTGGTGTGGGAAGACAACTCGGTCGAGGATCGGATTCTGCACGGCCAGTGGTCGACGCCGGCGGTCGGGCGAATCGGCGGCGTGCTGCAGGTCGTCTCGGGCCAGGGTGACGGCTGGGTGCGCGGCTACGAGGCGGAGAGCGGCAAGAAGCTGTGGGAGTTCGATACGAACCCCAAGGACTCGGTGTGGCCGCGGACACGGAACGAGCTGATCGCCACGCCGGT